>NZ_KV826406.1:0-67608 GCF_001835905.1 Corynebacterium sp. HMSC034E11
CACACCCCGTCAAATATGTCGTGACTTCGGACACTGTCGGGGACACGCTGTGTTGTCTCGAGACATCGTTCCTTCGGTGTCTCGAGATTTTTGTTTGTGGGGTCGTTCCGGGAGTGCAAGTTCGCAGCCCTCTCCTTGTCGCGCCCGTTGTCACGCGGGCGGTGTTAAATTTTTTGTTGTAAGGAGGCTTCGGAATGGGCTCTCGGTTCGAAATGGGCTTTGGCGGCGCACTTGCCGCAAGAGAAGAGAATGGAGCGCCATGGGTTCCGCCATGGTGGCAGAGATTCGTGATCGTCCCCTTGGCCGTCCCCGCCATGTATATCGTGTTTCCTGTTGACAGGGATAATTTCAACCTAAGCAACTTACTCAAACCGGCCGCGTGGACACTGGGGGGTCTACTACATCGTCATTTTGCCAATCTTTGACATCCGCAGGTATCGCTGGGATAAGAAACACGGCGAGTAGCAATAAAGGTGACATCATGAACGATTCGCTATCCCCCGCCTACCACCTCCTCGGACGCGCGTATCGACGACCCGCCACACCGCCCAACACTGACAACCCCACTCCACCCCGGCCGGCATGGTGGCGTCCGTTGATTGAACTCGTCATCGCTCTGGTGCTTTTGGTCACGCTAACGAGCGCGGCGATCGGCCTGTTCTACCTGTACGAGAAGATCGCCCATCCTGAGGTCAGCGCGTTCGCGGAATACTCGTTTTTGGGGCATCCGTATCTCGCAGCTGCAACATTTATTGGGTGGGTGGCGATGATCCCCGCGGGGTTCATCGCTGCCCGAGTGACAGGCCGCGACCCCCGTGCGCTGTGGTCGAGAGAACTGCGCTTTAGGTGGCGCAACTTCGGGCTCGCCTTGCTACCCGCCCTGCTGTTCCTTGGCGCCGAGGGCATCTACGCAGTCGTTATCTCGGACCGGTCCCAGGCGACATTTACCCCGATGAATCTCGCGGCACTGGCCGTCATCGTCGCGATGGCACCGCTCCAATCGCTGTCCGAAGAACTCTTCTTCCGCGGCTCGCTCGTGCAGATCACCGGCCAGTGGTTCTCCCCCGCCGTGATTGCGTATCTGCTGCCGCTGCTGTTTTTCCTGTCAGGCCACCACTACGGATGGCAAGGCATGGTCAGCGTCACCGTGTTCGCGCTGTGCGCCATCTTCCTCACCCACACAACCGGTGGGATTGAAGCGGCGGCTGCGGTGCACGCCGTCGGCAACACGCTCGCCTACGCGCCGGACGCATTCGGCGTGGACGGGGTGGACTTGGCGGCGTTGTCGTCAAGCGATCTTGCGATCTCTGTAGTGGCCACCGTGGCGGCGACCGCCGGAGCATATCTGCTCATTAAGCGAGCTACTTCTCAACCAGCAAATTGCCGGTCAAACAATTGTTGACGTGTCACCATTACTCCGTTACAGTCGGCGCCACACGTAACGACATCGAATAAAGGAGACGCAATGACTAACCTGACCGGTACTTACAACCTCGACCCTGCCCACTCCACCATCGGCTTCACCGTGCGCCACGCGATGGTGACCAAAGTCCGCGGCGAGTTCACCGACTTCGATGCAACACTAACCATCGCCGAGAACCCGGCCGAGAGCACCGCGACGGGCACTGTGCGCACCGCGAGCGTCGATACGAACAACGCTGATCGTGATGAGCATGTGCGTGGCGACGACTTCTTCGCCGTCGACAAGCACCCGGAAATGACGTTCACCGCCACCGAGTTCAACATCGATGAGTCGGGAAACGGCTCCGTCACTGGCGACCTCACCATCAAGGGCACCACCAAGCCGATCACGTTTGACGTCGAGACGTTTGGCGTCGAAGAGGATCCGTTCGGCAACACACGCATCGGCTTCGAAGCTCGCACCACCATTAACCGCACGGACTTCGGCATCGACTTCCAGGCACCGCTGAACTCCGGCGGCATGCTGGTCAGCGAGAAGGTCGGCATCGAGATCGAAGGCTCCGGCATCAAGCAGTAGGCCTTATACTCGCCGCCATGGAGCGGAAAGTGTTTACCCGCCATCCAGGCGGTCTACCCGCGGCATTCGTCGCGGGTTTCGTCATTGTGGCAGTCGTCGTTGCAGCGTTGAGCGGCGAACTCTACGGTGCGCTGTTGTTTGGATTCGTGGTGGTGCTTTGGGGGCTCTGGATTTTCTCCCGCAAAGTGGCGCTGGTTCTTGACCACGACTCCCTCACCACCACCCTTGGCAGCCGATCCAGAACCATCTCATATTCGGACATCAAGGACGTGCGCCCCGGAGAAGAACCCAGCCTGATCCACTTCACCGGTATTGCCATGCTGACCGACCAGCCGGACCGCTACGCCGATGCGGACGCGTTCACCCTCGGCGGGCCCACGGTGCGCATCTGTGTCCGCAATGCAGATGACTGCCTCGTTGCCGTGGCGGATCAAGACCACGTGCAGCGTGCAATTCGCGAAAGAATCGGCGCGTAGCGTGGCGATAGCTGACAACTCCGGTAGATTCGGTTAAGCGAAACCTTAGGTATGGAGAAAAGGAGCCTGGCTATGTTGAAGTCGGTCACGAGACGCGTCGTCAAGCGAAGTGCTGCAGCACTCGGCGCGCTGGCACTCACCTTGTCACCACTGACCGCAACCCCTGCTCACGCGCAGCCGACTTCCCCTGTCATTACGTGGGAGTCGTGCCCGTTCTACGTTGATGCCAAGGGCGCACAGTGCGGCCGCATTTTGGTGCCCATGCACTACGACAACCCCACGGCTGGCGACATCTCCGTTGGCTTTATCAAGATCCCGGCTCAAAATCCGGGTGCACGTCGTGGCGCGATCTTCGGCAACCCAGGCGGGCCTGGTGGCGATGCTTACAGCTTCTTCGGCATGAACGAAGGCATGAAGTGGCCGCAGGAGATGCGCAACGAGTGGGATCTCGTAGCGGTACAACCGCGTGGCCTGATTGGTTCTACTCAGTTGAAGTGCGCTGACCCTGCAATGAACGGCCCTGCCGACATAGCGAAGCTGACATGGGACGCCACGGTCACCCAAGGCGGACTCACCCGCGAACTGTGCGAGAAGCCTCGTCCGGGCTACACCAAGACGATCACCACCTACAACAACGCCCGTGACTGGGACATGGTCCGCTGGGCGCTTGGATACGACACCATCTCAATCATGGGCTTGTCGTACGGCACGTACTTGGGCTCGGCGTACGCGTCGATGTTCCCCAACCGCACCGACAAGGTCGTCCTCGACTCCGCGATGAACCCGAACGACCAGTGGTCGAAGATCCTGCTGGACCAAAAGGGCGGCTACGAACGTGCACTAAACGAGTACTTCGCGTGGGTCGCCGCAAACGACGCAAAGTACCGCATGGGCAATACCCCACTGAAGGCGTACCAGTACTGGTCGAACGTGGTCGTCGCACAGTCCGGCACTAACCCGACCGTGACCCCACCGCCAGCCCGTGTGGGCGACCTTCCGCCTGCACTCGCGTTTGCCGGCCAAGCGGGCGCAGACGCTATGTCGGCTGCCGGCAAGGCCCGTGTAGAGGGCGAAGGCATTATCTCCCGCATGCTCAACCCGGGTGCGAACCAGGTGTCATCACCGCTGCTGCTGGCCACTCGCAATGTGCTGCCCTCGCCTGCGGACTGGGACTCGCTTGCACGGCTCACCAATGGCTCGCTAAAGCAAGACCAGGCCAAGCCGGCGCCTGAGTTGATGAAGTTCCTCCAAGACGAGTCCATCGCCCGCAACGAGTTGCTCGCCGTGCAGACCTGCAACGAGAACATCGCTGCGCCGGACTACGGCCTTATTCCGGAAGCGTTTTGGGCCAACCAGACCGGCGAGGTCATCACCGCCCCTGCTCTGCAGTTCGGCTCTGGTGTGACCTGCAACGGCGCAGCGCCAGTCACGGGCAAGGTGGCGCTCAACGGTTCGAAGCTGAAGACTCGTCCACTGCAGATCAACGCCACGCGTGATCCGCAAACCATGTATGCGGGACGCTTCGGCATCGCCCAGCCGATGGGCTCGCACGTGGTGACGGTTCACGGCCCGGGCCACGGTCACGTCGGGCGCGGCAACCAGGCTGTCGACCGTCAGGTTGTCGAATACCTGCGCACCGGCAACCTTGGACCGGTTGATCAGCCGGGGTACTTCAACCAGGGATAGCCCCGCGCATAGGCGTCAGCCCGTGATGGAGTTCGTAGCGACGAACCACATCACGGGCTGCATTATTTTCTAAAACTCTGTGTTTTAGAACTCTGCCGGCATGATCATCCAAGCAACGATGTATGCCAACAGGCCCGGCATTACCCCGGCGAGTACCAGCAGGATGAAGACCACGCGAACGAGGGTGGAGTCCACCCCGAAGTATTTCGCGATGCCACCGCATACGCCCGCGATGTACTTATCAGTCATCGACCGTTCAAGTCGTTTCGGAGTGTTACTAAAGTTCTGGGAGCTATTCATATAAGACATGCCTCCATCAAACTCCGCTTCCCTCGCTCCGGCAATGGTTCTGGAAACATGTTGCGAGATTTTTACGAACCGTCAGGGGTACGTGGGTCGACTGCGATGACATCGTTCAGCCAGGTTTGAAGTACGTGCCTTTGTTCGTCTGTCAGTTGATCAAAGATCAGACGGCGGACGGTTTCGACGTGATCCGGCACTGCAGATTCCAGGCGTGTGAAGCCTTCATCGGTGATAGTCACCAATACGCCGCGCGCATCGCCCGGACACACCTTCTTCGACACCAATCCGCGCTTTTCCATGCGTGTGACCTGGTGCGACGCACGCGAGCGGTCCCATTGCAGCTCGGCACACAGTTCGCGCAGTCGCATTGTCCGTTCTGGGGCTTCGGAAAGCACCACCAGGATTGAGAACTCGGGAGCAGACATGGCTGCGGTTTCCTGCAGCCGCTCATCGATGGCGTTATTTACCTTCTTCGAGGCAGCCAGGATCAGTCGCCAGAGGTGTTGCTCGTCCTCAGTAAGCCAGCGCGGTTGAGTAGCCATAACCGATGATGTTATCCAATCCCCTTATGAATCCCCTTTAAGTCATCCACTGCGTAGGTCCGTGCAGCCGATACGCGGTCGAATCGTTGCGGGAAACACGTGAGCACGAGCACCTGTGAGTGCTTGCCTACCTGGCTAAATAGCGAGTTCATGCGAGCGAGGCGCTCCGGGTCGGTCGCACCCAACGCGTCATCAACAACTACCGGCACAGGAGCACCTGTCCCCTCTCCGGACACCAGGTCTGCGATGGCAAAGCGGGTCAGGATTGCTAACTGCTCCTTGGTGCCTCCCGAGAGTTGATCGAGTGGCACCGTGACGCCATCGACGGTGCGGTCCGTAATCGTCAGGTCATCGCCATAGTTGAAATCTACGCTCGGGCCGAACAGGATTCGGGCACGCTCGCGCACTGCGGCATTAAACGGCGCCGCGTAGCGCGAACGGGCAACGTCGCGGTGGCGGTGCATAGTCTCGCGTAGGAGTTTCACCGCCTCTGCCCGTCGCGTTGCACGGTCAAGGGCGGCTTGGGCGATCTCGAGCTCCGCAGCAGCATGGTCGGCTTGCTCGGCAGTACCGGTGGCCATGTCGATGTATCCGGTGAGCTCGCGGATTCGGTTCTGTGCATCGTTCTTGCGCTTCTCCAGATTGCTCAGACGTGTGGTGGCTCCCTCCAGCAGGGATGCGGCGAATTCGGGATCCGCTTCCGCCAATTCCGCCTTTAGCGCGTCAACAACCTGTTGGGATTCGGTTTCGTCTTCACACGCTTGCTGGAGAGTTTTGTCCAAATCTTCGGCACGTGTTGTTTCCTCCGCACGGGACAGTTCCGCGGCTGCTGCAGAGGCTTCTGCTGTTTTTGCCTCCAGACGGGTCTCCAGGACGGTCAGCGTGTGTGCTGCGGTTTTGTCTACGTAGGGTTTCAGTGCGGCTTCGGCAGCGTCCACGTCACGTTCTGCGTTAGCGAGCGCCTTTTGCGTCTCGCGCAACGCTTCCTCTGCGTCGGCTTCGTCCACCTCCGCTACGACATCGGATGCAGCAGTGTCTTTCAGCGCTGCCGCAAGCTCTTCAGCCTGTGCCGACAGTTTGGTCCGCTCGGCACGCAGTTCGTCGGCGGATGCACCGGCGAGGGTGTCGTCGAGACGCTGGCGCGCCACCTTGAGTTCGGAGGCGTACTCCTGCGTGGCGTCGCGGGCGGCACGGGCCTCATCAACACTGTCGCAACCGGTGGCGGCAAGTGCATCAGCAAATGCGCGTTCTGCCTTCTCTACGGCGCTTTGGGGATCTGCAGAGCCTTGGGCTGCGCGGAACACCACGCCGAATTCACCCAACTGCAACGTGGAGCCCTCGAAGACCGCGACGGTTTCCGTACCGTTGATGGGGCGATCATCGCCATCGACAGTGATCGTCGCATGATCTGCGGTGATCTCTAGTTTTGCCGAGGATGCGTCGCGCAGACGGCGCTGGAGTGTGACCTCGTTTTCTGCCTGTTCAAGGTCCCGAATGTGTTTGTCAGTGACGTCGCGCTCTGGCGCGTTGGAGAGCAGTTCTTTATACGCCTGCTCTACCGTGCCAATGCGTTCGAGCTGCTCGTCGATGGTCTTGAGGCGACGCTTCGCCCGTGCAAGATCCCGCAAGGTCTCTGCATGTTTGGATGCAGTGCGTGCGTCTGTAAGTCGTGTCTTCGCGCCCTCGACATCCGCAAGAAGGGTTGCTATCTTCTCCCCTTCCTCGTTACGGGCTTTTCGTGCAGGCTCAATCTCTTCACGGAGCTGAGCTTCCTCATGTTTGACCAACTCCACGCGCTTCTTCAGGGCGTTGCGGTCTGCTACATCCTGCTCAGCACGTTTGCGAGTGATCGTCGCTCGCTCGAGGCGCTCCTGGGCGGTAGCTGCCTTATCGCGGACCTGGTTCGCCGCAGCGCTTGCCTGCTCGCGCTCACGCAACTCTTGCTCGGCATCAGGCAGTTCCTTGTCGATGCTGTCGATCTCACTCTTGCGTCGCTCAACCTCATCGACGTACTGCGACAGCTGCTGCACTTCCGCTTCGTGTGTTCGCAGCTTCTCGCGGGCATCCTCTACGGCGGTAAACAACGCCGCATAGGGTGCTTTCTTCTTCGGTGGCTGCGCGTTGGTCCAATATTTTCCGTATTCGGCATCAATGGCGCGGGCGAGGTCTGAATCTTCCTCACCGGTTTCGCCTTCTCCGGCTTCCGCGTCAAGGGCACGAGAGATCGTCGGGATACCGGCAGCAGCGATCGCTGGATCGAGGTCCCCCTGGCGGAGAAACAGCGTCTGAGTAAGCGCTGTATCCAGGTGCTCGTCCAGGATCCGCAAAAGCTCATCGTCGGCTTCGCGGCCGGTGAAGTTAGCGCGGACCGGCGTGTGCACCGTCAGCTCTGATTTCTTTCCCTTGAGCCATCGCTTGCGCACGGTAAACGTGGTGCCGCCAATCGTGGCGTTGAGTTCTACCTCTGGTGATTCGTCACGTCCTGCGGGTGCAAGAGCGCGAATCTTCTTGCCGCCGCCAGTGTGACGCTCGTTGAGTACTGCATCAAGCGCGTCCAAGATGGTCGACTTGCCGGCCTCGTTGCGTCCGTGGACAACGATGACGCCTGTATCCGGCAGGTCACGCAGCTCCAGGTGCTCAATCGCACGAACATTGTCGAGGGTCAGCGAATGGATACGCATGATTAGTGGACCTCCTTAGACAGACGGAACAACAAGTTCACGGCATCGCGCGCTGTAGCCTCATCGCCAGCAACACCTATAAGCTCGCGCATCGCCTCCTTGGCGTAACCCGTCAGCGGCAAATTCTCTAGCTCTTCCTCGTCTGGCTCGAGGTGCAGGCTCATCAACCGCTCCCGCTCGTAGAGAGCGGCAAAGACCGGCTCTAACTCGTCTAACTCTCGTTGCAACGTACGGGTTGCTTCCAGGCCAAGCGTGCCGGAGAGCGCATACTTGATCACGGTCCGATCCTTCGCAGGATAGGCCTTCAGATCGTCGATAACCGCGGCAACATCGTCGGCATCGTTGACCTCCCAGAAGCGTGCTTCGAACGTCCAGGTGCCAACCGGAACCTTCTCAACCTCGACTGTGGATGTCAGACTGTCCTTCTCCACGGTCACGACTAGCGCGTTGCCGGAATCCACTTCCCCGCCCTTCGCGCCAGGTGAACGGTCGAAGTAGTCGGTGGTTTCCGGGGAGCCGGAGAACCACACTCGACCTGAGTCCGACAGTGATTGCGTGGAGTGGGTATCTCCCAACGCCACGTAATCGATCACGCCGCGATCGATTGCCGCATCTAGTTTGGCAATGTCGATAAGCGCCGCCGTCTCCTCGGTGCCATAGCCTTCTGCCTGGCCGTGGCCGACCAAGATGCGCACGTTTTCTGTCGGCTCCAGATTCCGAATCGCCTTCGCGCACAAATCCTCGGAGGCATGCTTGGCCAGCAGTGGCGCACCGACAATCTCCACGCCTTCGCGGACCTCCACGGGCGTGGAGTCTCCCAAGACCGTCACCCCATCAATGTCAGAGGTGAAATTAAAGATGGAATCCGCCACCAATGGGTCGTGGTTTCCCGGCAACAGATACACCGGCACTGGGAGATGCCGCAATGCTTCGAGTGCGCGCCCGCGTGTTTCTTTTTTGAGTGAGTTGTGTTCAAACACGTCGCCTGCAACCACAATAAATTCGGCCCCGCGCTCTTCGGCGATCTCGCCGAGGCGCGTCACCGCGCGGAGCCGGGCTTCATTGAAACGCGATTGGGCGTCGGCGGACAGGAACTTCCTTGTCATGCCCAACTGCAGGTCGGAGGTGTGAATGAATGTCGTGCGCGTCATACCCACAACAACTACCACCCCACCACGACACAGCACACAATATATTCGAACATATGAACTATGAACGCGTGAGGTCGTCGTAAAGATCCTCGATATCTGCTACCGCGCGCAATTGGTCGATGTTGGTAAACGACACAGATTGCATCGCACGGTGCAGCAAGTGGATGTCCGAGTCCTCGATCATCGGCGCGATCTTCGGGCGTGGCAGATCGGGCAGGTCGTGGCCATCCCAGAAGTACGGCGAACCCGGCGCGGAGTTCTCGAGCGCCATGTTGTGTGATTCGCGCCGTTTGCGGTCTTCGAGCGCGTTAAGTGTGATGCCACGCATGGAGAGGATGAGGCTCGGGTCGTCGTCGATAAGTTCGGCAGCGCACTGTGCGAGCGCGACCGCGTGCTTGCAAACTTGGGCGTTGTCCGGGCAGTCGCAGTAAAACCGCACCTCGTCGGGTGAGGAGCAGAGCAGGATGTCAAGGACGTCGTCATTGAGTTCCCCGGCACGGAGGCGCTCGAGGGAACCTGCTTCGCGCAAAAGCGAGCCGATGGCTGTTTCGATGTCTTCGCGGCTGCGGTGTGGCAGGACGAGTGTGGTGCGGAAGGGCTCGTTTTGGCTGCCAGCAACGTCTGCGTGCATGCCGTTGGTTACGGCGGTCAGCCCAAGGACGTGCCCGCCGTCGGCGTAGGTGCGGCCGCGTTTGGCGCGCGCGACGTCGGTTTGGCGCACTGCAGCGTTGAATATGCGCATCGCTGGTGCGGATAGCCTGTTGACGCGCGAGGGTTCGCTGGTCTGCGCCCCGGTTTCGGCTGGGCTGGAGACGCGTGTGCGTGCGCCGAAGTTGGCGTAGATGACGTTGTCTTCGCGTGGGCGTTTAGTCATTTTGCCCCCTGTAGCTGATCAGTTGTGCCAGATCATCGGTGTCCAGTTCGGTGATCCAGCCTTCGCCTTGGCCGACGACGGTGCCTGCGAGTTGGGTTTTGCCGTCGAGGATGTCTTGGATGGATTCTTCCATGGTGCCGCGGGTGATGATTTTGTACACGGTAACGTTTTTGTCTTGTCCGATGCGGAATGCGCGGTCGGTCGCCTGGTTTTCTACGGCTGGGTTCCACCAGCGGTCGAGGTGAATGACCATAGAGGCCGCAGTGAGGTTGAGTCCTGTGCCGCCGGCTTTCAGGCTCAGGATCATGGCGCGCGGGCCGTTATCAGTTTGGAAATCTTCCACCATCTTGTCGCGCGCGGTTTTGCCCACGCCGCCGTGGAGGAATGGGATCTTCCCGCCGAGGCGCTCCGAAAGGTACGGCTGGAGGATGTCGCCGAATGCCTTGTACTGGGTAAAGATCAGGACGCGCTGGTCGGTTTCGATAGCGTTGTCCAGCAGTTCCATGAGTTTTTGTACTTTGCCGGAGCGGTGGACGCCTTTGATGGTGACTGGGGAGCCATCGCCAAGAAAGTGCGCCGGGTGGTTACAAATCTGCTTGATGCGCGTGATGGTGGACAGCACCAGCCCCTTGCGCGCAATGCCTTTTCGGTTCTGCAGTTCTTCCTGCATTGTGTCCACGAGCGCCTTGTACAGTGCGGCTTGCTCGGCTGTCATGTCTACGGCGATGACATGTTCTGCCTTTTCGGGCAGGTCGCTGATAATCGCCGTGTCAGTTTTCAGCCGGCGCATGATAAACGGCGCGGTGAGACGGCGAAGCCGCTCGCTCATCTCGAGCGCGACAGGATCTTCGCTGCGGGCCTCGATGACCTTGGCAAAGTGGTTGCGGAAAAACGACTGGGAGCCAAGCATGCCGGGGTTAACAAAGTCGAGGATGCTACGCAGCTCCGACAGTTTGTTTTCAATCGGCGTGCCGGTCAGCGCGATGCGGTGGCGTGCTGGCAGGGCGCGCACGCTTTTCGACGCCTGCGTGCCCGAATTCTTAATCGCCTGCGCCTCATCCAGCACCACGTGATCCCAACGCACCTTGGCCAGGTCTTTCACGTCGCGGGCGACCGTGCCGTAGGAGGAAATGACAATGTCCGCTTCTTCGGCCGCAGCGAACAGCTCGTCACCTTTGAGCCGTCCCGTGCCGTGGTGGACCCGCACCTTCATACCCGGCACGAAGCGGGCTGCTTCGCGCGCCCAGTTGCCCACTACTGAGGTCGGTGCGACCACAAGCGTTGGTCCGGTCTTCCTGCCGTTCGCCTCTTCCACCGCGAGCAGGGACAACAGTTGGAGGGTCTTGCCGAGCCCCATGTCGTCCGCAAGCACAGCCCCAAGGTTGTTGCGGGACATGTAGTACAGCCAGTCCACACCGCGGCGCTGGTACTCGCGCAGCTCGGCGTTGACAGTCTCAGGGACCTCTACGCGCTCAGGCGCGGGGCGGTCGGTGCCGCCGACAAGCGAGGTAAACCAGGGTGAGCCGGTAAACGCGATCGGGCTATCGTCGCCAGTTTCCAAGGCGAGCTGACGCAGCTCCGCAGCGGAGACCACACCCTCGCCCTGCGCTTCTTTTAGCCGTTCGTACTCCGCGCGAGCCGCACGTGCGATCTCTGCAAGTTGTTCGGCATCTTCGCTGCCACCGGCTTCTGCAAGACGCGCGTGGATCTCGGCGGCTTCCGCCTCGGCGAGCGCGTTCTTCAGCGTGCTTTCCTTGAGCTTGTTCAGATACTTCGCGGACTTAGACAGATGCTTGGTATCGGCCAGCACCCACTCCCCGCGCAGTTTGATCAGCCCGGTTTTGGAGCGCGCAAGTTCCGCCATCTCATCGTCAGTCAATTCCACTCCGCCGATGGAAAGGCGCCAGTCGTACTTGACCAGCGTGTCAAAGCCCATGCGAGTGACCGTGGCGGAATCGTGCGGGTCCTCGTGACGGGCAAGCTTCAGTTGCGACGACGTCTCCGCCGTCGCCCACGTTCGCGGCAGCATGACGACGAAGCCTTCCGCACGCAACTTGGGCGCAACGTTTTGGACGAACTCGACGATCTGATCAGCCGTAAGCAGCACATCCCAATCACCGTCAGTACGCCCTTGGGCACCATGCAGTGAGGGATCGAGCAGCTCCGACACTGCGATCGCGGAGCGCAACTGGCCACGAAGGTGATCCGCCGACGCGCTATCAAAATCCGCCATGCGAACCGGGCGGGGTGAATCCGCCTGCGAGCGGACCTGGATCCGCACCGGCCACAACGGCTCCGCTGCAGCGGCGTCACTGTTGCTACTGCCGTCGCCGTCGCGGTTGGCGTCAAGATCTGTCAACGGCTCTTGCGGGTCTTCCGCAATGAAGACCAGCTGCAGATTCGCCGCGGTGATCGTGCCGTTCCAATCACCGATCTGCTGCGCCAGGCTCGGTCCGCCGCGACGAAGCGGGGTGTCGAACATCAGCGACAGCACAAAGTCGTGGCGCGGAAACGGACGGCCAGCTTCTGACGTCGCCGTATCACGCAGACGAGTCGAGGCAATCCAGTGCGTAAATGTCGTCGCACAATCCTCGCTTAACTTGTGGTTATTGGCCGTGAGCACGCCCGGCGCTGCGGCGATCATCTCCGCGAGCCAGCCCCTCTCCTCAAGACCTGTGCCCAACTGCCACTGTGCAAACCACTGGTTCTGCCGGTACGGCACATGGATGGACACTCGCCCGGCTCGGATGAACTTGGTCAACCCCGCATACATGCGGATGAGCCAATACAGATCTGGTGCGATCGATTGGCGCTGCGACGGGGTTGCCGCCGGTGATGGACCGTCGAGATGCACGATGCTCTCCAAGAACCTGATCGCATCCTCGGGCGCGAACTTTGCCACCGGAGCACGCAGCGTTACTTGGCGCCCTTTCGGAGTTTGCAGGAGCAGGAGTTCCCGGTGACGGAACCGGGAATCGTCGAGAAGCGAATGCACAATTGGCGGAAAAGTCCCCTCCGGAACTTGGCCAATCGTCACAATTTTGTGGCCTTCTACCTGCTCAGCCCAAATGACAAGTCCAGCGTCGGACGTCCAGAGCCCGTGCAAAACGTATTTAGGCATACCCACCCTTATACCACTCACCCCGAAATTGACCCCTAAAAGTTTTTAAGGATTATGTGCAACGTAGAGCACCCTTGCGTTAAAGTGTGGCGAACGTTACAAGAAGATTGGAGAAACTATGTCAGAGAGTTTCTGGCTTGTCCTCGCGATCGTCCTCTACTTCGGTGTCATGGTAGCCATCGGATTCTACTCATGGCTACAGACCGAGAAGTACGACGACTACGTACTAGGCGACCGTGGCCTCAATCCGTTCGTCGCGGCGCTTTCTGCCGGTGCTTCGGACATGTCCGGCTGGCTGCTGATGGGCCTGCCCGGCGCGCTGTTCGTCTCCGGCCTCAGTGAGCTCTGGATCGCCATCGGCCTCTTCCTTGGCACGTGGGCGAACTGGAAGTGGGTCGCACCCCGCATGCGCGCCTACACGGAAGTGTCCAACGACTCGATCACGCTGCCGAGCTTCTTTGAAAACCGCACGCACGACCAGTCTCGCGCGCTGCGTTTCACCTCCGCAGTGATCATCATCGTTTTCTTCACGTTCTACGTCTCCTCCGGCATGGTCGCCGGTGGCCGTTACTACGAGTCCACCTTCGACGGTGACTACCTGACCGGTGTGTTGATCGTCGGTTCTGTCACCGTGCTGTACACCTTCATCGGTGGCTTCCTGGCTGTGAGCTACACCGATGCCGTGCAGGGCACCTTGATGTTCCTGGCTCTGCTGATTGTGCCGGTGCTCGCGCTGTTTGCACTCAATAGCCCGTCCGACGTCCTCACGTGGCCGACCTCCCAGCCGTACGGTCCGTGGGAGAACGGTAACCCCGACTTCTTCAACATGGTCGCTGGTGTCTCCGCAGCAACGATTATCGGCAACCTGGCGTGGGGTCTTGGCTACTTCGGCCAGCCGCACATTGTCACCCGCTTCATGGCGCTGCGCTCCCCTGCACAGGCAAAGGCCGCTCGCCGTACGGGCAGCATCTGGGTATTCATCTGCTTCGCCGGTGCAACAATCACCGCCCTGGTGGGCACCGCCTACTTCGGCCAGAAGTCCGCATCGGTGACCGACCAGTCCGGCTTTGAAACGGTCTTCCTCGACCTGGCTCGCATCATGTTCCACCCGCTGATCGCAGGTATCGTGCTCACCGCCGTGCTGGCGGCGATTATGTCCACGATGTCCTCGCAGCTGCTGGTCACCTCCTCGGCGCTGATCGAGGACCTCTACCGCATCTTTAAGAAGAACCCGAACCACACCACCCTGCTCGTGCTCTCGCGCACGATGGTGGTCGTCGTTGCCGCGATCGGCATGGTCATGGCGCTCAACCCGTCCGACACGATCCTGGGGCTCGTCGGCTTCGCCTGGGCCGGCTTCGGCGCCTCCTTCGGCCCGGTAATCCTGGCGTCGCTGTACTGGCGCAAGCTCACCGCGCCGGGCGCACTGGCCGGCATGATCGTCGGTGCTGTCACCGTGTTTGTGTGGGGTACCTACCTCAGCGACATCATCTACGAGATCGTCCCGGGCGTCGCCTTTGCCACCATCGCCATGGTCGGCGTGTCCCTGGCTACCCGCCCGAAGGAGGGCGTGGAGGAAGAGTTCGATGCTGCTGTTGCTGCAACCGACTACGCCCTCGCACACCCAAAGGTGTCCTTCCAGGATGCCCTCGACGCAACTCGTGGGAACCAGGCAGGCTCAACCGCCGTCTAAGGAGGTATGCGTACCTACCTGACAATCCTGGTGATTTTCACCCTCGCGATCGTGCCGTTTCCCACGGCACGGTCGCGTTTTCATATTCCGACTCTCCCTCAGCGCGCGACTGTGCTGGGCTACGACCGCACCGCGTTTGGCCCCGGCTGGGCCATTGATGGCACCGGGTGCACGACACGCGAGCGCATCGTGGTCCGCGACCTTGACAACACGCAATGCGCACCGGACATGCTGCCCGTCGCCCAAGCGCGTGCCGGCGCCGGCGCTACCGGCACCGACCCGTTTACCGGGGACGTGATGCGTCGCGAAGACATCGAGATCGACCACATCCTCCCTGTCTCCGCTGCGTGGGACCTCGGTGCGCACCGTTGGGACGACGCCACCCGCATCGCGTTCTACAACGACCCGCTCAACCTCATCGCCGTATCTTCCGCAGCGAACCAGGCCAAGTCCGACAAACTGCCCTCCGAGTGGATGCCGCCGAATCGCCGAGCCCGCTGCGCCTACGGCACCCGCATCGTGGAGGTGGCCACCCAATACCGCCTTCCGCTACCGGCAGAAGACGTGAAGGTGATCAAACGTGCATGTTCTGGCGTTATGGGACTCGTCGCCAATCAACAACTGTGAGGTAGAGTAGCGCCACATGAATACATTGCTTGTCCTCCTGCACGTGGCCTCTGCCATTTTGCTGCTCGGCCCAGTTGTCGTTTCCGCCTCCATGTTCCCCCGCCAGGCTGAAGAAGCCCGTAACGGTGGCGAAGAAGCGATGGGTCGCGCGTCGGTGCTTTACCGCATCACGAAGACCTACGGCTTGCTATCCGCGCTTGTTCCGCTGCTCGGCGGCGTTGTCATGTTTGCAGATTGGGCGAGCTACAGCACCAACTACTGGCTGCACTCGGCCATTATCCTGTCCGTGATCGCATGGGCGATCCTGCTGGCTATGGTGATCCCGCAGCAGCGCAAGATGCTGGGCACGATCGGTGCGCTCTCTCCTGATGAAGCCGATCCGACTGATGTCACCGAGGACTTTGAGAAGTCCAAGGCAAAGGCGAACGCTGGCGCCGGCGTGTTCAACGTGCTGTGGGTTCTGGTGCTTGTCCTGATGTTCCTGCCGACGGACCTGTTCTAAACCTCCTCGACACAAGCAATCGCCCCGCATCCGTACTGCGCGGATCCGGGGCGATTTTCATGTGCGCAGGTTAGAGAAACTGCATCGCAACAGGGACGGCGGCGATCAAGATAGAGACGATGATACCGATGATCTCACCGGTAGACAGCGAGCTACTGCTTGTCGACGACCCCTTCTCCCCCTGGACATCCTGCTGCGCACCCGGCTGGGTGCCTGCCTGGTTGTCCTGTTGGGCGCCTGGATGCCCAGGCACTGGGGCCGGGGCTGGCTTCGTTGGCAGATTCGGCACAGCAATCGGCGGGCGTGTAGTGCCTGGTGTTCCGGGGGTGCCCTCAAACATACTGGTGTCCAGCCCGCCTGCCTTGGCAAAATCAATCTGGAACTGACGATCCGACAGCGTCTCGCCGTCGTGGATAGACGCGGCCCAGCCCACCGGTTTGCCCGTTTGCCTCTTCCCGCCAATCACGATCGAAGGTGCTTTGGTCTCTCCTAGTGCCGCAGCCGACATCACGCCGAGGAAGCCCCGTCCCGGTACCCACACTGGCCCACCGGAATCGCCCTGCTGCCAGCCTTCGAGCTGCACGCCAAAGGATTCCGCAGACCATCCGGCAAACGTGCCGCACAAGATGTTGCGTGTGCCCATGTGGCTGGTTTCGCCGTGTGAGCAGACCTCGTCGCCGATCTTCACGTCGTCCTTGGCCAGCACCTTGTCGCCGGAATACGAGTTACCGGCAATCGCCACACCGGCGTCCCATTCGATCCAACCCCAGTCGTTGTAAGGCAGGCGGGTGAAGTTCTTCGACGGGTGGAACGTGCCCATCTCTTCGCTAAATTCCATGGTCGCGCGGTCCATGAGGGACACACGCGCGCCCTCGCTGCCGCAGTGTGCAGCGGTGTAGCTCTTTCGGTTCGCCACATCGTTATAGCCGATGGTGCAGGCCCCGTGGCCCTCGATGTAGATGGCTTTGCCTTGCTCGACAACGGACGGCGTTGCCGCGGTTGCAACCGCTGGGCTCAGCACCAGCGCGGCTGCACCAGCGGCGGCTACGAGGCTACGGATCTCGGTGTTCACAGTGGCGGCGAATCCCAATTTTCTCATTTGTATGGCTTTCCTAGGGCACGGGTGACGCGCCTTAGATTACCTGCTCACACCGCAGCGCGCAGGCAAATTCCACGTTCAATCGCGCGGCGACACACCTAGCTGTAGTGCAGCGACGCAGGGCCATGGAAGCCAAGCCCGGTGAACAGGCGCAGGATGGTATCGATAACTGCCCGGATCCCCTCAGCGACAGGACCAGTCAGCCCCGGTAGGAACGTGTTCTGCGCCCACAGTCCGACAAGGCGCGCATCTGGTACCGGCGGACCGTCCTGCGGCACGACGCCGACGACGAAGTTCTTGCCTTGCACGAGCGGCAACTGACGCGAGGTCCACATGCTGGAAACCACTCCAACGAAACCACGACCGGGCACCCACATCGGCCCGCCCGAATCACCGGGGCGAGTCAAAGGTGCGTTAAGGAGAAACGTGTTATCCGCCGACCCGCCAAAAGAACCGCAGGTGCGTCCACCACCCGCATGCGAGGTTCGACCGAAGTAGCACACGGTCTCTCCCATTCGAATGTCGTTGGGGTGCACCCAGGCATCGCCTGTGATGCGGTTGCCGTCAAGGCGCACACCTGGATCCCACTGGATTGCAGCCCAGTCGTTACCCAGGTGGCCGTCGTACGCCCGCGAACGGTACAAGGTGCCCACTGCCCCGCTGCGTGCATTGGTAGCGGGGTCGACGATTTCCACCCGTGCTCCGTTCCGTCCGCAGTGCGCCGCAACAAAACTGCGGTGACGTGCCGGATCGTTGTAACCCACCGTGCACACACCGGTGCCATGCACCACTACAGATCCACCCTGCGTGACAGTGCGGGTTTGCGCTGACGCCTCCACTGGAAGCACCCCAACCCCAGCGACGAGCGCAATCACGAATGCAGCGATGGTGGACAACAGGCGCGGTTGAAGCATGAAGGCGTGCTCTCTTTACAAACAAAACGGGGCCACCCCGGCCGGGCAAATGCTTTCCACACTGTACCCGGTTCCGAGATGGCCCCGTGTCGTTGACGCGCTAAGAACTAGTCGCGATATCCACCGCGATCCCGGTCGCCACGGCCACGGCCGCCGTAACCGCGGTCATCACGGTCGCGCCCGCCACGGTATCCACCGCGGTCACGGTCACCGCGGCCACGGCCGCCGTACCCACGATCGTCACGGTCGCGCCCACCGCGGTAGCCGCCACGGCCACGTCCGCCACGATCACGCGGCGGTGCACCATGGTCACGCTGGATGTTGATCAGCTGACCGGAAATGCGGGTGTCCTCCAGACGGTCCAGTACAGCGCGGTCAAGGTTCTTCGGCAGTTCCACCAGAGTGAAGTCACCGCCGATGGTGATGCGACCGAAGTCCTTGGAGCTCAGGCCACCCTCGTTGGCCAGGGCACCCACGATCGCACCCGGGCGCACGTGCTGGCGCTTACCCACGTCGAGACGGTAGGTATCAAAGTTCTCGCTGTCACCACGACGACCACGACCACCACGCTCGCCACGATCAAATCGGTCACGGCCACGACGGTCGTCGCGGTCGAAACGATCGCGGTCACGACGATCACGACGGTCACGCTTGTCGCGCGGCGGCTCCTTCATCAGGAACTCGTCGCCAGCCAACGCCTGGGTAGCAAGCGCTGCGGCAATGTCATCCATCGGCACGTTGTTGGCCGCGGAGTACTCGCGCACCATGGTCTTGAAGATCTGCAGTTCAGAAGCCTCAAGCGACTCGGTGATGGAGTCCATGAACTTGGTCTTGCGGCTCTCGTTGACCTCGTCGACAGTCGGCAGTTCCATCTCTTCGATGGTCGCGTTGGTCACGCGCTCAATCGAGCGCAGCATGCGGCGCTCACGCGGAGTGACAAACAGGATTGCCTCGCCGGTACGGCCTGCACGGCCGGTGCGGCCGATGCGGTGGACGTACGACTCCGTGTCGTTCGGAATGTCGTAGTTAAGCACGTGAGAGATGCGCTCGACGTCCAGGCCGCGGGCTGCGACGTCGGTGGCCACGAGGATGTCCAGGCGGCCGTCGCGAAGCTGATCCACCGTGCGCTCGCGCTGCTGCTGCGGAATATCGCCGTTAATGGCAGCGGCGGAGAAACCGCGTGCGCGCAGCTTCTCTGCAACGTCCTCGGTCTCGTTCTTGGTGCGAACGAACACGATCATCGCTTCAAACTCGGTCACCTCAAGAATGCGAGTGATCGCGTCGAGCTTGTTGCGGTGCGCCGTAAACAGGTAGCGCTGGGTGATGTTCGTGTTGGTGCGGGTCTCCGACTTAACGGTGACCTCTTCCGGATTGTTCAGGTAGTCGCGCGAAATCTTGCGGATCGCCTTCGGCATCGTCGCCGAGAACAACGCAACCTGCTTCTCATCCGGAGTGTCCTCGAGAATGCGCTCAACATCCTCCTGGAAGCCCATGTTCAGCATCTCGTCTGCCTCGTCGAGCACGAGGAAACGCAGGTTGGAGATGTCCAGGGAGCCCTTCTCCAGGTGGTCAATAACGCGACCTGGCGTACCGACGATCACCTGTGCGCCACGGCGCAGCCCCGAGAGCTGAATGCCGTAGGCCTGGCCGCCGTAGATTGGCAGCACGTTGATGCCGCCCAGGTGATCGGCAAACGATTGGAAGGAGTCCGACACCTGCAGTGCCAGTTCACGCGTCGGGGCGAGCACAAGTGCCTGCGGGTGACGCTTCTTGGGATCAATTTGGGACAGCACCGGCAGCGCGAATGCTGCGGTCTTACCCGTACCCGTCTGTGCCAGGCCGACGACGTCGCGGCCTTCCATCAGCAGCGGGATGGTCTGTGCCTGAATCGGCGAGGGCTGCTCGAAACCGACGCGCTTGACGGCCTCCACAACCTTGTCTGGCAGGCCGAGGGTTTCAAAGCCGTTCTCCGGCTTTACCTCTTCTGCCTTTTCCTCTGCGGTATCTGCAGCGTTATCGCCGTTGTCGGACTCTTCGTCCGCATCCGCGATCTTTACCACGTTGTCTTCAATTTCAATGGCCGCTTCATCTTGTGCGGCGCCGGTTACCTCAGAAATCTCCGCATCCCTGGTGTCCTCTACTACGGCCTCAACAATCTCGGCCGCGACATCCTGCGGGTTTTCCTGATTTTCCGACACATTCTTATCCGGCTCGTTCTCGCCGCCGGTGGCGTTTTCGGAAATGCTCATCGCCTGCCAACACTACGGCATTACCCCCTCAATCTGCTATTTCAACGGTTTTTAAAGAATCAAACCCGCTTTTTCTCAGCAATCATTTAGTATCCAGCCATGACTTCTCCCCTCGCACTGACAGTGCTTGGCCTTGCCATCATCGTGGTGACGGTCGGCCTGCTCCTCAAAGGCAAAACCCATCCGATCGTCGCAATGACGCTGATCCCGATCGTCGGTGCGATACTCACCGGCGCAGGCGTTGCGGAGATTTCGGACTTCTACCTCGACGGACTCGACAGAGTCATGAAGGTCGTGGTGATGTTCATCTTCGCCATCATCTACTTCGGCATTCTTTCGGACGTCGGCCTGTTCGAACCAGTGATTAAGGCGTTGATCCGCGCGACTCGCGGCAAGCCGATTTTGGTCACAATCGGCACTGCTGCCATCGCGATCGTCGCGCACTTGGACGGCTCTGGCTCCACAACATTCCTGCTCACCATCCCCGCGTTGCTGCCGCTCTACGAGGCGATGCGTATGTCGCGCTACGTCCTGCTCACGCTCGTCGCTCTGTCGGCGTCGGTGATGAACATGCTGCCGTGGGGTGGCCCGGTTGGCCGCGCAAGTTCCGTCATCGGCCCTTCCCCGAACGAGATCTGGGCCCACCTCTTGCCGGTCCAGGGTGTGGCCATTGTCCTCGTGTTCGTCGTTGCCGCGATCTTCGGTGTGATCGAGCAGCGTCGTACTGCCAAGCAGGCTGGCGACCACCAGTTGGTCGATGTTCATGCGGTTGCAGAAGACTTTTCTCGTCGCCAAGCAGAAGAGCGTGCAAAGTTGGAGTTCACCCAGCGCGGCGGCACGTGGGTGACGTGGGCAAACACCCTGATCACACTCGCACTCATCGGCGTGCTGGTTGCTGGTTTGGCATCGCCAGCATCCGCGTTCCTCGTCGGCACCGCGCTGCTCATGGCGCTAAACTTCCCGTCGCTCGACGATCAGAGCGATGCTTTGCGACGACACGCCCCCACCGCCCTCTCCATGGCCGGCGTCATCCTCGCTGCCGCAATGTTCCTCGGCATCCTGGACGGCACTGGCATGCTCGAGCAGATCGCCCTGTCGTTGATCGCCATCCTGCCGGCGTCCGTCGGCCCGTACATCCACGTGATCATCGGCCTGCTCGGCGTGCCGCTGGATCTGGCAACGTCGACGGACGCGTACTACTTCTCTGTGCTGCCGATCGTGCAGCAAACCGCAGAGGCGTTCGGCGTCTCCGGTATGGGTGCAGCGTCTGCCATGATCGTGGGTAACGTCATCGGCACCTTCGTCAGCCCCTTCTCCCCTGCACTGTGGCTCGCGCTCGGCCTGGCACGTGCGGAGATGGGCAAGTACCTGCGCATCGCCTTCCCGATCTGCTGGGTGTTCTCGGTGATTTTGGTGCTCGGTTCCTGGGCGGTGGGCGTCTTCGCCTAATAGGGTCGTGTGCATGAACACACAACGCGCAACGCCTGCAGCAGCCCTCGCCGCTGCTTTTGTTGCCTCACTGGCGCTTTCTGCATGCTCCACCAGCGACGACGTCCAGGAGGCGGAACTGAACGAATCTTCAGTGGACCCCTCCGCACAAGCAACAGAAGCTGCCCTCGTCGAGCGTGATCCCGCCGACTTCACAGAAGGCGGCGAGTACCCGGCGTACGTCGTGGAGTTCGACTCCAAAACCACCTGTTCGTACTTCCCCGCCGGCGGAGATGACGACGGGTATCTGGGGTGCGTAATCGCACCGGCTGGGCAGATGCCGCCCTTAGACATTGACAACAGCCAGGGCACTCCCGTTGACCGGTTGATGTGGGTGTCAGAGATTGGCTTTGCCACGACCCACGATGTCGGCGGCGGTGACGCACAACCCGTGGGCGACGTGCTTCACCCCGGTGAACAGGTGACCATCAGCTATTACACCTTCACCCACGGGGCCGACGGCACAATTCGCGGCGAGCGCGACAACTCCTGGTTTGAGATCTCCCCCGACGGGCAATACTCCTCCGACCACTTCACACCAGGGGCGTAATTCCCTATGAGCACCACGTGGTGTTCCTAAACTAGGCGGTATGCAGTTTTCCCGCGCACACCGCACCACATCGATTCTCGCCGCAGTACTCGTCACCGCCGCAACCTTGACCGGTTGCGGCGATAGCTCTGAGCAGGCCCTGCCTGAGCCAACCGTTTCGGATTCGGCACAAGACACCGAATCCACGACGACCGCTTCCGACGCACCGGAAACGTCGGCCGAGGACACTCAAGACAACTACACGGATGTCGATCCTTCGCGGTTCGAACACAATGTTGTTGGGCTCGACTCAGGGGTGTTCGGGTGTCGGATCGGCAGGAACCCGGATGACACTCCAGTGTTCTGCCAGGCCGCGTTCGTCGATCCGATTCCTCCCGTAGAGCACACCGGTGGCGATCCGAACACCAAAATCCCCAATGTCATTTGGTACAAGCCGGACCGCGGTGGATTCATCACCGCAGTCTCTCCCGGCTCCCAGGGTTACGACATCCAGCCGAACCATCTCAACGAAGGCGAGCGTGTCACGATCAATGACGTCGTGATCACCAACCTCAACGGTGGCGGTGTCCGCGTCGAGTATGGCAACGACACCTTCGAGGTCCACGACGGCGTGTACTCCCGCCCGGGCAAGACCCAGAGCATCACCGAAGAACACACGGTGGCAAAGGGCGAACAGTGCGGCACCTCCGACATTCTTGGCACTGAGATGGGCGTGTACGCCCTGGAGGACAACACCACGTGCGATGTCGCAATGATGACGCTTGAGGGATACAAGGAAGCCGCTAAGAATGGTGAGCTTCAAGGCAGCGTGACCGCATGGACGAATGAGAAGAACGGCTGGGGTTGCATTGGCCGTTACCGACTTGGCGACGACGAGGACCTTCCCGAAAACCGCAGAACCGCCTGCACAGATTCGCAGATGAACGGCGCTAAAGCGTTCGAGGGCTCAGGCGGCGTGATCCTGCTCGACCCGTCCGAAGCACACCGTCTGAAAAATTAATTTCGCATTTCCGCCCCAAACTCAAGACAGCCGTGTTATGGTTCTCTTCGTGATGAACCGCAACGCATTTTCCGCCACGGCCGACCAGGCCGTCGCTTTCGCGTTGTCGAATACCCAGCCGGCCCGCCTGCATCATCATCTGTAGCGCGGTGTCGGCCGACTTTTCGCCCCTGCGCTAACTGCTCTTCGCAGCAAAGCGCGGGGGATTTTTCGTTAGCGTCAAGGATTCGTCGGAACACGCCGCGCACCCGGAGACCCTCCCCCGCGGCGAGCCCCCAATCACTGTGCCACCGCCGGATGGTCAAACCGGGAAGAGACAGCCCAGCCAGGGCATTGTCATCACCAATATTTTCCCGAAGCGATTCGATTCGCACATTGTCATTTGAAAGAGCACAGTTAATGTCCACCATGACTGCACCTACGCAACAAGACACTCCCAAACCGAAAATGCCGGGCCTAACGGCCCGCCACATCCACTTCATCGCTCTGGGCTCAGCGATTGGTACCGGCCTGTTCTACGGTTCCGCCGGCGCAATCCAGGCGGCTGGTCCTTCTGTGCTCCTCGTCTACCTCCTGGGTGGCGCGGTGATGTACTTCATCCTCCGAGCTCTCGGCGAGATGAGTGTGCGTCACCCAGTGCGTGGCTCCTTCGCGGTGTACTGCCGCGAGTACCTGGGTGGCCTCGGCGGCTACATCACCGGTTGGATGTTTGCCTTCGAGATGATGATCGTGTGTCTGGCTGACTTAACGGCAATCACGATCTATATGAAGTTCTGGTTCCCCACAACACCAGCATGGGTCTGGATCACCGTCACACTGCTGATCATCAGTGCAGCTAACCTTGCCGCTGTCCGCCTGTTTGGCGAGCTTGAGTTCATGCTCACCCTGATCAAGGTCGGTGCCGTGATCGCGATGATTGTCGGCGGTGCCGCAATTTTGATCTTCAACCTCGGTGAGTCCCCGGAGGCAATGGGCATTGACAACCTCTGGAACGACGGTGGTTTCTTCGCTAACGGCTTCTCCGGCATGGCAGCTTCCTTCATCCTCGTCCTCTTCGCCTTCGGTGGTACTGAGATCATCGGTGTCGCAGGTGCTGAGGCTGAGGATCCGGACCGCTCTATCCCGAAGGCAGTCAACACTGTCCCGATGCGCATCCTGATCTTCTACGTACTGTCCATTCTGGTCATCTTGATGATCAACCCGTGGCGCACGATTAACGGTGATGATTCCCCGTTCGTTCAGATCTTCGACACTCTCGGCGTGAGCTGGGCCGCAGCTCTGCTGAACGTGGTTGTGCTCAGCGCTTCCCTGTCGGCGATTAACGCTGACTTGTTCTCCACCGGTCGTGTGCTTGCAGGTCTGGCCAAGGAAAACCTGGCGCCGAAGTCCATGGCAAAGACCTACCGCGATGTTCCGGTGATGACTGTGGCCATGCTTATCGTCGCCCTGATCGTCGGTGTGTACCTGAACCAGCGTTACCCGGACATCTTCGGCACCATTGCAGCACTTGCAACCTTTGCCACCATCTTCGTCTGGTTGATGATTCTGATCGCACACATCGCTTCCCGCCGCGAGATGACCGCCCAAGAGGTCAAGGCGTTGAAGTTCCCGGTTCCGTTCTGGCCGTACGGTCAGTGGTTCGCGGTAGCCTTCATCCTCTTCACCTTCGGCACCATGGTGTGGCTGCCTGACTACCACGTTGCACTCGCCGTCGGTGTGGGCTTCCTGATCGTGATGACCATCCTGTACTTCGTCACCGGTCGTCCACAGGCTGTCGCCGAGACTGAATATGAGTACGAGGCGAAGTAGTACGTACCTCGCCTCCGGCGGCTAGCCCCGCCTTGCCTTGATGGCCTCCCCGTGTGCGGGGAGGCCTTCTTCGTCTGCAAGGGTGATCACGGCATCTGCGACCTCTTCCAGTGCCTCAGCGGAGTACTCGACGATGTTCATCGGTTTGAGGAAGGTGTGCGTGCTCAACCCCGCGGCAAACCTTGCGGTACCTGACGTTGGCAGCACGTGGTTCGAACCTGCCGAGTAGTCCCCCAGTGGCACCGGCGAGTACGGGCCGACGAAGATGGCGCCGGCATTGTTGATCTCGCGCGCCACAGCCTGCGCATTCGCGGTGTGGATCTCCAGGTGCTCGGGCGCGTAGACGTTGGTCACGTGCACGGCAGTCTCGATGTCGTCCACAATCAAAATCCCGGACTGCGGGCCTTCCAGCGCGTCGCGCACGCGGTCAGCGTTGAGCGTGATGCCGTAGCGTTTCGCGATTTCCTTGTCGACGACCTCAGCCAGCTCCGGAGAATCCGTAATCAGAATCGACGCGGCCTGCTCGTCGTGCTCCGCCTGGGAGATCAGGTCGTAGGCGAGGTAGACGGGGTCGGCGGTGTCGTCGGCAATGATCGCGATCTCGCTCGGACCGGCTTCCGCGTCAATGCCAACTACGCCGTTGACCAGGCGCTTAGACGCTGCAACGAACACGTTGCCGGGGCCGGTGATCATGTCGACCGGCTCGAGGTCATCGTCACCGTAGGCCATCAGCGCCACCGCCTGTGCGCCGCCAACGGCCCAGACCTCGTCGATACCAAGCAGCGCACATGCGGCGAGGATCGTCGGGTGCGGCTGACCGTCAAAGTCTGCCTGCGGCGGGGTGCACACCACCATGGACTCCACGCCCGCTTCCTGGGCCGGAATCGCGTTCATCAGCACGCTCGACGGGTACACCGCCTTGCCGCCGGGCACGTATAGGCCAACGCGGCGCACGGGGCGGAACACCTCGGTGACAACCGCGCCCGGGGCAAGTTCGGTGGTGCGCTCGGCGGGCTTTTGCTCCGCGTGCACCTGACGGATCCTCGCAATCGAGGTCTCCAGCGCCGCACGAACGTCCGCATCCAGACCATCCAACGTGGCACGCATGGCCTCCGCAGCAACGCGAACCGTGTCTGGGCGCACGCCGTCGAAGCGCTCCCCGTATTCGAGTGCGGCCTCGGCACCGCGGTGCCGGACGTCGTCGACAATCGGCGCGACCTGCTCAGCAGCGGAGCTCACATCAGTACCCGCCCGAGGAAGAATTGCACGCAGTTCTCGTACCGAGGTCTCTCGCCCTCGCAGGTCTGTCACGTTTAGCATGATGCTCCTTTGATTGTCTTGGACATCAATAGATGTTATCCAGCATTCGCCCTTTAAAAAGCGGTTTACCGAAGTAACCTCGAAGCCACCAACCCACCCCGCTCCCCGTAATCAACACATGAAATGATTGGTCGTATGTTTGTTACCCACGGTTCGAAAGTTGTCCTCATCGGCGCCGGCGCTGTCGGAACCGCGTACGCCTACGCCATCTTGAACCAGGGTCTGGCAGATCATCTCGCCATCATCGACATCAACGAGGACCTCGCCTGGGCAGAGGTAGAAGACCTCAGCCACGCTATCCCGTTTTCTGGCCACCACATGGATGTCACGGTTGGCACCTACGAGGACTGCAAGGATGCTGCACTCGTGGTCAATTGCGCAGGCGTTGCACAGCGCGACGGCGAGACGCGTCTGGATCTTGTGGCGCGCAACGTGAAGATTTTCGAGTCCATCAACAAACAAGTCATGTCCGCCGGCTTCAACGGCATTTACGTTGTAGCCACCAACCCGGTAGATGTGCTGACCTACGTGTCCTGGAAGCAGACCGGCCTGCCGTCGAACCAGGTCATCGGCGCAGGCACCGTGCTGGATACGGCGCGTTGGCGCCACAACCTGGGCCAGTACTTCGACATCGCGCCCTCTGCGGTGCACACCCACATCATCGGCGAGCACGGCGACACCGAACTGCCGGTGTTGTCCTCCGGCTCCATCGGTGGCGTTCCCCTCCCCGCGCTGCTTAAGACGGAGGCCGCCCGCAACCCGGATATTTACAAACAGATCGACGAAATGTTTGTGCGAACCCGCGACGCCGCCTACGACATCATCAGACGCAAAGGCAACACGTCCTTCGGCGTCGGCAACGCGCTCGCCCGCATCACGCGCGCAATCCTGCGCAACGAGGACGTCGTCCTGCCGGTCTCCGCGCTTCTCGAGGGCGAGTACGGCCTCAACGACATCTACATCGGCACCCCAACCGTGCTCAACCGCAGCGGCGTGCGCAACGTCGTCGAGCTCCGTCTCGACGACACCGAGACCGCCAAATTCCACCACTCCGCCCAAACCCTGCGCGACGTCATCGACAAGGCAGAGATCTGAGAGCATTTGCGTATCGACGACCCCACGTCGACACTCTGTTTAAACTGACCCCATGGTGAAAACGATCGAGGTCGTCGGTGCGGTCATCGCCCAAGATGGCCGCATTTTCGCTGCCAAGCGCGGAAAAGGTAAATCCATGGCGGGTTTCTGGGAGTTTCCTGGCGGCAAGATTGAGCCCGGCGAGAGCCCTCAAGCAGCACTTGCACGCGAACTTAAGGAAGAGCTCCGGATCGAAGCGGAAGTCGGCGAGTTTGTTGTGACTACCAGGCATGACACTGGTGATGTTGTTGTGGAACTGTCTACCTACATCTGCGAGCTCGTCTCCGGAACACCCATACTCACCGAGCACGAAGAGGTCCGCTGGGTTGCGGCCAACAAGCTCTCAGACCTCACCTGGGCGCCTGCAGACATTCCAACTGTCGAGCTACTGGCAGAAAGGTTTGGGTAGAGCACCAATGCCTATCGACGACGCCTCGCTTCCCCTCGGCGCATATGAGACCCCCGTAACCAAGCGCATTCTTGAGCGGCTCGCTGCTACGGAAGCAGAACATGGTTTTCAGCGCCCCGCATTGGAGGACGCCACAGATCAGCACCGCGAACGCTATACCGACGCCATCACTCGGGTTCTCGCAGATCATCTGACACAGAAGCTTTTGAATACTCGCGAGCCGCTGCAACGCGTCGAACTGATTAACACGCTTGCGGAACTCATCGACCCCGATGATGCGATTGAGTCAGAGACACTGCTCCACGCGGTGTACGAGGCGTCGCTCGGTGAGCCTCCGCGCTTCCAACCAACATCACTGACAGGTGCTTCTCTGCTCACGAACGCCAGTAGTGATCTCAGCATGGCGGCAGAAATTAAACGCGAGATCCGAACCGCCGACAGCGTCGACCTACTCTGCGCGTTTATCAAAAACTCCGGCATCGCAGTCATCCGTGACCAGCTCGAGTACCTCCGCGACAACAACATTCCGTTGCGCGTGATCACATCGACCTACTGCGGCGCATCCGATATCGAGGCGATTAACCGGCTTGTCGAAGAGTTCGGTGCCGAAGTCAAGGTGGGCTATGAGTCACGCGATACGCGACTGCATGCCAAGGCCTGGTTGTTCAGTCGTAATTCAGGCTTCGACACCGCATATATCGGCAGCTCAAACCTGTCCAACTCTGCGCTCATCGATGGCGTGGAGTGGAACGTCCGCGCATCGCGAACCTCCACGCCTGAGATCCTGCGCAAGTTCGAGGCAGTCTTTGAGACGTATTGGAACGACAAGCACTACGCAACCTACGAGCCGAAGGCTGACCACGACCGGCTTTTCGAAGCCCTCAAGCGCGAACGTTTTGGCACTACCCCATCCGACCGCATTGAGCTCTCCGGCCTTGAGGTGCAGCCTTGGCCGTACCAACAGGCAATGCTTGAGGCACTGGAGGCAGAGCGCGACGTACATGACCGTCACCGAAACCTTCTCATCGCAGCAACTGGCACTGGAAAGACCGTTGTTGCGGCGTTGGATTACAAGGGGTTGGCTGCGGCGTCGAAAAGCAAGCCTTCGCTCCTTTTCGTCGCGCATCAGCGCGAATTGTTACGACAGGCGATGCGCACGTACCGGGAGGTACTTCGCGACAATAACTTTGGCGAACTGTTTGATGGAACGCACACGCCACGGCAGGGCACACACATCTTTGCCACTATCCAAACGCTGCATAAACACGTGGAAAGCTTCCCTCCTGAGAAGTTCGACGTGGTGGCTATCGACGAGTTCCACCACGCCGAAGCCTCCACATACAAAAAAGGTGCTCGACTACCTCAAGCCGAAGGAACTCCTCGGTCTTACCGCCACACCCGAGCGCGGCGACGGCGTCAACGTCCAGCGTTTCTTCGACTATCGCGTCGCCTACGAACTGCGTCTCTGGGATGCACTGCAACTCGGCCTCGTGGCACCAATGCACTACTTCGGCATCAACGACGAGACGGACCTCCGAAGCGTGAAATGGTCGCGCTCAAGCCGCGCTTACGACACCGCTTCACTGAGCGAGTTTTACGTTCGGCTTGGAGATTCCCGCGTAAAACTCATCCTCAGCGAACTCCAAAAACGTGTGTTCGACCTCGCGGAGCTCAAGGCTCTCGGCTTCTGCGTCAGCATCGATCACGCACGATTCATGGCGGAACGGTTTAACCATTTTGGTATTCCGGCTGCAGCCGTTACTTCAAAGACACCACAAATTGACCGTGACCAGGCTATCCAACGCCTCCGCGACGGCGAGCTCAAAGTGCTGTTCACCGTCGACCTGTTTAACGAGGGTGTCGACATCCCCGAGCTCAACACCTTGTTGCTGCTGCGCCCGACTGAGAGCCCGATCATCTTCCTCCAACAGCTCGGCCGCGGCTTGCGCAAGATGCCAGGCAAGGTGTGTACCGTCCTGGACTTCATCGGCGAACAACACACAAACTTCGACTTTGAACGCAGGTATGCAGCGCTCACCGGTCGGCGTGGCAAACGCTTAAAGACGGAGATTGAGCAAGAGTTTCCCTCCCTTCCTGGTGGCACCCATATTCAACTCGACCGAGTCACACAAGAACGGGTACTTCAAAACGTCAAGCGTGTTGCAGGCAATTCAATCGTCAAGATCCGTGAGCTTGTACAGCAAGAAGCGACGACGGATCTTTCGTCATTCCTAGCTAACACTGGTCTTTCACTCGAAGATCTCTACCGCAACCGGGCCGACGGTGGATGGACACGGTTGTTGCGGAGCCAAGATCTTCTCCCTGTCCCCGAAACAGTTCCCGAGCGCGAAGAATTTTTCCTCACTCGGATTCGCTCAATGTTGCACGTCAACGACCCGCTTCGAGCAGAACGATACCTTGCCATTGTGGATGCGAACGGGCCGACGTACGACGCAATGTCGCCTGAGGACCAGACGTTTACCCGCATGTTGGTCACGATGATTTGGGCAAACCAATCGGGAGTCCAACCACCGGAGACTTTCGACGACGCACTGTCAGCTATCCGAAGCGTCCCTTCCTTTAGGAATGAACTTCAGCAGATTTTCGACTACCGCCTTGACCAATCACGCGTGACTCCAAAACCCGTTACTGGCCCCGACGCACCTGTGCTGTTCACCCACGCGGACTACTCCACCGCTGAGCTGACTGCTGCTGTACGTACCGCTCCCCTGAAGAAGCTTCTCCATTTGCCGCGCGAAGGTGTGTACCACGCCACCGAATCCGATCTGGACCTGTTCTTCGTCACTCTTTCCAAGAACGAAGCGGACTTCTCCGAAACCACCCGCTACGCCGACTACCCAATATCTCCTGATCTGTTCCAGTGGGAATCACAGTCGACGACGAAGCTGGATTCAAAGGACGGCCAGCGATACATCCATCACTTGGAGAACAACCACTCGATCTACCTGTGCGTACGCAACACACGCCTCAACGCCGCTGGAGTTGCAAGCGCCTTCACGCTCCTTGGCAACGTGTCACACGTACGACACTCCGGCGAAAAACCGATTCGCTTCGAATGGCAGCTACACAGGCCGATGCCTGCAGAGCTGTATGAACAAGGACGCGCAGTGGTGTAAAAGGCACCCGCATTAGTGCCATAATCGAGATCATGTCTCTGCACTTGATGCGCACAGCCACGATTATCACTTCGCTAGGCCTGGCCCTAACCGCTTGTTCGAGCGAGCCGGAGGACCTTCCCGAGCCTTCCGTTTCTGCTTCAAATTCAGCGGTGGAAAATACCTCACCTGAGGCAGAAGCAGAACAGACCTACACGGATGTACCGGCTGAGACATTCAAGGTGGACCCCCTCGCGTATGCCTTCTTCGGTGCGGCCTCCTCCGAACGTGGATGTGTAGTTCCGACCCGCGAAGAAGCCCAAAACGGGCCAGTCTTCGAATGTAAGATTCGACTCGACGCATCTGAACCTGCATTAGCTGACCTCGGCAATCCCGAGGAAGGCAATATCGCCACCTCAGTGCGCTACGACCCGGTAATCGGCTTCTACACGTTTAGCTCGAAAACAGATCCGTTCGCGATGGACGCTCCCCAGCTCAACCCTGGTGAGCGCGTCACACTTACCGGGTTCACCTTCACTCGCGTGGATGAAGAAACGCTCATCGTGGAACGCGGTCTGAGCAAGATCACTATCAAAGACGGTGAGATCGTCCAGGCTAACCCCGACCCGGACCGCGAGGACTCCACTGATACTTCCGCTGCTGAAGGCACCCGGTGTGGAACCGTAACCGGTACCGAAGGTCCCGACCGTGCTGTCATCGCGCTAAAACAGGACACCGATTGCGTGGCGGCAATGGAAGTAGTCAACGACTACACATCGCCGAACCCAACAGGAGGCGGAGCAACAAGCACCAGTCTTGATTGGACCGCCCCAAACGGATGGGAGTGCGCCCGTGGACACCACCCGCCAGGGCAGCCGTGGAATAACATCAACACCCGTCCGGTGTGCAAGGGAGAAAGCGGCTCCGTTGTGATCATCGAAGAAGACTTGCTCTAACCACCGCATACTCCCCCACCTCCGCGGCGAAGCTGGTGTCGTGGCAGGTGAAGATCACTGCCTGGCCGCCTGCCAGCCCCGCTGCGATGAGGGCGTGGGCACGCTCGCGGGAGGGGATGTCGAGGCCGACGTCGGGCTCGTCGAGAAGCACAAGGTCGCGCCCCTGGGCGAACACCTGGGCGAGCTGTGCGAGCCGGAAGTGCGCTGACGGAAGATCCAACGGGTGGGTGTCTGGGTCGAGTCCTAAAGCGGCGACGGTGTCATCGTCGCCAATGAACCGTCCCACGGTGGATTCGGCGAGCTGGTCTGCGGCGCGCTGCAGTGCCAGCGACACGGTCAGACCGCGAGTCTGTTGCAGGCCCGGGTTGTCGTCCAGGCCGGCCATCGCGCGAAGGAGCGTTGTCTTGCCGGCGCCGTTGTCGCCACGTAGCCATACGGCCTCGCCGGGGCGGACGGTCAGGTGCACTGGCCCTGCGGTGAACGATCGTTCTGACGTGGTGCGGAACTGCCACCACTTGCGGGATGTTTCGCCGCGCGCTGCGGAGACTTCGCCGAGGTCGATTGGTTCACCAGTTGCTGTAACGCGGTCAGGCAACTGCAGGTCCGGATTTGATGGGACGTCCGGCTGGAGAACGCCACCGACAAGTCCGAGTGCGGCCGAGTCGATGTTGCGAAGCCGTGTGCCCAGGATGACCACCTTCGACGGCAGCGAAGCCAGCAGTTCGGTGATGCGGGTGCAGGAGGTTGGGTCGAGGCCGGCGAAGGGGTCGTCGAGAAGCACAATGCCCGGCTCGAGCACCGCAACGGCTGCGATGGCGAGGCGTCGCGTTTGGCCACCGGAAAGCTGCGCTGGGTTGCGCTCGGCGAGATCGCTCAGACCTGCGGCGAGAAGGATGCGCTCGCAACGCTTGCGCATCTCGTCGGCGGGGATGCCGCGCTGCTCGAGGCCAAGGGCGACTTCCTCGATGACGGTATCGCGAAGATACGACACGTGCGCGGTGGCGTCCTGTTGAACTACGGCGGCGTGATCCCACTCGCGGTGCACTTGCGCTGCCAAGGTGGTCAGTCCAGCGCCGGAGTTGCCGATCACCTGCACCGTGCGGTGCTCGTCGAGCGCCTGGGTGAGCAGTGTCAGATCCACAGCACAACCCCCAAACATGCAAGTGGGATGAGTACGCGGGCGGCGCGCTGGATGCGGCTGTCGTGGACTGAGCGCAGCACGGTGCGGGGGCCGGTGAGATCGTAGCCTGCAGTCTCTAGGGCTTGGCCGCGGGCGCCGGCTTGGGTGAGTAACTCAGTAAGCACCGGCATGATCAGGTTCGGGACCACGGTTTTTACGGTGATGCGCTCGCCTTTGAGCCGGTTGGCGTCGCGAACGATCCGGGCGCGGTGTGCACCTTGGGGGCCGAGTTGCAGTGTCGTGCCGGCGATGTATCCGATCCGGTTGCCACCCGGTGCTGCCTGCAGCGCCTTGGCCAGGTCCGGGGTGCGCGACCATGCGACGGCCGCGAGCAGGCTGGCAATCAGTGCGGTGAAGCGTGCGGCTAACTCCCCTGCTGTGGCAAGTCCGTCGCTAGTAAGCAGCGGCGCGATGCGATGCTCACCGTAGGGCGCGTGGATGAGCACCATGGATGCGGCAACCGGGGCGGCAAGCAACGCGGTGGCCGCAATGAGCGCGACGTTGCGGGTGCGCCACGTCCCCAGCACCATTGCCGCGGCCAGCACTGCGAGTGAAACTTCTGGCCGGTTCAGCCCGAGCACCAGAATCCAGCCCGACGCCCCGATGGCCAAAGCGGTCAACGGGTTCACACGGGTTGAAGGACTCAGACGGTCTGCCACGGAAGTGCTTTACGCCTCAGGTGTCGATGCTGGTGCGACAGGTTCTTGTGGCGCGAAGGCAGCCACGGTGCGCTTCGGCAGCGCCTTCACTGTGGCGTAGGCGATGAACAGGACAATGAGCTTATCCACCGGGTCAGAGATGAACGCCTGGGTGGTTACCGATGCGATCAGGGACCCACCCATTTCGCGGAACAGGCTCACCAGTGCGCCGGTGCCCACGCCGGCGGTGCCGCCGTAGACGTACGCAGCGACAGGGGCTGCGACCATGCCGCCAACAACGCCGAGCACAAGGCCAAAGCCGACCACGGTGCCAGGGTTACGGAACGCGTTGAAACGGTGGATGAACACACCGGCGAGCCAGCCGACCAAGGCCGCACCCGCAGCAAACGGCAAGGCAGCCGGGTTGACCAGACCCCACACCACGTTGTTCAGCGCGCCGGTGGCCATGCCCGCAACCGGGCCGGCCAGGGCTGCGACCAGCACGGTGCCCACGGAGTCGAGGTACAGCGGCAGACCAATCGAGCCGACGATCTCGCCGATGACGGAGTTGATGATGATCGCAATCGGAATCAGCCCGAGCGTGCGCGCCGGCAACACAGGGACGATGGCCACGAGTAGCAGCAGGGTGCCCACGCCGTAGCCCGCCAGCAACGTGATGCCAGGACCGGAGCCAGTGACCTGATCCCAGTCAGCGGGGCGGACAAGAACGAAGTAGAGCCAGGTCGCCGCGATAATCAGCGCGCCAAGGGCAACGAGAACGCGACGCAGCGGGGTCCACTGCGCCTTCTGCGAGTTTTGAGAAGTGGTGTGTGACATGGAACTTTCCGTAATTCTCACGGGCAAATGAACAATTGCGCCCCTGCCTATGTCACCTCGGCAGGAACGTTCAGATCAGGCAGTGTAGCAGTTAGTCGTCCGCTTTGAGGTGGCGCAGTTCCATAAGACTCGCGTCCCCCGCCGCCACACGTGCATGGATCTCACAGGCCCATTCGAAGGACTCCCACGCGGCCTCAATGTCCGCGTCGGTGACTAAGCGTGCGTTGGGTTCGCGCTCCCAAATGTCGCGCAGATCTGCCACAGAGGTGCCGCGGGTGAGGTCGGAATCGGCCTCGACGGCGATCGTCGTCAAGCAATGCTCAACGTCCACCGCACCAAGCGCGATGAGCACCGTGAGCAAGTCGTGGATCTGCGCACGATAGCCCTCCCCGACCTCCTCGTGGAACTCGAAGTAGAACCGCACAATGCCACCCAAGTGCTGGGCAATCGGGCTCGCGCCTAGCTTTGCGACGACCCCCTCCAACCGCTCAGGCTCAAGCACCATCTTCTCCGTCACACCCAGTGAACACAGCGTGATCGGGGTCGGTGTCATGTCGAACACATCGGCAGCCGCGTGCGGATCAACCCAGAAGTTCCACTCCCCCGTCGGCGTGGTGTTGCCCGGATAGTTCACCGCCCCGCCCATCACCGTGATGTGCTTCAGGCGCGCGAAATGCTGTGGGTGGGCGTGGGCGAAAAACGCCAAGTTGGTCATGGGACCGGTGATGATGAGGTGCAGATCGTCAGTACCGCGCTCAATCGCGTCGATCCACAGGGCTTCCCAGTCGTGCTCGACGTGACGCTGCGGCGCAGTGGCATAGCCCAGCCCCGTGTCGCCGTGGGTTTCTGGCGTGGTGGTCAGCTCCACCTCAAGCGGCGCCGGTACTCCAGCGGCGAGAGAGATAATCGGCAAACCGCACAACGACAGGATCCATGCGGCGTTCTTGGCACACTGGTCGGCGTCGACGTTGCCGGCAGTCGTGGTCACGCACTCAAGCTCATGGATGCCTGCCTGCGTGGCCGCGGTCAGCCAGATGAGGGCTAAGGTGTCGTCGATACCCGGGTCGCAGTCCAGAATTACTCTCATCGTGGCTCCTTCACCATCGTTTCCTTACCGATGATCAGCCACACCACAGCCGCCACCGCACACATTGCACCGCATACGCCGAACGCGGCAGTAAAGCCTGCGGTCTGCGCAATCGCACCGACAACCACAGGTGCGAAAATCTGGCCCGCATCCTGCGTCATCTGGAATGTGGATAACACCTTACCGCCGGAGCGTTCATTGCCAATGATGTCCGCCAACGCTGCCTGAATGGACGGGCTCATCGTGCCGGAAGCCACGCCGGCCAGCACCGACCAGATCATGAGCGGCCAGAAACTCGTCGCCGTGCCAAGCACCACCGTAAACACTGCAGACATTGCCATGCCCGCAAAGATCATCGGGCGCCTGCCAAAATGATCCGACATACGCCCGGAAAACTGCAGCATGATCGCCATGCCGAGCGCGAACGCCGTAAGCGCGAAACCAGCCGCTGCCCCGCCTTGCTCAAACACCGCGGCGGCAAAGAGCGGCAACACCGCCACGCGTGCACCCATATTCACAAACCCATTGGTAAACGCCGCGACCAGCAATCCCCTGTAGGTGGGCACCTTCCAGGCGCTCCGCAGCCGCATCGCGGGCTTCGCCTTCGGCAACGCCTTCGCACCTGGACGCGGCTGTGTAAGCCACGCGACGAGGCCGGCCGCAATCGCGACCGCCACGCCATAAATGGCAAACGGGATACGGAAACCCAAATACGACAACGCTGCGCCCACGATCGGACCGAACACATTGCCCACAAGAAATGCCGAAGCGTACAACGCGTTCGCGCGGCCACGGATCGAAGGATGCGTCACCCGCACAATCAGTGCCTGCGCCGACAACGTAAACATCGTCGAGCCGAAACCCGCGATGAACCGCAACGCAAGAATCTGCCAATACGCCTGGGCAAACGCCACGAAGAACGTGGAGACAGCCACAATGCTCAAGCCTGTGAGGTAGATCGGGCGCGAGCCCAGTTTGTCCACCAGCACACCCGCGCCGGGCGCACCAAGCAACCTGGCAAGAGCAAACACAGACACGACCGCACCTGCTGCGGCCATGGATACGTTGAAACTTCCCGCAAACTGCGGGAGAACCGGAGCGATTAACCCGTACCCGAGCGCAACAATGAAGGCGGCGCCCGTGAGCACCCAAATGGTGCGGGGTATCGACGGTTTCACCACCTTATTCGCACTCATAAACAGCAAGGTTACACAACGCGTCAAATAACCGTATCGCCCATATGTTCGAATACGTACCGGGTGGTGTCGGGGCCACTTTTAGTGTTTGAGCCATGAAGTTGAACGCAAAGAATGCCCTGTCCATGTTCCGCACCTCCCCCACTGTGGATGCCGATGCATACGCCAGTGCCGATTCCTTGGCTGCTGAAATCCGAGACCTCTTCCCCGAGAAGCTGCACGCCATCAACGCGATGATCCACCACCCGCGCTCGCTGTCTCGCCCGGCTGCGACCTGGCGGCCACCGGTGATATCGCTACCCCGGATAGACAACGGTCCGACGCTGTCGTTGGCGGTCACGCGGCGGCGTGTTGGCCCGCGCGCCCGCGCTCGTATTCAGGGATACGGGCAGCGCCACATTCCGGCCTACTTGATCGAACTGCGCGTGACCGATGCCGCGGGGGTTCCCGTGGACACGTTGCTTGCCGAGTCCTGGGTGCGCGCGGTCATCCCCGATGATGCTGCCCACACCGTCCACGAAATTCCGGGGGCGAAGGCAGCAAGTTACGTCTGGCTCGTCGACGGGGCGTTCACCCCGATCGAGTCGCCCTCCTCCATGTTCGAAGGACTCAGCGCGGCTTAGTCCTCGTCGTCCTCGTCGAAGTCTTCGTCGTCGAGATCCTCATCATCCTCATCATCGAGGTCCTCGTCGTAGTCTTCGTCGTCTTGGCCGAAGATGTCGTAGACGTCCGGCTCGTCAATCTCGTCGTCGACTGGAAGCAGCTGCGCCTCCCATTCCTCTGCCTGGTCGGCGGCGAGCGACAGCACGTCAAAGAGGCGGTCGAAGTCGGTGAAGCTGCCCAGCTCGAGCTTCTCTGCGTCGGCAACCGCCTCGTCATGGATGACGTCAAACAGACGTGCGCGGTCCTCCTCAGACAGTTCCGCATCGCCGTCGGACTCCCACAACTCGCCCTCGGCGTCCTCGATGACATCGTCGTAGTCATCCGGGAGTGCAACGAAGGTCACTGTGGCGCTCGGCACGCCGTTGACGGCTTCGACGACGACCTGCAACTCGGCATTCGCGCCCACTTCGGCGCGCACCTGCTGCGGGTTGACGTGGTCCTGGAAGAACTCGAGATCCCCAATGCGCTCGTCCGTGCTTTCCAGCAGGTCGCGCAGCACTGTTACCACCTGGTCGGTCGCCATGTGCTCAGCAACAGCAGCCACCGCTGCCTCCACGGAGAACACCACAGCGACTAAGACGGCCTCAAACTCATCGTCGTCCTCGTCCACGTCAGCCGCGGCGATGTACACGTTCGCTGCCGGCAGGTGCGGATCAATTTCCACAAACTGCAATTCCAACGCCGCAGACATGGGGACAAACATCGTGTCCCCGCCTACGCGCGACTCAATACCGTCGCGGTCCAACGCGGCCGCGATGTCCTCGAAAAAGCTCATGACAGTGGGTTCCTTCCGCATTGACCTTCAGACTGGCTTCAGCCTAGCCACGTTCGCTGGCGCGTGCCTGGAATTATCATCGCGGATGTCATAAATCCGTCCGGCTAATTCCCCACTCGCGCATGTCAAACGACTCCCACGCGGTGCGTTGTTCGGCTTTCGGGTCGTATTCCACACGCATGCCGTACTCAAACACCGCAGTCGCACGCCCCGGGTCGTCGCCACGCTTAAACCCGTAGCTGGGCCACTCCGTACCAGGTGTGCCGGTGTGGAAGAACGTGCCCCAGTGGTACTGCATGAGCCGGCTGACCTCTTGGAACGTGTCCCGCGGCCCGAAGCGATCCAGTTTGGAGGTCACTGTGGCAAAGGGATCGCCATAGACCGCCACAAGGTCAGCTGCGTGAATCGCGCCGAGGCCCAACTTGCGCATCGCGGCAGATGCGTAGGCGAACCGATACATATAGGTCGGCGCAACCATGCGGTGCGCGGTGGCCAGGATGACACTCGGGGCCCAGAACACGGCGTCTGCCATCAACTCCGCAAAATCGCCGCGTGCGCCGACATCGTCGTACGCCTCGATGACATCCAGCGCATTGTCCGGGTCAAACACGTTCAACGCCCGGCGCGCAGCACGTTGGCGCTGGCGGGAGGTTTGGTAGATGGCTTTGGTGAAACTGGCTTCGTCGGAGTTGGTTCCCACGATCAGTGGCACGCGGGCTTGCTCGCCGGCGTTGAACGTGTCAATGGGGTGTTGGGGCAGGCTGGCACTGTCCAGGGTGGGCATGAAGCTGATGTTGAATTGCAGCGCTTCCTTGCTGTTAAACATCAGTGATTGCCCGGCGCGCACGAGGGTTTCTGCGGGGATGTCGCGCAGCTGGTCAAGGGTGGTGTCTGGTGCGAGCCCGAGTTTCCTGATGAGGGCTTGGACCCACCTGGCGGCTTGGCGCCTCGAGTGGACGCTGGCCGGTGGCGGGGACTGCGCGATTGCGCGGTGGAACAGGCCGCGGGCATCGGGTGCGCACATGAGATGCAGCACGGCAGCACCGCCTGCCGATTCGCCCATGATGGTCACAGCATCTGGGTCGCCGCCGAAGGCTGCGATGTTGTCCCGGATCCACCGCAGGGCGAGGATCTGGTCGCGGATAGCGGGGTTGGCCACGCAGTCGTCGCCAAGCGATCGCACATCGAGGTAGCCGAGCACGCCGAGGCGGAAGTTTAAGGAGACGTAGACAATGTTCGTCGCGGCGGTGAGGCGATGACCTTGGAGGACTTTTTCGTGGCTGGCGCCGGTGACAAAAGTGCCGCCGTGGAAACAGACAACGACAGGCAAGACCTCATCAGTGTCGGGCCTGACGATGTCTAAGTTGAGGCAGTCCTCCGAACCAAGCACCGTGCCACGGATGCCGAAGGTGCCTTGCATGGCGGGTGGGCCGAAGCGTGTGCAGTCGCGCACCCCAGGCCAGGGTTGGACGGGTTTCGGTTCGCGGAACCGGTGAGTACCAGCGGTGTTGGCGCCGAATGGCACGCCACGCCAGGTGCGCATTCCGGTGTGCGGGTCGACTTGACCGCGCACGGCTCCGGCCGTTGTCTGTACGACTGGTTGGCGGCGCGCATTCATGCGTTCAAGCCTAGAGCGTTTCCGCCCGGTCTTCCCGGGATATGAAGTCGTTCTATGCTGTACCAATTACCCATCGCCAGTTCACGGCAGGAGGATAAACGTGTTCGGTAAGAAGAAATCAACGCAGATCGACGAGACGGAGCTCCGCAAGGAAATCAAGGTCGCGCTGCAGGAAAATTCAGCGCAGCTGGAAAAGGACGCGGGCAAACTCGGTCGTGTTTTCATCGGCGCGGTGGACAAGGCCGTGCGACTGCAGACCTCTGTGATCCGCGGATATGTAGATTGGTTGCGCCGCGACAACCCGGATAAGTCGCCGGCACAGATCCAGGCGATTATGGATAAGCATCTGAAAAACACCGTCACGGGCACCGGTGCCGGTGTGGGTGCCGCTGCGGCAGTACCAGGCGTTGGCCTGTTCACAGGTGCTGCTGCTGTGGCCGGCGAGTCCGCCCTCTTTCTGGATCTCGCGGCGTTTTACGCCATGTCATCGGCATATTTGCGTGGCGACGACATCTCCGACCCCGAGCACCGCCGCGCCATCGTGCTGACCACGCTGATGGGTACGAAGGGTCTAGCAATCGTGGATACGCTGCTCGGCGAAAACTCCCGCAAGCTGCCTGGCAAGGCCACCCTGTCGCGCTTTTCTGGCCCGACGCTCAATGAGACCAACAACGTGCTGCAGCGCATGGCTATGCGTTCGCTGCGTCGTTCCATGCGTCGCGCCTGGCTGGGCAAGATGCTGCCGCTCGGCCTGGGTGCGATTGCCGGTACGACGGTGAACCGCAAGCTGGCCGGCAACATCATCGATAACATTCAGCAGGCCCTCGGCCCGGTGCCGCTGCAGTTTGCCACCCCGCTCGAGCCCGAAGACACGGCCGATGAGACCGGTCGCATCAAGGGTGGCTTCAACCCGAAGGAATTCGCTGCATGGATTTTGAAGATCTTCCGCGACGGTAAGGACAGTAGCGGGAAGGACAGCAACGACAAGGAACATGAGGACCACTAGCCCACTTCTTACCCAATCGCTCAAGGCGAACCGCGCGCCTGCCGCCGTCGCGTTCGCCGCTGCCATCTTGGCGGCGCTCACCCGCGTGGCCGAGCCCGCTCTTACTGGCCAAGCGATTGATATTGCCACCGGGAATGCGGACGGTTCCGTTGCCCGCGTGGCATGGCTGATGGTGGCAGTCGCAGCGGCCACCTACGTCCTAAGCATCATCCGGCGCACCACCTCCGGTCGCCTTGCCACGACCTCGCAACACTGGTTGCGCACCAAGATCCTGCGCACACTGCACCGCCTGGACGGGCCGGGACAGGACAAGATCGTGACAGGCCAGATTGTCTCGCGCTCGATCTCGGATCTGAACATGTACCAGACGGTGCTGGACACTCTGGCGATGATGCTCACACGCATCGTGCAACTGGTAGCCACCTTGATCGTCATGCTGAGCATGGACGTCGCACTGACCGCGATGTCGCTGGCACTGTTGCCTGTGCTCCTGTGGGAGGCCAACCGGTCGCGCAAAACGCTCTACGCAGCAACGTGGGTCAACCAGCACGCCACCGCAGAACTTGCAGAGCACGTCGAACAAACCGTCTCCGGCGTGCGCGTGGTCAAGGCGTTCGGGCAGGAACAGCGCGAGATCGACCAGCTCGACAACCTTGGTCGCCACCTCTACGCGGTAAAAATGCGGGCGGCGAAACTCACCGCACGCTTCCAGCCGATGCTCTCCCAACTGCCCAAGGTGGCGCTGGTGGTCACCATCATCGCCGGCGGCATGCTCGCCATCCACGGAAGGATCTCCATCGGCCAGTTCGTCGCATTCACCGCGTACCTGACCACGATGACGTCCACCCTTTCCATGCTGACCAACCAGTACGTCCGCATGCAGATGGGTATGAGCTCCTTCGACAGGCTCGCGGACGTGCTGGCACTCGCACCTGAAGAGTCCACCGCAAACTCCACCGTGAATTCCACCGCGAATTCCACCGAAAACTTGCCTGCCGAACCCGGCCTGCACTTTAGCGACGTGCACTTTTCCACCGGCGGCCACAACGTCTTAAACGGCTTCACCCTTTCGGTCGCGCCGGGCGAGACCGTTGCAATGGTCGGCCCGCCCGGCGCGGGTAAAACCATGGCGGTGCAGCTAGCTGGCGGGTTCTACACCCCGGATACGGGCACGGTCACCGGTGGCGATGTGGTCTGTGTTTTCGACGACGCCTTCCTTTTCTCTTCCTCCGTGCGCGACAACATCGCCATGGGCGCTGCCGACAACATGTCGCCGGACGAACTTGATGCCGCGGTGCGCGACGCAGCACGTCTCGCCCTGGCAGACGAGTTCATCGAGCGCCTCCCCGACGGCTACGACACCCAAGTCGGTGAGCGCGGTCTCACCCTGTCCGGCGGCCAGCGCCAGCGCATCGCACTCGCCCGCGCGCTCATGTCAAAACCGAAGGTGCTCGTGCTTGACGACGCCACCAGCGCCATCGACTCCATCAACGAAGCCCACATCTTGGCTAACCTGCGCGACGCACTGAGTGATATTGCGGTGCTGACCGTGGCGCACCGCCAGTCCACGGTGGATCATGCGGATCGGGTAGCGGTGGTGCGCGGTGGGGTCGTCGTCAAGCAAGGGCCCCGCGACGAGGTCATGGCAACCGACGAGTATCGCGCCTCCATGGATCCCGAGTCCGAAACGCTGTACGAGGAGATTGGCGACCTGTGGCCCGAGGTGGACACCGAACCCCAGGAACGCGTGATCGTGCCGACGAGCGGGCGCGCCTCCACCATCAACGCCACCCCGGAACTGCTCGCGCGTGTGGAGCGCCTCCCGGAAGCGCGCGAACTGCCAGATCTGGCCGAGCAGACACTGACCCGCCTGCGCACCCCGTCGAGCGAATTCCACATCCGCGACATGTTCAAGGCCGTGCGCTGGCTCATCGCAGGCACCGTCGCCCTGCTGATTGTGGGCGTGCTGGCGGACTTGGCCTTCCCCACCATCGTGCGCGCCGCCGTGGACCGCGGCATTACCCCAATTAACCAGGAGAACCTGATCAACGCGGGCCTCATTGCGCTCGGTGTGGTCGCGATCGCCTGGGCCTCGGATGCACTCATGACTGTTTTGTCGTCGCGCTCCGGCGAACGCCTCCTCTACGGGCTGCGCCTGCGCTCCTACGCGCACCTGCAGCAACTGGGGTTGAGTTACTTCGAATCGCGACTGTCCGGCAAGATCATGACGCGCATGACCACGGACATCGACACCTTGTCAAGCTTCCTACAAACCGGGCTTGCCCAGGCGATTGTCGCCGTTGGCTCGCTCGTGGGCGTGATCGTTATGCTCGTTGCCACAGACGGCGAACTCACCCTCATCGCACTGACCGCCGTCCCGCTGATTGTCGCCGCTACCTGGGCGTTCAGAGTCTTCTCCAAGCGCTACTACCAGGCCTCACGCGAACAGATCTCCACGGTCAACGGCGAGTTCGCGGAACTCATCGGCGGCATCCGCACCACCCAAACCCACCGCGCGCAGACCCACTTCGAAGCGCACTTCACCGCCCTAAGCGACGAATACCGCCGCCTGCGCATGCGCTCCGTCACCCTGGTCGCGCTGTACTTCCCAGGCATGCACTTCATCTCCCAAACCATGACCGCCGTCATCGTCGGCTTTGGTGCGGGACGCATCGCCGACGGATCGCTGTCCGTCGGTGTGCTCGTCGCATTCACCATGTACCTCGGCCAGCTCTACGGCCCCATCCAGCAGCTTGGCCAAATCTTCGACTCCTGGCAGCAAGCCACCGTCAGCTTCGACCGCATCCGCGCACTGCTCGCCCAACGCACCACCGTCCCCGACACCGGCACCAACCCGGGTGCTCTCAGCGCCGCAAGAGGGCCATTGCTTTTCGACGACACCACCTTCTCCTACTCCGCCTCCACCGATACAGACGCCTCCCCCGTGATTGACCACATGGACCTGACCATCGAACCAGGTACCACCGTGGCACTCGTCGGCCCAACAGGTGCGGGCAAATCCACCGTGGTCAAACTGCTCGCCCGGTTCTACGACCCCACCTCGGGCAAGGTGCGCGCCTCCGGCACAAACATCGTGGAATTCCCGCTTGCAGACTGGCGCCGCGCACTCGCCCAGGTCCCGCAGGAGTCCTACCTGTTCCCCGGCACCGTCGCGGACAACATCGCCTACGGCACGCCGGGCGCGACCCCAGAAGAGATCGAGGCAGCGGTGAACCGCATTGGCGCGCTCGGTGTCGTCGATACGATCCCCGGCGGCTTCAACGCGCGCGTCGGTGAACGCGGCCGAGGCTTGAGTTCCGGGCAGCGCCAGATCATCGCACTCGCACGTGCGGAGATGCTCTCCCCTGCCGTGCTGCTTCTCGACGAAGCCACCGCCACCCTTGATCCCGCAACCGAACGCGCGGTACTCGACGCCGCCGACCGCGCAACCTCGGGGCGCACGTCAGTGGTCGTCGCACACCGCCTCGCAACCGCTGCGCGGGCCGACCGAATACTCGTCATCGACGAAGGACGTATCATTGAGGACGGTTGCCACGAGGACCTCCTCACCGCCGGCGGTAGGTATGCCCAAATGTGGGCTGCCAACCGCTAACGGGGGTGAAAGACGGAAACCCCGTGGACAGGAACAACCCAAGTTCGCGCCATATCAGCGCGGACGATTACAGTCAAAGAAACGTTCCGCGAAATCGAAACAGAAGGAAGGCGAGAACCTGCCGTGAGCAGCGAAAACACGTTCGGCCAGAACAGCTGGCTGGTTGACGAGATGTTCCAGCAGTACAAGGACGACCCGAACTCGGTCGACGCCGAATGGCGTGAACTGTTTGAGAAAAAGGGTGCACCGAAGACCGCTAATGGCACGTCCAACGTCACCCCTTCCCAGGCAGGTGCAAGCCAGGCGAAGACCGACCCGAAGGTGGCCCGTTCCACCGGCGCACCTTCGCAAGATGGTCGCGAGACCAAGGTCGACGAGGCCGCAGCAAAGGTTTCTAACCGCCCGCAGCGCACCCTGCCGAAGCCGAAGGCCTCCCCGCTGGACAAGATCGCACAGGTCGAGGTCGAGCCGGGCGAGTTCCAGCTCAAGGGCGCATTCCGTGCGATTGCGAAGAACATGAACGAGTCGCTTGAGGTGCCGACGGCGACGACCGTGCGCGACATGCCGGTCAAGCTCATGTTTGAGAACCGCGCGCTGATTAACGACCATCTCAAGCGCACCCGTGGCGGCAAGGTCTCCTTCACCCACATCCTCGGCTACGCCATCGTCCTGGCGACGAAGCTGCACCCGGACATGAACAAGAACTACAAGGAGGACGGCAACAAGTCCTTCGCCATCCAGCCAGAGAACGTCAACCTCGGCCTGGCTATCGACCTTCCGGGCAAGAACGGTTCCCGCTCCCTCGTCGTCGCTGCGATCAAGGAGTGCGAGAAGAAGTCCTTCTCCGAGTTCGTTGACGCATACGAGGACATCGTCGCTCGTGCACGCGACGGCAAGCTAACCATGGATGACTTCTCCGGTGTCACCATCCAGCTCACCAACCCAGGCGGCATCGGCACCCGCCACTCCATCCCGCGCCTGACCAAGGGCCAGGGCACCATCGTCGGCGTTGGCGCTATGGACTACCCGGCAGAGTTCGCCGGCGCTTCCGAGGATCGCCTCGCTGAGCTCGGCGTTGGCAAGCTGGTCACGCTGACCTCCACCTACGACCACCGCGTCATCCAGGGTGCAGAGTCCGGCGAGTTCCTGCGCGATATTTCGCAGCTGCTTATCGACGACAAGTTCTGGGACAACATCTTCCAGTCCCTGCAAATCCCGTACTCCCCGCTTCGCTGGGCACAGGATCTTCCGAACACGGGCATTAACAAGGACACCCGTGTCATGCAGCTCATCGAGGCATACCGCTCCCGCGGCCACCTCATCGCAGACACCAACCCGCTGCATTGGCACCAGCCTGGTCTGGCGAAGCCGGATTCGCGTGACCTGCTCATGGAGACCCACGGCCTGACCCTGTGGGATCTGGACCGCACCTTCCACGTCGGCGGCTTCGGCGGTAAGGAGCAGATGACCCTGCGCGAGGTTATGGCGCGCCTGCGCTCCTCCTACACCCTCAAGGTCGGCTCCGAGTACTCCCACATCTTGGACCGCGACGAGCGCGAATGGCTGCGCGACCGCGTCGAAGCAGGCATGCCGAAGCCGACCGGTGCAGAGCAGAAGTACATCCTGCAGAAGCTCAACGCCGCTGAGGCCTTTGAGAACTTCCTGCAGACGAAGTACCTCGGCCAGAAGCGCTTCTCCCTCGAGGGCGCAGAGACCCTCATCCCGCTGATGGACGCCATCATCGACACCGCTGCAGGCCAGGGCCTGGAAGAGGTTGTCATCGGCATGCCGCACCGTGGCCGCCTGAACGTCCTGTTCAACATCGTGGGCAAGCCAGTTGCAACGATCTTCAACGAGTTCGAAGGCAACATGCGCGCAGCCCAGCAGGGTGGCTCCGGCGACGTGAAGTACCACCTCGGCTTCGAGGGCGAGCACATCCAGATGTTCGGCGACGGCGAGATCAAGGTCTCCCTGGCTGCGAACCCGTCCCACCTTGAGGCAGTCGACCCGGTGCTCGTCGGTATGGCGCGCGCCAAGGAAGACCAGATCAAGGCTGCCAAGGGCCGCGAGGACCACCCGGTGGTTCCGCTCATGCTCCACGGCGACGCATCGTTCACCGGCCTGGGCATCGTCCAGGAGACCCTGAACCTGTCCCGCCTGCCGGGCTACACCGTCGGCGGCACCATCCACATCGTGGTGAACAACCAGATCGGCTTCACCACCACCCCGGATTCCGGCCGTTCCTCCTACTACGCCACCGACCTGGCCAAGGGCTTCGACTGCCCGGTGTTCCACGTCAACGGCGACGACCCGGAGGCAGCCGCATGGGTTGCGCAGCTCGCTACCGAGTACCGCCGCGAGTTTGGCAAGGACGTCTTCATCGACCTCATCTGCTACCGCCTGCGCGGCCACAACGAGGCTGATGACCCGACCGTGACCCAGCCGGTCATGTACGAGCGCATCAACAACCACCCGTCGGTGCGTACCCGCTACACCCAGGACCTCATCGGCCGTGGCGACATCACGCAGGAAGACGCAGAGAAGGCTGCACAGGACTTCCACGACCAGCTCGACGCTGTCTTCACCGACGTGAAGTCCGAGAAGGGCAAGCCGAGCGAGCAGACCGGTATTACCGATTCCCAGAAGCTCACCCGCGGCCTGGACACGAACATCTCCGAAGAGCAGTTCAAGCGCCTCGCAGACGCGTACGCCAACCTGCCGGAGGACTTCACCCCGAACAAGCGTCTGAAGTCCGTCCTGTCCAAGCGCGGCGGCTCGTTCACCGACGGCGACATCGACTGGGGCTGGGGCGAACTGCTCGCCTTCGGTTCCCTGGCTGAGCAGGGCAAGTTTGTCCGCCTCGCCGGTGAGGACTGCCAGCGCGGTACCTTCACCCAGCGTCACGCTGTGCTGTACAACCCGGACAACGCCGAGCCGTTCAACCCGCTCGACCACAACGCGCAGGAAGCCGGCAACGGCGGCCAGTTCCAGGTCTACAACTCCGCACTGACCGAGTACGCAGGCATGGGCTTCGAGTACGGCTACACCCTTGGCAACAAGGACGCGGTTGTCGCTTGGGAAGCACAGTTCGGCGACTTTGCCAACGGCGCCCAGACGATTATCGACGAGTACCTGTCCTCCTCCGAGACCAAGTGGGGCGAAGTGTCCTCCCTGATCTCCCTGCTGCCGCACGGCTACGAGGGTCAGGGTCCGGACCACTCGTCTGCTCGTATCGAGCGCTACCTGCAGCTCGTCGCGGAAGGCTCCATGACCATCGCGCAGCCGTCCACCCCGGCTAACCACTTCCACCTGCTGCGCCGTCAGGCTCTCGGCGAGATGAAGCGTCCGCTGGTCGTCTTCACCCCGAAGTCCATGCTGCGCAACAAGGCTGCAGTGTCCCAGCCGTCTGATTTCACCGAGGTCAACCGCTTCCAGTCCGTCATCGACGACCCGAACTTCGTCGAGCGCGGCAACAAGAAGATCGGCGACACCGACAAGGTGAAGACCATCATGCTGTGCTCCGGCAAGATCTACTGGGAGCTGGATAAGAAGCGTCAGAAGGACGGCCGCGACGACGTTGCGATCATCCGCGTGGAAATGCTCCACCCGATCCCGTTCAACCGCCTGTCCGATGCGTTCAAGAACTACCCGAACGCCAAGGAGATCCGCTGGGTCCAGGACGAGCCGGCAAACCAGGGCGCATGGCCGTTCTACAACGAGCACCTGCGCACCCTGATCCCGGACATGCCGGAGATGGTCCGCGTGTCCCGTCGTGCACAGTCCACCACCGCAACCGGTGTGGCCAAGGTGCACCAGCAGGAAGAAAAGCAGCTGCTTGAGGAAGCATTCGCTGACTAACCTGCACACCTAAAAACTCCGGCCCGGCTTGTGAAAAGCCGGGCCGGAGTTTTTGTTATTCGGTTATTTGGACGCAGAGTCCGGGTCGATCACATCCTCTGGGTCTGCCGGGGTGTCGTGGTGGACGTCGATGTGGGCGTATTCGATCATCCACTCCGCAATCGCATCCTCCACCGTGGCACCCTTGTCCACTTCTTCCGCCATCTCCTCGAGACGGTCAGTGGACAGCACGCGGGTGATGAAGTTCAGGCGGTTGATCTCACCGCGGTCGAAGGTGCCTTTATGGAACACCGGGATGACGTTTTGCGACAGTTCGCTCTCTCCGCACGCTTGGGCGGGTGACGGGTCGACGGTGCGCATATCCCCCGGCATGGCGGCGACAGCGGCCCCATAGACCTCGTCGGTATAGGCGCCATCGGTCACATCGCCGCCCGCTAGCTCCTTGGCGGCCTTAGGGTCCGACTCTTCGAGCAGACGCCCAGTGCACGTGACGACGAAGTCAATCGGCTGCTCACGCAACACCTCAAGCGTCGGCGCGTCATCCAGCCCCGTCACTGAGGTCACGCTCGTCGGCCGGCCTTGGCCCTTAAGTACGCGGCTGTAGATCTCCCCAAGTACGACTTGTTCGTTGGAGGCGCCGTCGATGGCGATGGCGATATCGGCCTTCTCCGGCCGCGCCTGAGTGTAGATGTTGTCCTCCGACGCGCACCCGGACAATACGAGCGCAGCCGAGCCCAAAACGGCGGCTACGGCAGTGTGGTGGTGTGCCTTCATGGTGGTTTACTCACCGATGACGTTTTCAGAGGCGGGAGTGCGACCGCCCGCTTGTGCGATCATGTCGCGGGCCTGCGGTGCAGCATCCGGCTCACACAGCACGTCGTAGCGGCCAGCCACGATGGTGGTTGCAGACGCGAAGTCGCGCTTGCCGCCGGTAAATGCATACGCCACTGCGGAGGCCACAGCGCCGAAGATCGCACCGATGACAATGGCCCACACGAACATGCTCAGGCCAGCGCCCGGAACAGAGAGCAGGGAGAGCAGCAGGCCGAAGAACAGGCCCATCCACAGACCAGACAGTGCGCCGGTGCCCAGTACCTTCGGCCAGGTGAGTCGGCCGGTGATTTTCTCTACCTGCATCAGGTCTACGCCGACGATGGAAAGTTTCTCTACAGGAAATTCCCTGTCGGACAGGTTGTCCACTGCGCGTTGCGCCTCGGCGTAGGTGGTGAAGCTGCCGACTGGCCAGCCGGTAGGCACTTCTGTTGCGCCGAGAGCCTTGTTCAACGACGGGTTCATGGGTTGAGTCATGTTGCGTAGTGTATCGGGATTCCAAAATCACCCAGGAACGGCCGTATAATTCGGTGGCAATGGCTACTGAACATCAGATTTTGGAAAGCGATGTCCACGAGGCGCTTTCGCGCGTTGAGGATCCGGAGATCGGCAAACCGATCACGGAGCTCGACATGGTGGAATCGGTCACCATCGACGGCAACGATGTTGCGGTCGGTATTTATCTCACGATCGCGGGCTGCCCGATGCGCGACACCATCGAGTCGAATGTGCGCGCTGTAGTCGAGGAGCTCGACGGCGTGGGCGACGTGAGCATCACGCTGCACACGATGAGCGACGAGCAGCGCCGTGCGCTTGCTCAGAAACTTCGTGGCGAGCAGACCGGCCCGGCTATCCCGTTCGCGGATCCGGATACGCGCACGCGCGTTATCGCGGTGGCTTCCGGCAAAGGTGGTGTGGGTAAGTCGTCGATGACGGTCAACCTGGCTACCGCGATGGCAGCCCAGGGCCTGACGGTGGGCATTGTGGATGCTGATATCTACGGCCACTCCGTGCCGGGGTTGATGGGTTCTGAAGAGCAGGGCCCCACGCTTGTCGACGAAATGATCATGCCCCCTATCGCCCACAGCGTGCGTCACATCTCGGTGGGACAGTTCGTAGAAGGCAACGCTCCTATCGTGTGGCGTGGTCCGATGCTCACCCGTGCCATCCAGCAGTTCTTGGGCGACGTGTACTGGGGCGACCTGGACGTGCTGTTTATGGATTTGCCCCCGGGAACGGGTGACGTGGCAATCACCGTCGCGCAGTTGGTGCCGAATGCGGAGCTGCTGATCATCACCACCCCGCAGGCTGCGGCAGCCGAAGTCGCGGAGCGCGCCGGCACGATCGCGCAGCAGACTGATCAGAAGATCGCCGGCGTGATCGAAAACATGTCGGGCATGACCATGCCGGACGGCACGGTACTCAACATCTTCGGCGAGGGCGGCGGCGAGCACGTCGCCGAGCGCCTGACCCAGCTGACCGACTCGGATGTGAAGCTGCTCGGCTCCGTACCCCTGGACCCGAAGCTTCGCGAGCACGGCGATACCGGCACCCCGGTTGTCATCTCCGACCCGGAGTCGCCGGCGGCCAAGGCGGTGCTTGAGATCGTCGACAAGCTAAAGGTGCGCCCGAACTCACTGGCAGGCAAGAGCCTGAACCCGCAGGTTAAATAACGTCCTCCCAGGAAAAGCCTTTGCGCTCCGGCTGCGAATCCCGCGGCTCGGGGCGCATTTGTTGTTGCGGCGGCGCCTGTGGTGGTGTCTTCGGCGCTGGAGGCTCGCTGGGGTCGTCGTCTTCGAACAACACCTTCGCCATCGCACGCTTCGGCCCCATCGCCGCATAGCGCGAGACAGTATCGATCGGCTTCTTAAACTCCTCGAACTCCCCCAGTTCACCATTGAGTTCCGCCTTGGCGTTGTTGATCGCCTTCTTCGCAGCGTAAATCGCCGCGCGCACATCCTCTACGACAGAAGGCAGGCGTTCGGGCCCGATCACGATCAACCCGATGATCAGGATGAAGAAAATCTCGCCCCAACCGATGCTAGAAAACACCTAACTCACCTTACTCACGGTGCGTCAGCGAGCGAATCGCAGACTCCACTCGGCTCCGGATCCCCTTGGGGGTTTCGGGGGTGTCGGTCACGTCTTCGTCGCAAAGCATCGCCAGTCGCTCCACAAGCGACGCCGGGGCGTGCATGTCGGAGGAATTACACACCTGCAGACGCTGCGACGTCCCCCGCTGCGCCTGAACTTCCTCACAACACTCCCCACACAACCGCAGGTGCCGCTCGGCGCGCACGGTGGCAGCCTTGGACAACTCGCCGTCCACATAGGCGGCAATCGCCTCCGGATTGAGATGATCGGTGGAGTTAAACCTGGTCACGGCGCCGACTCCTTCCCTGCTACCGGGCGCGGATAAGTTCCTTCGCGGCGGCGCTGTGGAGGGCTTGCTTCTCCAACGACTCGCGCATCTGCGTGCGACCGCGGTGGATACGCGATCGTACAGTACCCATCTTCACTCCGAGGGTTTCAGCGATCTCCTCGTAGCTCATCCCCACCACATCACACAGGACCACGGCCACGCGGAACTCCGGCTTCAAATCGTCCAACGCCTTCTGCAACGCAGGGTCCAGGTTGGTCACGGAGTACGCATCTTCCGGAGTCATGTCGGTGCCGGGCACGCGCTCGTAATCCTCGGGCAGCGCCTCCATGCGGATCTTGGCGCGACGACGCACCATGTCCAAAAACAGGTTCGTGGTGATGCGGTGCAGCCAACCCTCGAACGTTCCAGGCTGGTACTGCTTCACGTTGCGGAACACACGCATAAACGTCTCTTGCGTGAGATCTTCCGCGTCGTGCTGATTACCGGAGAGACGAAACGCTAGGCGGTAGACACTGTCGGCATGTTCTTTCACCAGTTCAGACCAGGTCGGCATTGCTGCCTGGCCTGCGTCAAACGCTGCGGTACCGGTGAGTGGAACGTCAGTGCTCATGCGCAATAGTTTCGCAGACTCACTGCCCCAAAGCCAGCCAACCAGTTAACAGAATCCTGTGAACGCAACACGGCTATGATGTGGCGTGTGAGTGAGACCGCATTTACCCAGATGAACTCGTACCTCGCCGCCCGTTCCACCGAAGGCGGCCACCTTTCCAACCAGGTTGCGGAAGCTTTGCGCGCAGCGCGCGAGGACGCTGCCGAAAACGGCACCCCGGCACCCAGCCCGGTGGTCGGCGACCTGTTGACGGTGCTCGCGGCGGCAACCCCGAACGCATCCCAGGGTGCGGTTGCGGTGACCCCGGCCGCCGGTGTTGTGGGCTTGCACCTGCTCGCAGGCCTGCCGGAGAAGGCCACAATGACCTGCATCGAGCCGGAAGCCGCACTGCAGGCCGGCGCGAAGGAAGCGGTGCGCAACGCAGGGTTTAGCCCGTCGCGTGTACGTTTCCTCACCGCACGTCCCCTCGAAGTAATGGGGCGCTTGGCTAACGACGCCTACCAGATCGTCTACGCAGACGTCTCCCCCGTCGAACTGCGCCCGCTCATCGAGGCCGCCTGGCCGTTGCTGGCCCCGGGCGGCACGTTGGTGCTTGCAGGTTCGCTTCTCGACGGCACCGTGGCCGACCCCACCCGCCGCGACCGCGAAACAGAGGCCGCCCGTGAGGCGGATGAGTTCGTCGATACGCTGACAGCCGAGCGCGGCGCCGCGGTGGCGCGTCTGCCGCTTGACGGCGGCCTGACGCTGATCACCAAAATCGGCTAAACAACTTCGCTCTTACCGACGACGACAACACCGCCGTCGGACACCGTGAACCGCTCGCGGTCGCGCTCCGTATTCACACCGACCGTCTCCCCATCGGAGACGTAAACGTTCTTGTCCAGGATGCAGTGGCGCACCACCGCGCCCTTGCCCACGCGCACACCCGGCATGAGCACAGAGCCCTCCACCGTCGCGCCTTCTTCGATGCGCACGTCGGTGGACAGCACCGAGTTACGCACCGTCGCACCGGAAATGATCGAGCCGGACGCCACAATGGACTCCTGCGCAATACCACCGAGGACGAACTTTGCCGGGGGCAGGTTGTCGTCGTCAGTCGCGTGGATCGGCCACGCCTTGTTGTACAGGTTGAACACCGGGTGCGAGGAAATCAGATCCATGTGGGCCTCGTAGAACGAATCAATCGTGCCCACATCACGCCAGTAACCCCGGTCGCGGTCCGTGGCACCCGGCACCCCGTTGTTGGAAAAGTCATACACGTTCGCCTCGCCCTGCGCGACGAAGTACGGGATGATGTCGCCGCCCATGTCGTGGCTGGAATCCTCGTTCTGCTCGTCCTCCAGCAGCGCCTGGATTAGCGCCTCGGTAGAGAAGCAATAGTTGCCCATCGATGCGAACGTCATCTCCGGATCGTCCGGGGTACCCGGTGGGTCGGCCGGCTTTTCCAAAAACTCGGTGATCGTGCCGTCATCGTCGGCCTGGATGCAACCGAACGCGCTCGCCTCCGCACGCGGCACGCGAATGCCTGCCACGGTGGCGGCCTTGCCCGACGCAATGTGATCTTCGACCATCTGCGACGGATCCATCCGGTAGACGTGGTCCGCGCCAAAGACCAAGACGTAGTCAGGCATGTCGTCGTAAATGAGATTCAGCGACTGCACAATCGCATCCGCCGACCCGTTGTACCAACGCTTGCCGCGACGCTGCTGCGCCGGCACCGACGCAATGTACTGCTGTGTTGGGCCAGAAATGTTCCACGCCGTAGCCACATGGCGGTCCAGAGAGTGCGACTTGTACTGCGTCAACACCGCAATGCGCATATAGCCGGCGTTGACCAAATTCGACAGCACAAAATCGATCAAACGGTAATTACCGCCGAACGGAACGGCAGGTTTAGCACGGTCAGCCGTCAGGGGAAACAGGCGCTTGCCTTCCCCGCCGGCCAGGACAATGGCGAGAACTCGAGGCTGGCTTTTCATAACCGCAAGGCTAATGCCAATTCCAGGCTCGTGCAGGGATTCCGCAACGTCAGTAGGCTCGGCGGACATGAAGGTAGGAATGCTCACGCGCGAATACCCGCCGGAGGTCTACGGCGGCGCCGGGGTGCACGTCACAGAACTCACGCGGTTCATGCGCGAATTCGCCGACGTCGACGTCCATTGCATGGGCGCCCCACGCGACGCCGCAGGTGTATACGTCCACGGCGTCGACCCCGCACTCGAGGGGGCCAATAGCGCGATCAAAACCCTGTCCACAGGCCTGCGCATGGCCGATGCCGCAGCCGGGCTCGACGTGGTGCACTCGCACACGTGGTACGCGGGCCTCGGCGGCCACCTCGCCGGGCTGCTCCACGAGATCCCCCACGTGGTCACCGCCCACTCGCTGGAGCCGGACCGCCCGTGGAAGCGCGAGCAGCTCGGCGGCGGCTACAACGTGTCGTCCTGGTCGGAGAAAAACGCGATGGAAAACGCCGACGCGGTCATCGCCGTATCTGCCGGAATGAAAGATGCCATTTTGCGCGCCTACCCGCGTATCGACGACTCCCGCGTCCACGTCGTCCTCAACGGCATCGACCCCGCCAACTGGTACCCGGACACCGGCACCATCGCCGAAGAACTCGGAGTAGACACCTCGCGGCCGGTCGTCGCGTTTGTCGGGCGCATCACCCGCCAAAAAGGTGTCGCCCACCTGCTCAAAGCAGCACAGCTTTTCGACGACGACGTCCAGCTCATCCTCTGCGCCGGCGCCCCCGACACCGAGGAGATTGCTGCTGAGACGCGTGGGCTCGTCGAAAAGCTACAAGCGCAGCGTGACGGCGTGTTCTGGGTCCAAGACATGCTGCCCGCCGAAAAAGTACGCCAGGTCTACACCATCGCCGACGTCTTCGTCTGCCCATCCGTCTACGAACCGCTGGGCATCGTGAACCTGGAGGCCATGGCGTGCGGCACCGCGGTGGTAGCCTCGCGCGTCGGCGGCATCCCCGAAGTCGTCGTCGACGGCGAAACCGGCGTGCTTGTGGACTACACGCCCGACGACACCACCGACTTCGAACAACGCCTCGCCGAGGCGGTCAACGCTGTCGCCGGCGACAAAAACCGCGCCGCCACCATGGGCAGCGCCGGACTCACCCGAGCCAAAGAATCCTTCTCCTGGCGCACAATCGCGAAACAAACCGTAGACATCTACAAGGGGTTGATCTGATGACGGTCTACCGTCCCGAACTACACGTCACCGCAGAACGCGGCATTCTCGAAGGCCCAGCTGGCGTATTCCGCATCGGCAGCCGCGAGAACCGCCTGTGGCACATGTTCTACCAGTACCGCCCAACCCCCGACACCCCGAGCCGCTGGGGCCACGAAGTCAGCGAAGACGACGCATTCAACTGGCTCGACTGCAACGACGTCATCGTCCCCTCCGGCGACGAAACCAACATCCGCGCAGGATCCGTCACCTCCGCGGGCGACGGCGTCAACCTGTACTTCTCCTCCGAAACCCCGGCAGGAAACACCATCCAGATCGCCCACGTTGCGCACGTGGACAGGCTTTACGACGACCTCGACGCCGAAGACGCTGACGCTGACGACACTGACGTCTCCGATGCCGCCGAGCGCACCGGCACCGCAGTCGACGACACCGCCGGCGACACCAACTTCCGCTCGCCTTGCGTCGTACCCGCCTGGGACACGGAAGCCGACCGCGACCAAGGCCACGACGGCTGGCTTATGCTCGCCGTGACCGGGCCTGTCACCGACCCCAAGCCGGTCGTCCTCACCTCCCCCGACGGCCGAGACTGGGAGCTGCAAGGCCCGCTCGAGTTCAATGGCGACACCGGCATCACCCTCGATGCCTCCCTCGTCGCCCCACGCATCGTGCGCCTGCGCGACGAAGTCGACGGCGAAATCCGCGACGTCCTGTTCATCACCCTCGAACGCGACGGCAAAGACACCGCCGTCTACGCCGTGGGCCGGCTGCGGGGCAACGTCTTCGACATCACCACGCCGTTTACGCTTCTCGACTACGGCCACGACTTCACCCGCCCACGCAACACCAACTACCCGCTGGACGAAACCACTGCGGAAAACCGCTACGAGCGCGCCTACCTGTTCGGGTTCATGACCAACACCGACCGCGCCGGCGACCCCACCCTCGAACCCAACTGGGCCACCGAAGGCTGGGCCAACGCCCTCACCCTCCCGCGCCGCGCCACCCTGCAGGGCGGCCGCCTCTTCCAAGTGCCAGCACCAGGCCTGCCAGACGCCGTCAGCGCCACCGACCGCGCCCGCATGTGGGCCGGCCTGTGCGAAATCCCCGCAGGCTCCCAAGTCACACTCGAAGTGCTCGACGGCAACAACGAACCTGCTGCGGTGATCACCCACGACGGCGAACACATCACCCTCGACCGCTTCGACGGCTCCCCCGCAACCGCACCGCTTCACGACGACGACGAAGACAACGTCACCGTCATCGTCGACGGCTGCACCCTCGAGGTCTACGCCGGCGGCGGCAGCGTTGTCATGTCGTCGCGCATCTGGCCCGAAGGCGGCTGCAACGGCATCCGCAGCCGCGCCACCGGCGAAGCATCCATCAGCGGCGAGTGGCGCCGCGGATACCCCGCCCGCTTCTAAGCCAGCCGGCGCGTGAGCCGGCACATGAGCTAGGCACAGCAAGAAGGCCCGCATCACGCGGGCCTTCTCCGTTTCTTTAGCGCGTCGTGAGCGAAGCGCCGGCGCGCTACTTCTTGCGCAGGCGGATCAACTGGGCGCGGGCGGTGACCTCCATCTGCTCCGGGAGGTCCTCGAGTCGCGCGTGCAGCACGTCCTTATCCAGGTGACGCGCCGACGGGCTCATGCCCACCTGCGCGGCAATCGCGTCGCGGCCAAGGTTCATCGGGAACGAGATCAACTCCGGATCGGCCACAGGGGTCAGCCACTGCGCCGACTGCTCGATCAGTCGCGCCACCTTGCCGTCCTCCACGCCGAGGATACCCAGCGGCTCGCGCAGCTCATCGAGGTGGCCTTGGTCGGCGACGAGGATGACGGCCTCGCCGTCGTCGCTAAGCACACGCGCAAACTCCGCAGGATTGCGCGGCGCGAACACCACGGTCACCACATCAACCGCTCCCGTGCGGATAGGCAGCTGCTCCCACACATCCGCCACAATCGCACCCAAACGCGGATGCGCCTTAGCCAAATGCTTCGCAGCAGGCACCGAAATATCCAACCCCACGCCACGCGCGCCATCAATTAGGTCCAGCGTGTGCGCGAGGTAGTAGCCGGTTCCGGCACCGGCCTCCAGAATCACCGGATCCCGATCGCCCGCGGAATGCTCCACAACATCCGCCACACGATCCGACACCGCCTCCACAAACGGCGCGAAATGGCCATTCGACAGGAACGTTTCGCGGGAGTTAATCATCTCCAGCGAATCGCCCTCATGATTCAGCCCGCGCCCCGACGCGAGCGTGACATAACCCTGTTTGGCTACGTCATAAGAATGCCCCGATTCGGAGACGAGACGACCAAAATCGTCCTCGCCCCGAAGCGGGGTCAGGTCTACCGGGTCCGCGAGTACATCCACGATCTCGTTGAGCATGTGGTGATACTACCGCGTTTGACCGGAACTACTCTCCAGCAGCCTCCGTGAGCAAGCGGCCAAGTTCGCCAGCCTCTTCCTTGCTCAGTTCAATGACGAGGCGTCCGCCACCGTCAGACGGGATACGCATGACGATCTTGCGCGACTCCTCCACCGCTTCCATCGGGCCACTACCGGTACGCGGCTTCATTGCTGCCATCGTCAACACTCCTTATTGCTTTGTTTCCGAAACGTGTTCTTCCGGAGATTCTACCCGTGTTTCCGGCGCAAGGTTGCCGCCCGCCAACTGTTCGATGAGCGCATCGACCTGATCCATGCGGTAACCGCGGTGCACAACCTCGAGCTGAATGTCGCCGAAGTTGCCTTCTTCCACCGCGCGGCGGTTGGCTTCCTTCACCTCTTCGCTCGGCGGCATGGGCGGCAGGGCCTCGCCGCGGCCGAAGACGGTAGCGAACAGTTTCAGGCCAATGATGCTCAGCAGTGCGAGCACCAGGATGAGGATGATCCAGGAAAGCATGCGGGTTAGTTTAGCTGTCGGCCCAGGCGGGGCGCTCGCTGACCTCGACGGGGAATTTTCCTGCGCGCGCGAGAATTGTCTTTGCGACGACATCAGCCATACCAGCAAGTTCATGCAGCGGCCTATTGCGGTGGGTACGGGGGCTCAGTTGCGCTTGCTGGATGGCTTTTGGGCCGTGGGCGCGGGCGACGTCGATGAGCAAGCCCGCTTCCACGCCGTAGCCTGCGACGAACGGCAGGGAAAGCGCGGTTGAGCGCCGGATGGCGTATTCGCCGGCGAGCGGCTGGTCCACGGCGATCTCCGGGAAGAGGGCGCGCAGGAGGGGTTTCGCGGTCAATTCGGTGACGCGACCCCCGGCGCCTTCGCGGGTGTAGGAGGCTTTGACGAGGTGGACGGTGTCGTCGATAAATGGCTCGGCGAGCGCGTCGACCCACCAGGGTTCGAGTGAGGTCACGTCGGCGTCGACGAAGACCACCACGTCGCCGCATGCGGCTTTCACGCCGCGCCACAGCGCCTCGCCCTTGCCGGGCCAGGGTGTGCGTGGGTCGACGTCGCGCCAGTTCACCACGGTTGCCCCGGCTGCGGCGGCGCGCTCGGCGGTGCGGTCGGTGGAGTCTGAGTCGATGACGATGACTTCGTCCGCTGACGAAGCCACACACTTTTCGACGACCCCACCCACCGTCGCCTCCTCATCCAGCGCAGGAATCACCACACTGATTCGTACATCGGTGCGCATGCCGGCGAGCGTGTCGGCACTCACGCGAGCCCCCGCACGGTTGCCAGCGGTGCCGCGGTGCCCTGGATCGCCTCGATCATGCGGATGACGTCGATCGTCGCCTCGACCTCATGGACGCGAAACGCCGCCACCCCGCGCGCGGCCGCCCACGCGGTTGCTGCGAGGGTGCCGGGCACGCGCTGGGTGATGTCGGCACCGTTGAGGCCACGCCCGACGGTCTCGCCCACGAAATCCTTGTTGGACAGGGCCATGAGGACGGGCCAGCCGGTGGCGACGATTTCGTCGATACGCCGCAGGATCTCCAGCCCGTGGTAGGTGTTTTTGCCGAAGTCGTGCGTGGGGTCAATGAAGATCGCCTCCTCCGGCACGCCGAGGGAGACGGCGCGCTCGGCCAAGGCGGTGGTTTCCGCAATCACGTCGGCGACCACGTCGTCGTAGTGCACCCGGTGCGGGCGCGTGCGCGGCGTGACCCCGCCGGTGTGCGAGCACACGTACCCCACGCGGTGGGCGCCTGCCACCTCAACCAACTCGGGGTCGAAGCCGGCCCACGTGTCGTTAATCAGGTCCGCGCCGGCTGCGATCGCCTCCTCGGCCACCGCGGCGCGCCAGGTGTCCACGCTCACCGTCACGTCCGGGTGGTGCTCACGCACCCCGGCAATAAGCGGCACGACACGGTCAATCTCCTCGGCAACGGACACGTCGTCGCCCGGGCCTGCCTTCACGCCGCCGATGTCGATGATGCTGGCCCCGGCGGAAACGGCGTCGTCGACACGCAAAAGCGCCTTCTCAATCGCGAACGTCGCACCCTTGTCATAAAACGAGTCGGGCGTGCGGTTCACGATCGCCATGACCTCACTCATCGCGCAGGCGCTCGTCCGTCATCACCTTGTGGGCCTCCACAATGTGCGCCACGGCCTCCTCCACCGAATCGGTAACCAGGTACAACTTCTCATCCCCCGGCGAAATCAACCCGCGGCCGAGCAACTGCTGCTCAATCCAATCCACGAGCCCGGACCAAAACTCAGTGCCCATCAGCACGATCGGGAAGTTGGTCACCTTGCCGGTCTGCACCATGCACAGCACCTCGAAGACCTCGTCCATCGTGCCGAAACCGCCGGGCAGCGAAATAAACGCCTGCGAGTACTTCAAAAACATCGTCTTGCGGGCGAAGAAGTACCGGAAATTCAGACCCAGATCCACCCAGTCGTTCAGGCCCTGCTCAAACGGCAACTCGATGCCCAAACCGACCGACAAACCATCCGCGTTGTGAGCACCCCGGTTCGGCCCCTCCATCAAACCCGGACCGCCACCGGTGATCACGGCGTAGCCCGCCTCCACCAGCGCGCGGCCGACCTCGTAGGACAACTGGTACTCAGGCGTGCCCTCACCAAGCCGCGCCGAGCCAAACACCGTCACAGCCTTCGGCAACTCCGACAACGCATCAAACCCAGCCACAAACTCCGACTGGATCCGCATCACACGCCACGGATCCTGGTGCTTCCAATACCCATCAGACTGCCCCATGGACTCCAACAAACGCTGATCATAGGTCGTGGCCTGCTCAGCCTCATTGCGCAGCGCCATCGGCCCACGCAACTTCCGGTCGCGGTCCGGGCGGGGGAAATTCAACGGAGCCATATCTCTTACTCGCTTTCAGCACTCAGGTAATCGAGCAACTGCGCTGCCACCTGACGAATCTCATCGACCGGGCACTGCTCGTCCTTCTTGTGGGCAAACCCCGGATCGCCAGGCCCGAAGTTCACCGCAGGAACACCCAGGCTAGAAAAGCGCGCCACATCCGTCCACCCAAACTTGGCGCGGAAGTTCCCGCCCACAGCCTTGACCAGCCCAGCCGCCACCGGGTCCCCCAGGCCAGGCAAAGCCCCCGGCGCGACGTCGTCGTAAATAAGCTCGAGGCCCTCCTCCAGCGCGAGGGTCTCTTCCAAGTGCGCCTTCGCGTCCTCGACGCTGCGATCCGGCGCGTAGCGGAGATTCACGATCAGTCGCGCGTGATCCGGGATCGTATTCGTCGCCACGAAGCCCTCCAGCCCGACGACGTTTAAACCCTCGCGGTACTCGCAGTCGTCGATAAGCACAGTGCGCGGCTCATACGCCGCGATCCGAGTGAGCACACCCGCAAGATCATGCGCCGCATTATGACCCAACCAGGAACGCGCCGAATGCGCACGCGTGCCATGCGCATCCACAAACACGCGGATCGTGCCCTGACAACCAGCCTCAATGATCGCACCCGACGGCTCGCCCAACAACGCAATATCGCCCTGCAGCAACTCCGGATGATCACGCTCAAGGTGGTACAAGCCATTGAACTCCTGCGCCACCTCCTCGCCCTCATAAGCGATCAGCGTCAAATCATGCGCCGCCTTCCCCGGCTGCGCCAACGTGGCAAACGCATGCAAATAACACGCCAACCCCGACTTCATATCCACTGAGCCACAGCCGTGCAAAATACCGTCCGCGAGCCGATGCGGCGTGTTATCAGCCAGCGGCACCGTATCAATATGGCCCGCCAACACCACCCGCGAATCCAACCCGAAATTCGTACGCGCCACCACGGTATTACCGAAGCGCTGCACCTCCGCATGCTCAAGGCCACGCAACGCAGCCTCAACGGCGTCCGCGATCGCCTCCTCATGGTGCGACGGCGACTCAATATCCACCAACGCAGCCGACAAAACAACAGGGTCCGCAAAAAGATCTAAGGAAGTCACACCGCGATCCTACGTTTACAATGACGGCCATGTCTTTGGGAGCACACGGCCTCGGAATCGCCAACATCGCCATAGACGGCACAGTGCTCGACACCTGGTACCCCACCCCCAAGCTCACACTTAACGACGACCACCCCACCACCCAACGCACCTCCGCCCACAACCTCTCCCCCGAATTCCTGCGCCTCATCGGCGCCGACCGCGACCGACTCGTCGAAACCGTGCCCGTACGCACCACCATCGCCGACCTCGACGCCCCACCCATCGACGCCCACGACGTCTACCTCCGCCTCCACCTGCTGTCCCACCGCCTCGTCGAACCACTCACCATCAACCTCGACGGCGCCCTCGACCACCTCACCCCCGTCGCCTGGACCAACAAAGGCCCCTGCCTCCCCCACAACTTCGAAACCGTACGCACCAACCTCCGCGCCCGCGGCCCCATCCACGTCTACGGCATCGACCGACTCCCCCGCATGGTCGACTACGTCGTCCCCACCGGCGTCACCATCACCGAAGCCGAACGCGTCCGCCTCGGCGCCCACCTCGCCGAAGGCACCACCGTCGTCCGCGAAGGCTACATCTCCTACAACGCCGGCACCCTCGGCCCCGCACGCATCGAAGGCACCATCTCCTCCGCAGTCGCCGTCGGCGCCAACACCACCCTCGCCCGCAGCACCGCCCTCATCGCCACCCCCACCAACAACAACGCCCTCGCCCGCCAACCCATGCGCATCGGCGCCAACTGCCACCTCCACCCCACCGCCAGCATCAACGGCATCACCCTCGGCAACAACTGCGACATCGGCGCCGGCATCACCCTCGAACCCCACACCCGAATCTTCGACCCCGCCACCGGAGAAGATTTTCCCGCGGGAAAACTCGCCGGCCGCAACAACCTGCGCATCCAACACGAGCCCTACACCACCGCCCCCGTGCTGCGCCCCGCAGAAACCACGCGCACGTAACACACGCATATAAACCGGAAAAGAATGCACTTCACTGCATGTCGAGGTTTAAGGTGTTCGACATGTCAACCCCCGTTTCCCCCGTCGCCGATTCCACCGCGCTCGCACGCGGCCTGAAAACGCGCCACCTCACCATGATGGGCCTCGGCTCAGCCATCGGTGCCGGACTCTTCCTTGGCACCGGCGTTGGCATCGCAGCCGCCGGCCCCGCCGTCATCCTCGCCTACATCGTCGCAGGCTTCATCACCGTGTGCTTCATGCAGATGCTCGCGGAAATGGTCGCCGCGCGCCCGTCGTCGGGCACGTTCTCCACCTACGCCGAGCAAGCCTTCGGCCGCTGGGCCGGCTTCGCCATCGGCTGGCTGTACTGGTTCATGATGATCATGATCATGGCCGTCGAAATCACCGGCGCGTCCGCGATCGTCGCCCAATGGTTCGCCATCTCCCCGTGGATCCCCGCGCTGATCGCCATTGGTTTTTTCACCGTGATCAATTTCGCCGCGGTGAAAAACTTCGGCGAGTTCGAATTCTGGTTCGCGCTGATCAAGGTCGCCGTGATTGTGGCGTTCTTGTGCATCGGCGTCGCCTTGTGGCTCGGTGTGCTGCCAGCCGGCGGGTTCATTGGCCTGTCAAATATCAGCGAGGTCGGCTTCATGCCCAACGGTTGGGCCGGTGTGGCCACCGCACTGCTCGCGGTCGCCTTCGCGTTTGGCGGCATTGAACTGGTCACCGTCGCCGCCGCCGAATCCGAAAACCCCGAAGCCGGCGTCCACTCCGCGATCCGCTCCATCATCTGGCGCATCTCCATCTTCTACATCGGCTCCGTGCTCCTGATCGTGCTGCTGTTGCCTTTCGACGAAATCGGCGGCGCGGACTCCGCAGCCGACTCCCCGTTCACTGCAGTGCTCGAAATGGCAAACATCCCGGGCGCCGTCGGCATCATGGAGGCCGTCATCGTCGTCGCCCTGCTGTCCGCCTGCAACACGCAGATCTACGGTTCGTCGCGCTTCATGCAAAACCTTGCAGTGCGTGGCGACGCCCCCGAGACCTTCGCTAAAACCGACCCCCGCGGCGTGCCCGTCCGTGCCGTGATCGTGTCCGTGTTCTTCGGCTTCGTCGCCGTTGCCCTGCAGTACTGGAACCCGCCCGGGCTGCTCGCCTTCCTCCTCAACGCAGTCGGTGGCTGCCTGATCGTGCTGTGGATCGTCGTCGCCCTGTCGTTCGTCCGCCTGCACCCGAAGCTCGAAGCAAGCGGCGAAATCACCGACGTACGTATGTGGGCCCCCAACGTCCTGCCCTGGGTCATGATCGCGCTCGCCGGCGGAGTCATCCTGCTCATGCTCGCCGACCCCGACGGGCGATTCCAAATGTTCGCCGTCGCCGTCGTTGTCGGTGTCGTTTCCCTCGCGGGAGTTTTGTGGACCCGCGCGACAGGAAAGCAACCGGCGAAGAAGAACGTGGCAGAGATTGAGGAGGTGCGGTAATGGGGTCGTCGACAAGCAATAGCGAGCTCGGCACCGGGCTGAAGTCCCGCCACCTGACACTCATGGGGCTCGGCACCGCCGTGGGTGCAGGCCTGTTCCTCGGCGTCGGCGTCGGCATTCGTGCCGCCGGCCCCGCGATTCTGGTCGCATACGCCATCGCCGGACTCATCGTCATCGCCGTGATGCGCATGCTCGGCGAAATGGCCGCCGCCCACCCATCATCGGGCTCATTCGCCACCTACGGACGCATGGCGTACGGCCACTGGGCAGGATTCCTCCTCGGCTGGCTGTATTACTTCCTGCTGATCATGGCGTGTGGTGCCGAACTCACCGGCGCCTCCGCCATGATGGCCTCCTGGTTCGACGTCCCCCAATGGGTGCCCGGGCTCATCGTCGTAGTTGTGCTCACCGCGGTGAACCTCGCGCAAGTGAAGGGCTTCGGCGAGTTCGAGTACTGGTTCGCCATGATCAAAATCGCGGTGATCGTCGGATTCCTCATCATCGGCGTTCTCCTTTGGCTGGGCGTGCTGCCCGCCAGCGGCTTCGTCGGCTTTGACAACGTGCGCGAATCCGGCTTCGCCCCCAATGGTGTCGCCGGCATCGCCGCAGGCCTCCTCGCCGTGGCATTCGCATTCGGCGGCATCGAAGTGGTCACCATCGCCGCCGCCGAATCCGAAGACCCCGCCGACAACGTCAAACGCGCCGTCAACTCCATCATCTGGCGCATCGCGATCTTCTACCTCGGCTCCGTCGCCGTGATCACCCTGCTACTGCCATACGCCACCATCGACGGCGCCGACTCCGCCGCCGACTCCCCCTTCACCGCCGTGCTCGAAATGGCAAACATCCCAGGCGCCGCAGCCTTCATGGAAGTCGTCATCGTGCTCGCACTACTCTCCGCATTCAACGCGCAGCTCTACGGCACCTCCCGCCTCGGCTACCAACAAGCGCTCGAAGGCGACGCACCAAAATGGATGGCGAAAACCAACGCCAACAACGTGCCCATGAACTCCGTGCTCGTCTCCGTAGTCTTCGCGTTTCTCGCCGTCGGCCTGCAATGGTGGAACCCGCCCGGAATGATCGACTTCATCATGTCCGCAACCGGCGGCTGCCTCATCGTCACCTGGATCATGATCACCCTAAGCTTCATCAAACTCCACCCACGCATCCGCGAATCCGCCGTCCGCGTCCACGGCGCAACCTGGGTGCCATGGGTCACGCTCGCCGCCCTCGTCGGTTTGACGGTGCTCATGCTTTTCGACGACGCCGCCCGCTCCCAAGTCATCTCCGTCACCATCCTCTCCCTCGCCCTGGTCGGCTTGTCGCTGCTGACCAAGAAACGCAGTGTCGTAAGGTAGTCGCCATGACTACCCCCACGACTGCAATTGCACGCGGAATCGCGACCATCACCCACGACGGCACAGTCCTCGACGTCTGGTACCCCGCCCCCAAGGTTGACGAGGCGGTGACGGAAACAGGCACTCGTCGATTAGAAGAGCCCGACGCCCGCTTCACCAACCTCGTCGGCCCCGACGAGGCACGCGGCGTCGCCCGCGTCGCAGTCGAAACCACCATCGCCGACCTCAGCGCACCGGCCATCGACGCATACGACGTCTACCTGCGCCTCCACCTACTGTCCCACCGCCTCATCCGCCCACACGGCGCCAACATGGACGGCGTGTTCGGCCTCCTGTCCAACGTCGTCTGGACCAACTACGGCCCCTGCGCCGTCGCCGACTTCCAAATGACCCGCGCACGCCTCGCCGAAAACGGCCCCGTCGTCGTTTTCTCCGTGGACAAATTCCCACGCATGGTCGACTACGTTGTGCCGAGCGGCGTGCGCATCGGCGACGCCGACCGCATCCGCCTCGGCGCCCACCTCGCCGAAGGCACCACCGTGATGCACGAAGGCTTCGTTAACTTCAACGCCGGCACCCTCGGCGCATCCATGGTCGAAGGCCGCATCTCCGCAGGCGTTGTCGTCGGCGACGGCACCGACATCGGCGGCGGCGCCTCCATCATGGGCACCCTGTCCGGCGGCGGCAAAGAAATCATCTCCCTCGGCGAACGCTGCCTCCTCGGCGCCAACGCCGGCGTGGGCATCTCGCTTGGCGACGACTGCATCGTCGAAGCCGGCCTCTACGTCACCGCCGGCACAAAGGTCGTCCTCACCGCACCCGTCGCCGAAGCCCTAGGCAAGGAAGCCGGCGCCGAAGTGAAGGCCCTCGAACTCTCCGGCGCCAACGGCCTGCAATTCCGACGCAACTCCGTCACCGGCTCCGTCGAAGCCGTCCCGGCAAAGGGCATCGAACTCAACGAAGCCCTCCATGCCAACTAACCCCTGGTTCCCACCCGCCAACGACACTCTCACCGACGGCGAGTTGACGCTCCTGCCGTGGTCGCGCGTGAAAACCGTTCCGGGCGTGCGCGACGACCTGTTCGCTGCGTCGGTTGACCCGCGGATGGTTGAGTGGACGACGGTGCCGTCGCCGTACACCGTCGAGATGGCCGAGGCGTTCCTCGGCGACTCAGGTGACGGGTGTGCACGGTGGGCGCTTGTCGTCGATGACCGGTACTGCGGCAGTATCGAGCTGCGCCCCGATGATTCCGGTGGTGCCGATTTTGGTTACAACACTGCCCCGTGGGCCCGCGGGCGTGGTCTGATGACCCGTGCGGTGCGCCTGGTGACCGATCACGCTTTCGCCGAGGGGGCTCCCCTGCTGATTATTCGGGCGCTGCCGGGCAATGCTGCTTCGCGCCATGTCGCGGAAGTTAACGGTTTCGCCTTTTCCGGCGAGCGTGATGAACACGTGGAGTATGTCAAGCATGCCGAATAGCCCGCTCGCTGGCGGGTTATTGGCTAGTTAAAGAGTTGTTGCATGGCTCCGGGCGGATGCTTCTCGACGACCGACCCTCCCGGCGATACCCACACCGGTATCCCATCGCGTATCTGTATCCGCCCGTAGCGGTTTTCACGCGGGTCATCGTCGTTGCGCCCGTTATGAAACCGACATAACGGCACTAAGTTGGCAAGGTTGGTCTCCCCACCATGCCGCCAGGCCTGGATGTGGTGCATTTCGCAGTTGTCAGCTCCATGCCGGCAATCGGGCACCGGACAGGTTGGCGACATCATCGATGCCAATGCGCGTTGCTTGCTATTGGCAAACCGCTGGGTGCGGTATAGGTTTACCGCACCCTCGTGCGGGTGAAACGCCGCGACTTCCAGCTCGTCGCCGAAGTGCTGCGCGAGAAACTCCGCACCCGTCATCGTCGTGCCATCGGTTAGCGTGAGAGTGACCTCGTCGCCGGCGCCGGATTGGATCCGCGTCCATTCGGGAAGCGGCACCATAACAATCGGCCGTGGTACTGCATGCGGCACCCCACCACCGTCGCCATCACCACGCAACAGCCCCATAAGCGCATCAGCCATCTGGCCGGCTGGTGGCAGTTCCGTATCGATCAACCCACGCAGCGTGTGCTCAATATCAGCAATATTGCGTGCCGAATGCGTCAAGTGCAGCGTTGCCATACCCTCACGCGCCTTAGAGAAACGCACTTGCTTTTCAGGCGCGGGTTTCTTCGCGT
>NZ_KV826407.1:0-83264 GCF_001835905.1 Corynebacterium sp. HMSC034E11
CACAAACGGCTACACCACTACACGGGACTTGACCTGCCTCTACGGCGACCTACCGGCCGAAGAAGCATTCAGGCTACCGGATGGTCACTGACCGCTACTCAGCGTTTGCCGACTACTACGGGGTCACGATTGTGCCGACGAGGCCTGGCAGGCCCCGCGACAAAGCGGCAGTAGAGCGTGCTGTGAAAATCGCCTACACCAAAATACTCGGATACTTCAGCGACGAGGTCTTCTACAACCTCGATGAACTCAATGAAGCGATCGCTGACCGTCTTGCCGATATCAACAGTGCAATGACGCGGGCTGATGGCACAACACGGCGCATGCGCTTCGAGCAAGAAGAAGCACCAATGATGCGCGACCTGCCGCCGACACCGTTTACGGAAGTGTCCTACAAGCGGTGCAAAGTCGACCGTAATTGGCACATCACCTGTGACTACCAGTACTACTCGGTGCCATTTCAGCTGGTAGGAGAATCAGTAACAGTCAGGCTCACCCCGCAACTGGTGAGCATCTTCAACGGGGATCAGCTTGTTGCTGAACACACACGTCTTCACGGATTTAAGTACCGGTACTCCACTGATCCCAATCATGGGCCAAGTGGTGACGATGAAGGCCACAAGGCGCTCACCCGCGACGAACTGCTGGCCTGGGCATCATCGTTTGGTTGCGCAACGCACACGGTCATAGCGATGATCCTCGACCGTAATAGTGCCGCCATCCCCCGCGGACTCCTCCAGGCTCGCAACGTGCTGGCCAACCTGGGCAAAAAGCACAGCAAAGCCACCCTCGAACCAGCATGCCAGCAGGTCTTAGAAAAGAAGCTGGCTCCAACTATGGCTGTGATCAAACGCATCCAGACTGACATTGCGCACGCTCAGCAGCACCCTGCTGCACCAGGGCGAAAGACACAGCCCGCGACGAAGAACCAACAACGCCCAAGCGCCCCGCTTACCGGCGACGCAGCTGATGCCGTCTTTATTCGGCCTGCTGACCACTACGAAAACTAGAAGGAGTGTTAACCATGAGCAACATCAATGACGAAACAGTACGGGCAAAAATGCGAAAGCTTCGCGTATCGACCTTCGCTGATGTCTTCTACGAGATTGTCAACGACGAGGCCTACGCGGATGCGCTACCAGAGGACATCTTCCTCGCAGCAGTCGAAGAGGCCTACACACAACGGCAACAACGCAACATCGCCAAAGCCATCACCCAGGCACAATTCCGATACCCGGATGCGAGCCTTGCTGAAGTCACCCGGGCAGAACAACGCGGCATCAACATGCGCCAACTGAAACGAATCGCGGCGACGAACTGGCGGGAAAACCCGACCAACATTCACATCCTCGCACCGACCGGAACAGGGAAAACATACATAGTCTGCGCCATCGGCGTCGCCGCATGTCAAGCCGGATACTCCGTGGCCTACTACCGGCTGGACCAACTCGTAGACATGTTGGCGGTCTTCTCACCGACTGATCAAAACTACCTCGATAAGATGCGGAAACTGATCAATGTCGATGTCCTTATCATCGATGATTTTATGACCATGAGCATCAACCAGCGTGGGCAAGAAGACCTGAGCAAAATCATATTCGACCGCGACGGTCGGCTCCCAACACTGATCTCCTCCCAATCGGCCGCCGCCTACTGGGTCGAAGCCCTCCCCGACAGAGTCGGAGCCGATTCACTCGTTAGCCGCCTCAACAACGGCCACCGAATCCGCATCGGAGACTTCGACATGCGCAAGGCCACCGCCCCAATAGATCCGGACGAATAAAGCAAACAGCCGGGCCGACTCCGTCGGCCCGGCCCCGGTACCAACTACCCGGAACACGGTAGTACCGGGTCTCCGGAACACCGGTACCAAAAACCCGCGTCTGACACTCGGCCACTGGGTGTATCGCACGTCTTTCGGAACTGGTTGCGGACACGGAGCTGTCGAACGCGCTATGAATTCGTTCGCTGCGCATCTGCTGATGCCGCGCTCCTTTGTAGAACGGATGGAGGCGAAGCACGCAGACAGGAGAGCGCTCGCGATGGCAGTTTCTTCTCAGTGTGGTGTGAGTTGGAGCGCGACGCTTGGGCATCTTGCAAACCTTGGTGTTATCACCGATGAAACCTATGCGTTGGAGGTGGAATGCAAGCCCGATAGTCAAGAATTTCAAAACGCTGGTTTTGCAATCCCGATGGTTAAAGAACCGGATGTAGTTCCTCCTCTGTATCGCAGTGCAGTGCTCAACGCGTATCAACAGAGGAAGCTCACGACAGGGAAAACTCTGGAAGTGCTATTCGGGGCAGTCGTTGAGGAGCAGCTGCCGGAGAGGATTCCACCGCAGGGGAGAAAAGCCTCGTGAGTGAGAGCGGCTGCGCCCGTTGTCTCGTGATTGACACAAGCCACCTCACGCACGAATTTCCTGACAATCTCCGACGCGCCGAAGACCGACGGCGCAAACCGCGGTCGCAAACAGCGCTACCGGATACTCACCACACCGCTACCATTTCCTCCTTTCTAAACACTCTTGCTATCGACATCGATCGTGAGTACATTGTGAGTACATCGCTTTAAGGAGTTTGAAATGGCAGTTAAAGACCGGCGCTTGAACTTGCGTACATCCGCACACCAAGAGGAGTTTTTCCGCAGGGCCGCTGAGGTGACAAACACTTCGGTGTCACAGTTTGTGCTCGACAGTGCCGTGGAGCGCGCATTGATGGTACTTGCTGATCAGCGACTTTTTGTGTTGGGGGAAGAAGGTTTCTCTCGTGTTGAGGAACTTCTCGACCAGCCGGCCGACTTCTCTAAGCTTGGCAAACTTTTCGCTGAGGAGACTCCATTTGGCAAGGAGTTTCAATTTGGCGACTGACGGTGTGCTTCAGCCGCCTCGGAAACTTGTTAAGGCGGATGATCGTTCGAGTTTTCATTGTGGTGAGGTTTCGCTCGATGTGTGGTTTCGCCGCTACGCCATGCAGAATCAACGGGCACACAACTGTGTTGTTTACGTTTCCAAGTGGAATGACCGCGTCGCTGGGTACTATGCGGTCTGTACGGGTGGGATGGTTGCTGGAGCCGCGCCAGAAGCGTTTGCCAAGGGGCGTCCCGATCCGATCCCAGTGTTAATTCTCGCGCGGTTGGCGGTAGATGTGAATGCGCAGGGGAAAGGAGTTGGGAAAGCGCTGCTGAGAGACGCTCTAGCGCGGTGCTTCACTGTGGCTGGAGAAATTGGAGCCGCGGCAGTGGTTGTACACACGTTGGATGAACACGCGAAACGGTTCTACATGCAGTACGCAGAATTTCAGGAGATGCCGGAGCAACCGTTACATCTCTTGCTACCGATTAGAGGCATCAAACAGTTTATGACCCAGCCCGCAACCGCCTAAAACACCAACTGGTCCAGGAAGCGTTGCGCGCGTTCGGACTTCGGGGCGGCGAAGAACTCCTCGGGTGGGGCGATCTCGACGATGCGGCCGGCGTCCATAAACGCGATGTGGTCGGCAACGGCGCGGGCGAACGCCATTTCGTGGGTGACCACGATCATGGTCATGCCGTCCCGGGCGAGGCCAACCACCACGTCGAGAACTTCGCGGACGATTTCGGGGTCGAGGGAGGCGGTGATTTCGTCGAGAAGCAATGCCTTCGGCTGCATCATCAGCGCACGCACGATGGCCACGCGCTGCTTCTGACCACCGGAAAGTTCGCGCGGGCGAGCGTCAGCCTTGGCGGCAAGCCCCACGCGTTCGAGCAGCGCCACCGCCCGCGAGCGGGCCTCATCCTTGTCCGCGCCCTTGACCACCTTCGGAGCGAGCAACAGGTTCTCCATCACGGTCAGGTGCGGGAACAGGTCGTAGGACTGGAACACCATGCCAACGTCGGAGCGGACGTCCTTGAGTTTGGTGGCACTCGACGTGACGTCTCGGCCGTTGACCAGAATCTGGCCGGAATCCACCGACTCCAACCCGTTGACGGTGCGCAGGAGTGTGGACTTGCCGCAGCCGGACGGGCCGATAATGGCGAGGACTTCGCCGGGGTTGACGGACAGGGTGACGTCGTTAAGCGCCTTGTGCCCGTTGGGGTACGTCTTGGGGACATGCTCGAGCGAGATAAGCGACATCTAGCTCCACCTTTCTTCCAGCTTGCGCGCGGCGAGCGAGATGGGAAAACAGACGAGAAAATACAGCAGGAACACCACGCCGTAGATCCACAGGGCGGCGGACGGGTATTCGAAACGGTTGGCATCGATGATTTGCTGCGCCACCTTGAGCACCTCCACCACGCCAATCAGCGCGACGAGCGAGGTGGTCATGATCATGCGGTTGGTCAGGTTGATCGTCGCGGGAATTAGACCGCGCAGCGCCTGCGGCAGCACAACGTGACGATAAAGCGCGCGCCCCTCAATGCCCAGCGCCGCCGCAGAGAGGTACTGGTGGCGCGGCACCGACTCGATGGCGGCGCGCACCAGATCGCCGAGTTCAGCCGTGCCCCACAGCGTGAACACGATCACCGCCGCCACCCGCGCATCCAGGTTCAGTCCCCACGCGCGCGTGGCGTCGAAGTACACCAGAAACAGCAGCACCAACTGTGGCATGATGCGCACAAACTGCAGGTAGGTCTGGGTGATCACGCGAACAATTTTGCTTGGCGACGACATCACCACCCCCAACAGCGTCCCCAACACAATCGACAAACCCATCGACGCAAGCGCGATCTGGATGGACACGCCAAGGCCCATCAGGAGGCGTTGGAAGTTGTTGCCGTCGGCGAGGACTTGCAGATCAGAAAACATTCGCACGCACCTTCTTCTCCAGTTGTCCCGCGATGAGCGAAACCGGCAGCAAAATGATCAGGTAGAACGTGACCAAAAGCAGCAACGCCTCGCGCGTTTCGTAGGTCTGGCCGATCTGCTCCTTGGCGGTGTAGACCAAATCCGGCAGTGCCACGATGCTGACCACCGAGGTCTCCTTGATCAGGAAGATGATGTTCGCCGTAATCGCCGGCAGCGCAAGCGCCGTGGCCTGCGGCGCGACAACGTGACGCAGCGCCTGCATCCGCGACATACCCAGGCTTAAACTGGACTGCAACTGAATCGGGGCGACCCCCTCCAGGCCAGCGCGGATCGCCTCCGCCATGTACGAGCCACCCAGGAAGGCCAAGCCCACCACGGCGCAGGTCTCGCTCTCCAGCACGACGCCCATCTTGGGCAGGCCGAAGTACAGGAAGAACAATTGCACCAGCAGGGGAGTGTTGCGCGAGAGCTCGATGTACACCCGCGCGATCTGGCTCAGCACGGGCACCTTGAAAAACCGCACCCCGGCCACCAGCGCGCCAACGATAAAGGCGAGCACAATGCCTTTGGCGGCAACCCTCACCGTGAGGACTGCCGCCGAAGCATAAACCGGGATGTTCTCGGTAATGACCGAAACGTCCATGAGTTAGAGCTGGCCGCCCTCAACGACCAGGTCGTCCGCGGAAACCGCGTCGCCGTACACCGGCTTCAGGGTCTTCTCGTATGCGTTGTGGAAGAAGTTCTCCTTGCCGAGATCGACGAGTTCGTTGTTCATCCATTCGCGCAGGTCGTCGTTACCCTTCGCCACCGCGCCCGCGATGGTGTCCGTCTCACCCAGCGTCGGGATCGTCGCGGAGAAACCATCGGTCTTACCAGCCCATGCGAGAGCCTCCGTGTTGTCGGTGACCCAGGCGTCGCCGCGGCCGTCGAGAAGCGCGTTCGTCGCCTCGGTGTACTGCTCAAACTTGGTCAGCTTGATCTCCGGGTGGTTCTTCTCCAGGTACGCCTCCGCGGTCGTGCCCTTAACGACGATCACGTTCTTGCCCTCAAGCCCCTCCACGCTATCGATCGGCGCATTGTCCGGGGTAACCGCACCCAACGACACCTTCATGTACGGGTTGGCGTAATCCACCTTCTCCTGGCGCTCCGGGGTCACCGTGAAGTTAGCCAGGATGATGTCGACCTTGTTCGGGTCCAGGAACTCCACACGCGAGGCAGCCTCCACCGGCACATACTCGACGTTTACGCCCAGGTCCTCGCCCAAACGATTGCCGTACTCGATGTCGTAACCGGCGAACTCGCCGTTCGAATCCACGTAGCCGAACGGGGACTTGTCCGAGAACACGCCGATCTTCACCGAGCCGGCCTCCTGGATCGTGGCCACGTCGCGGAAACCCGCTGCCGGCTCCGCGCCGTTCGTGGCGTCGGTATCGCCGGACTCCGCGGAGCAGGCGGTGAGGGTAATGGCGGCGAGGACCACGGCGGCGCTGGCTGCGAGGCCCTTGCGGGTGTTGCGGGACGGGAAGAGTGACATGACAGTGAACTTTCTTTTGTAAAACTACGGCGGCGGATACCGCTTGGTTCGGTAAAAGTACACCAGTCTGTCTAGTTTTGTGAACTGGGGTGTTCGCTTTGTATTCATGCGGCGCGTTTCGGCTGCTAGAAGTCGTTACCAGGAATTCGTTGGTGCGGGGTTGAAGTGGCACGAACGACATCCCGGTAACGACATTTGCGAGGGAGGTACGGTGCAGCCGATTGGTCGGCATCGCTGCATGGCAGTCGAGTTTGGTCTGTACGCAGAGGCGCTAGTGGGGCATAATTGAAGCCGAAGGCTCGAATTGAGGAAGGAGGCGCAAGTGGATCAGTTTTATACCTATGAACGCTTTGCACAATGGGTGCAATGTGAACTTGCTGCCGAGAATGATTCCTCTTTTGTGGTGCGTGTGCTGAAGCGTGTTGTGTCAGAGACCCGGGATATTAAAGATCACAAGGAGTTCATAGCGGCGCACCGTGAACCGGATACGACTGGAGATGCAGATTGGGATCGTGTCATTCGAGCTGCTGCTGAGATGACGTACTCCGAACGCTTCCCTGGGGAGAGCCCTGGATGGTCTGTTGAGATTTCCGAACCTCCTGAGGCCTGGTTCTACCCGACGAGTCGTCCTTCTCGGTTCGTTTTCAACCTTGAACGGACTCCGATCTCCTTCCGTAAAAGAAGTATCTGCTTGGGTGAGGGAAATCTACGAACGGCGAAGGATCACGATCGCCCGTGGATCTAACCTGAACGGCAGGGCCGTTCCGCTGCTAGATGTCGTTAGTGTGGCCTGGAAGGGCGCACCACCGGCTACCGCGGCTCGACGGGGTTGCCTTGCCAGACGGTGTTGGTGGGGACGGAGTCGCCACGCATGACCAGCGAACCGGGGCCCACGGTGGCGCCGGCGCCGATGACGGAGCCCGGCAGGGAGACGGAGTGGGCGCCGAGGGTGGCCGACGCCTCGATGGTGACGGCGTCCAACGACATCACGCGGTCCTGGAACAGGTGCGTTTGCACGACGGTGCCTGGGCCGACGGTGGCGCCGGCGCCGACGGAGCACAGGTCGGTTTCGGGGAACCAGTAGGACTCCACCCACGCGCCGGGCCCAATTTTCACGCCCAGGGCCCGTAGCGCGAGATTCATTTCGCCGGAGCCGGTGGCCCAGTTGAAGAACCAAGGCGCAGCGATGACTTCGATGAACTGGTCTTGCAGTTCGTTAAACCACACGAACCACGAGTACAGCGGGTGTTCGCCGGCGCGGTGTTTGCCCACGAGGACCCACTTCGCCACCACGGCGGAGGCCACCGCGACGACGCCCACGCCCATCCAGGTAAGCCCGCCGAGCAGGTACGTCCACCAGCCGACGCGCTCAAGCAACGTCACCACGCAAGCCGCGAACAGGGCCGCGAGTACCGCCTGGGTCATGGGCGCCAGAAGGCGCATCGTCTCGACGACACCACGCCTGCGCACCAACCCCTTCGCCGGTTCGTACGTCGCTTCACCTGCGGCTTCGACTTCCACGCGGCGCATGCGCTCGGGCGGGGATCCCCACCAGTTCGAGTGCGCCTTGGACTTCTTCGGGCTCGCGGACAGCACCGCCACCAGGGAGTGTTTGGCCAGTTTGCGGCCCGGGGCGACCATGCCGGAGTTGCCCACGAACGACCGCTTACCCACGACGGCGTGGTCGGTCCGGATCCAACCTCCGCCGATTTCGTAGCCGCCGGCGAGGGTGTCGTCGGCAAGAAATGCGCCTTCGCGGACTTCGGTGAGTTTCGGCACCATGACCGCGGTGGACACTTCTGCGTGCTCGCCGATGTCGGCGCCGAGCAGGCGCAGCCAGACGGGGGTGGCGGCGCCGGCGTAGATGGGGAAGTAGCGGGTACGGGCGTCGTCCATGAGGCGGGTGACGGTCCATAGGCTCCAGCCGCGAAGCGACCGGACGGGGAACACGCCGGGTTGGACACCAAGTTGCGCGAGGCGCACGCCGGCCCAGGTCAGGGTGAGTCCGAGGCCGATGTAGACCACGCCACCGACGGGCGCGAAGACCAGCAGGCCCCACACGGAGCGGGTCTCAAACAGGCGCGCCAGACCGAGCGTCGCCGCCGCACCGCCGAGCACAGCCAGGGCGGGCAGCACCGACAACACCAGGGAGGTCAGTCCGTACGCAAGCGCCCACATGGGGCGGCGCGGCGGGCGTTCGTTGGGGAAGCGGTGCTTGGACCGGCCCTTTTTCCGCGCAGGCGAGCCGGCCCAGCGGGCGTGCTTCTTCACCGGTTTGTCGCCGGTGACGGTGGAGCCCGCCTCCACGTGGGCGCCCTCGCGGACTTCGGTGCCGGGCATCAGTGTGGAGCGTGCGCCCACGCGGGCGTCGGGGCCGATGACCACGGTGCCGACGTGCAGTTCGTCGCCGTCGAGCCAGGTTCCGCCGAGGTCGACGCCGGGCTCGATGGCTGCGCCCTCGCCGATGGAGGCAAGACCGGTCACCGGCGCGAACGCGTGCATATCTACGTCCTTGCCCACCGTGTTGCCAAGCAGTCGGGCGGTGACCTTGGCGGCGTTCGCACTCGCGATGTTCATTGCACCCGAGGCAGCCAGCCACCGCTCCGCGGCCCACAGCCGCAAATGCTGCGAACCGCCGCGCGGGTACACGCCGGGCGCGATCCGGCCCCGGATCGCACGCGCCCCGAGCGCGCCGATTGGGATCCGCCCCAACGGCGTGCACAGCACCGCAAACGCCACCGCGAGCCAGGTCCACGACAGCGTGGTCAGGCCCAGCACATTTGCGACGATCGCCACCCACGTCACCGCCGCCGACGCCTTCAGCGTCATCACCGGCACCATGAGCAGCGTCTGCGCCAGCCGGGTCGCGCCGGTCACAGGAGCCACAGAACGTTCGCGGGTGGAGGTTTTGGTGGTGTGGGTGAGGTCGTCGATAAGCGATGCAAGCGTTTCCAACCTCGGGTGGTCGTAGAGGTCGCGCACCGCGATGGTGGGCACGCGCTCGCGCAGACGCGCGATGAGCGAGGCGGCAGCTAGCGACGACCCACCTAACTCAAAGAAATCCGCATCCTTGCCCGGCACGTCCAGGCCGAGCACCGCCACCCATGCTTCAGCGACCCACTGCTCGGTCGGCGTCATGCCGACCGCATCCACGCTGGCGGGCAGCGGCCACGGCAGGGCTTTCTTGTCCACCTTGCCGGAGGTGCGGATCGGTAGTTCGTCCATCACGTGGATGCGCGGCACGAGCGCGGCCGGCATGACCTCGGCGAGGCGCTCGCGCATCTGCTGCACGTCCAACGAAACGCCGTCGTCGGGGGAGACATAGCCGACGAGCACCTTGTCGCCTGCGGGCAGCGTTTGTACGGCGACGGCGGAGTTATACACGCCGTCGAGCGCCGCCACGTTGGCCTCCACCTCGCCGAGCTCGATGCGGCGCCCGCCGATTTTCACCTGGTCGTCGGCACGGCCGATAAACGCCAGGCCATCCTCGGTGAGCCGCACGTGGTCGCCGGTGCGGTACGCGCGCTCCCAATCACCCATGGGGGCGTACTTCTCCGCGTCTTTCTCCGGGTCGAGGTAGCGCGCGAGACCTACGCCGCCGATGATCAACTCACCTGGTTCTCCCTCGCCGTCGCTTGCGATGGCGAGGTCCCAACCATCCAGCGGCCAACCGATGGTCACAGGCTTGCCGGGGAAGAGCCGGGTTGCGCTGGCCACCACGGTCGCCTCGGTGGGACCGTAGGTGTTCCACATCTCGCGGCCGTCTGCCAGCCGGTCGGTCAGTTCCTGGGAGCAGGCCTCACCACCCACGATGAGCAGGCGAATGTTGTCCAGGGCTTCCTTCGGCCACAGCCCAGCAAGGGTGGGCACGGTGGAGACGACCGTGATGTCGCGACGGATCAGCCACGGGCCCAAGTCCTGACCCGAGCGCACTAGCGCGCGCGGGGCCGGCACCAAACATGCCCCGTGGCGCCAGGCCAGCCACATCTCTTCGCAGGACGCGTCGAACGCCACCGACAAGCCCGCAAGCACGCGGTCGTCGGGCCCGAGCGGTTCGTCCTGGCAGAACAGGCGCGCCTCCGCATCCACGAAGGCGGCGGCCGAGCGGTGGGTCACCGCTACGCCCTTTGGTTTGCCGGTGGAGCCGGAGGTGAAGATGATCCAGCAGTCGTCGTCGGGGGTGACTGTTGCAAGCGCGCCAAGCTCGCCGCCCAACACACCACCACCAACCGGCGCCTTCACCATCCGCAGGCCCTCGTCGGTCCAGATGGCGTCCACGTCCGCTTCGGTGAACACGGTTTCGGCGCGCTCGTCCGGGTCGTCCGCGTCGACGGGGACGTAGGCGCAGCCGGCGCGCATCGTCGACAAGATTGCGAGGTAGAGCTCGCGGGTGCCGGACGTCATCCGGATGCCGACGCGGCCCCGGTACGGCACACCCTGGGTGCGCATGGCGGTGGCGCGTTGTTCGATTTCTTCGACGAGTTCGGCGTACGTGATTACTTCGCCGTCGTCGATGGCCGCCGCGCCGGGGTGGGCTTCGGCGGAGGCGAAAAGGACATCAATAAGTGTCCGCTCCGGCGGGGCGAGGTGGCTGCGCAGGAGCGGGTTGGGAAGGGGCTCGGCTTGAACCATGCGGATTAGGTTAAACCTATCCGGGGCGCATCGCTCGACTACACGGCGACTACACGGCTATTCCGTCTCGAGCGCTTGCGACAGCTTCTTCAGGTTCTTCAGCTGCTTCTGGGACGACGCTTCGAGTGCGCGCTCCTCGGCTGCAACCACGTCGTCGCCAAGTTTGGCCAGCGCCTTCGTGCCCTTCTTGGTCGCGGCGACGATCTGGCGGCGACGGTCTTTCGGGTCGCGGTCGCGGGTGACCCAGCCGAGTTTCTCCAGCGAGTCGATGAGCCGCACCATGTCGGAGGCGTCGATGATCAGCAGTTCGGACAGTTGGCGCTGCGACATTGGAGCAACGTCCACGCAGGACAGCACCCAGTACTCGCGCATGGTGGTGTCGTGCTTGGCCAGGGTGCGTTCGACTTCGTCCTTGGTGTGCCTGCGCACGCGTTCGATCTGGAAGTGGGGAGACTTCAGAAGAGCAGAGGGCAGTTCAGGAAGCGTCGACATACCCCCACCATACTTCCCTGCGGCGTCCCAATGGTTGGGACGGCCTAATTTTCGTGCGGCAAACCTTGTTCGACCCAGGCGGTGGTGCCGCCCGCGACGTTGTAAATGCCGTCCCAGCCGAGGGCTTGCTCGAGGTATTCGCCGGCCTGTGCGCTGCGGCCGCCGCCCTTGCAGATCAGGTAGATGTCCTGATCCGGGTCGATTTCGCTGTAGCGTGCCACGAACTCGGACAGCGGAATGTTCTTGGCGCCGGTTGCGCGGACGGCGGCGTATTCGTCGGCCTCGCGGACGTCGATAAGTTGCGCGCCTGCAGGGACTTCAGTGACTTGGACATTCTCCATGGCTCGTATGATAGCGCCCGTGACGTCCACTCCTCGCTGGGTTTATCATGTGCGCCGCATTGTCGCGCTGCTCATCGTTGTGTTCGTCGTGCGCATATTGCTTTTCGACGACACCACGCCTTCCCCCGAAACCCCCACCACGGAAGAGACGTCGTCGGAGACGTCGGTTCGTCGAGAAGCAGCTGCGCAGATTCCAGCGGGACGGCCGGTGGAGATGGTTGTGCCGGTGTTGGGGATGCGCGCCGGGTTTGAGGCCGAGGATTGCCGGGTGGTCGATGGCGCGATCGATCCGAAGAGCCTGGATAAGGCGTGTGCGCTGACGGGGGAGGGGTACCCGTACGCGCTGCCGGGCACGGATGCGAAGGATCTTGTGGTCATCGCGGGTCACACGGGTGCGGGGGTGAGCGCGGTGTTTAACAAGCTTTACGACGGCACCACCGAGCACCACAACGTTGCCGTCGGCGACTACCTCTACGTGCGCACCGAAACCTCCGGGCAGGACTGGCTGGTGTACCGCGCGACTGATCTGCACGATCCTGACAAGAAGTCGCTTGCCTCCAACCCGGAGATCTGGGGTGACGGGCCGATGCCGGGCAGGCTGCTGACCATCAGTTGTGTGCAGCCGTCGAACCTGCTGGCCAACTCGGTGCGCAATGCGGTGGTGGGGTGGCAGCTCGAGGGCACCGCTACTGACGACGAGGTGGAAACCGTCTTCCAGCCACGTTGATTTCTGGTGCGTTGTCGCGCCCGTTTGTCAAATTGTGACAAAAGTTTCTCGTGTGACTGGTGTAAAAACTGTCAAGGCACTGTAGACTTCAAGTTGAACTTTAGACTTTCTCAACTTCAGGAGACCACAATGAACCGCCTTCTCGCCGCAGCCGCCGCTGGCGCTCTCGCCCTGGCCGCCCTGCCGATGACAAACGCCAACGCGCAGGACCTGCCCAAGGAAACCAAGGACGCGCGCGGCGAAACCTACTTCCTCAACGAGGAAGGCACCCACTACGTGCCTGACGCGCAGGAGGCGCTCAAGCCGTTCGCGCAGCTCGACTCCGCACAGCAGGAGAAGGCAGTTGCAATTGTCGACGCCGCCGTGGCCGGCCTCATCGACACCGGCGTCATCCGCGACGCCCAGACTTCTGTGCAGGCACCGGCACCCGCTCCCGCCCCGGAGCTCTCTGAAGAGGAGAAGGCTGAGGCGCAGTCTGGCGGCGAGGCCACCCAGGCCCCGGCTGAGAAGCCGCTTGGCGCCGACAACGTCGACCCGGCCAACCCGGACCCGGTTGCCAACGGTTTGGTCAAGTTCCCGCCAGTGGCCACCCTGGACGGCGTGACCTACTTCCTGAACAAAAACGGTCACACCTTCGTCGCCGATGTCCTGCGCGTGAACTCGGATGTCACGCCGGAGGAGATTGCGTTGAGTGATGGGCTCGTCGCAAAGTTTGCTGGCGAAATCGCGCGCCAGGGTATCGAGGCCGCTCGCGCTGCCGGCGACCTGAACGTCGACGTCGCCCCGGCTGCCCCGTATGCCGCCGAGCGTGGCGGTGCCGAGACCGTTGACGCAGCCGCCGCCGACACCGCCGCGACCGCCCAGCGCGGCCTCGCCGCCGAAACCGGCTCTAACACCCTCGTGCGCGCACTGTTCGCGCTGCTGCTCGCATCCGTTTTGGGTGCCGGCGTATACGCGTTCGCGCGCCGTCGTCTTATCTAGGACACCCGACTTGATTTACGGCTGAGAATGATGTTCCCTTAGTTCGTGAATTATAGACATCTGATCGCCACCGCCTGTGCATCCGCTGTGATCGCAGGCGGTGTCGTAGCTCCTGCAACCGCCCACGCTCACGTCGATATCGACCCACTCAGCCGTGAGTGCAAGGAAGCCACTGCTGCTGCGAAGAGGGGCGCGCCGATCCCGCACATGGACCGCTTCGTGTTTAGCGACAACGAAAACGCCCTCGTCGAAAATACCCTGTACCTTTACGCGCCGGATCACCTGAAGCCGCACATCAACCGCGCCACCGCCGAATGGCGCAAGGCCACCAATGAACTCGTGCGTTTCGAGTACGTGGACAAACCCGGCTACAAAGTCGTCACCGTCCAGGAGGCTAACCTCGGCGGCTCCGTAGGTCGCGTCACCGGCAACGTGCACGACATGAAGGTGCTCATCAATCCGGCGACGATCCGTGGAGGACACGAACCGAGCATCACCATGACCCTCGCCCACGAGATCGGCCACGCTATGGGCCTTGCCCACTCGTGCGACGGCGCCCTTATGAAGGTGGGCAACAATCGTGGCAAATCTGCGACCACCCCGCAGGCCCTGGACGCACAGGTGCTGATCCAGCACAACAACCTTAAGCAGTACGGCGGCCGCCCGCCGAAGCCGAGCACGACTGCTGCACCTGCGCCGGTTGAGCCTTCGACCTCGAAGCCTGCGCCGGTGCCGGTTGAGCCAACGACGTCTGAGCCCGCACCTGTGGTTCCGGAGCCGTCCACGCCTGAGATCAGCACCGTCATCACGACGGTCCCGGCCACAACGACCACCGAGGAGCCGACCAGTGAGGAGCCGACCACCGAGACGACGGTGATCGAAACTGTCGTGGTTGAGGAACCCACCTCTGCGGAGCTGGCTCCCGAGGAGACCACCCAGGTCGCTCCCGTCGAGGAACTGCCGAAGCCGACCACCCTGCAGGAAGCGTTGGATGCGGTGAAGGAAGCGGAGCATCAGTACGTGGCTGCTGATGAGGCAGTTAAGGCAGCGCAGAAAAGGGGCGAAGGCATCGACGAAGCCGAGGCAGCTGCGGATGCTGCCTGGAGCGTCTTGCAGGCTGCCCAGAACAATCTTGAGGAGTTCAAGGCGCAGCACCCGGATGCCACGCTCGAGCCGGAGGAGTCAGTAACCCCGACGGCAACTCCTACGACCAAACCCGAACTCGAGCCGGAGCCAACGCAGGTGCCGGAGCCGACGTCTGAGGTAACCACCAAGCCCGAGGTGACGACGCCTCGTTCCACCACGACCGCGAAGGCAACTACGTCTGCGCCGACGACGACCTCTACGACCTCTACGACCTCGCGGACATCGACCACGTCCCCGACGCTGAGGCCCACGCCAACTACGCAGACCCAGGCGACGAAGGTCACCACGACCACGAAGTTGTCGGAGGTTGCACCGTCTACGACGACGGAGAAGGCAACCACGACCAAGCAGGCAACGTCGTCGAAGGAAACCACAGTGACCACGACCCCGCGTACGTCTGCTGTCACGCCGTCTACGACTCCGCGGTTCTCGACCAAGACGTCGACCACCAAGGCCACGCCGACCACTGTGACTCGGGCGACGAAGGTTACGCCGCCCACGAAGTCGTCTGAGGTTGCACCGTCTACTTCCACTAAGAAGGCAAGTACGTCTGCGACAACTCCGTCGGCAGAGTCCACGGTGACCACGACCTCGCGTCCGTCTGATGTTGCACCGTCTTCGACGCCGCGGTTGTCGACCAAGACGTCGACCACCAAGGTAACGCCGACCACGAAGCCGTCGGAGGCTGCACCGACCACCACGGCAGCGGCTACTACGGTGGTGGAAATTCCGGAGGGGTCGGTCGTCGATAAGAGTACGAGCGCGCCGACAACCATCACGGAATCGCTGGAGATCCCGACTGGGAAGGAAGACGGCTCGGCGAAGTCCTCGAGCACCTCGCCGCTTGCGATCATCGTGCCGAGCATTCTGCTGGTGCTTACCGGCCTCGGCGCTGTTGGGTTTTACCTGTACAAGCACTACTTCTAAACCGAAAGGGTGTGCATTTTTTCGACCGATCGGTTGATGAATCCCGGTGGTTCCCAGGCCTACTGTCGTGAAGGTCGAAAGGAACCCCGTGACTACAGTGCACACCCCAAACACAACAACCGAACACCCCGGCCGGTGGAAGGCCCTCGCGGTCCTCGCCGCAGGGCTGGCGCTGATTGTCATGGACGGCACCATCGTTGGCGTCGCCCTGCCCACGATGATCACCGCCCTCGACCTCAGCCTCACCAACGCGCAGTGGGTCAACGCGATCTACAACGTCATCTTCGCGGCGTTGCTGCTCGGCTCCGGTCGCCTCGGTGATCGCGTCGGCCGCCGCACCACGTTCGCCGCAGGCGTTGCGCTGTTCATTGGTGGCTCGTTGCTTGCAGGCTTATCGACGACCGCAACCACCCTGATCACAGCCCGCGCCGTCCAAGGCGTCGGTGGTGCATTGGTGCTGCCGGCGACGTTGTCGTCGGTAAATTCGCTCTTCCACGGCAAGGATCGTGCCGCCGCGTTCGGTGTGTGGGGCGCCGTGATGAGCGGTACGGCGGCGCTCGGCCCGCTGCTCGGTGGGGTGCTCACACAGTACTTCTCCTGGCAGTGGATCTTTTGGGTCAACCTGCCGCTCGGCCTGCTGGTGTTACTGGGTATTTACGCCTGGGTGCCGCAAACCCACGGTAAACGCAACGTCCGGGGTGTCGACGTCGACGGCCTGCTCACCTCCGCCATCGGCTTCGGGCTTGTCGTGTTCGGGCTCATCGAGGCGACCACGCTCGGCTGGTGGGAGAAGAAAGAAACCTTGCGCATCGGCTCCTGGTCTTGGCCGGAGAGTTGGACGATCTCGCCCGTGCCGTTCGCTATCGGTATCGGCCTGATCTTCATCGGCTTGTTCCTGCGCTGGGAACTGCACCGTGCTCGCAACGGCCGCGATGCGCTTCTGGATCTCTCCCTGTTCAAGGTCGGCACCTTCTCCTGGGGCAACCTCACCGCCGCCATGGTTGCCGTCGGCGAGTTCGCCCTCATGTTTGTCCTGCCGTTGTTCCTGGTCAACGCCGTGGGACTTTCCACCGTGCGCACCGGCCTTGTCCTTGCCGCGATGGCATTCGGCGCGTTCGTCTCCGGCGCTTCCGCACGCCACCTCGCGGCTCGGCTCGGCGCGCCGGGTGTCGTCGTGCTTGGTCTTGCGCTTGAGGTGGTTGGTGTTGGGCTGTTGGCGGGGGTCGTCGCAACGCAAGGCTCCACCTGGTTCACCGTCGGCGCACTCGTGGTCTACGGCGTAGGGCTCGGCCTTGCGTCCGCACAGTTGACCTCGACGGTGCTCGCCGGCATCCCCGAAGCGCAGTCGGGCGCGGGCTCGGCCACCCAGTCCACGGTGCGCCAACTCGGCTCCGCCATGGGCGCCGCGATCGCCGGGTCTGCCCTGGCAGCGGCGATGGCGCGCACCATCCCGTCCTCGCTCGAGTCCGTCGCCGGGGTGTCCGAGAATGTGCTGTCCAAACTGTCCGAGGCCACCCAGGCATCCGCGGGCTCGATGATCGGGCAACTTCGCGACGCCACCCCCACCGACCCCTTCACCGCACCCCTCGGCGACGCCCGCAGTGTGGTTGTTCAGCAGCTGTCCAGCGGGTTCGCCGAGGCCGCCGCCTGGTCGATCGGGTTCTCTGCGCTGTTCCTGCTGCTGGGCCTGCTCGGCTCGGTGATGGTGCTGCGACAGTCGAAGAAGACTCCGGCCGCAGTCTAGTGTTCGCTGATCGTCTAGCTCGCCGCAAGGCCAACAAGACGATCAGGCGCATAATGACCATCATGTTCAACATGACCTGGGGAAATGTGAAGCCCACTAGCTGATCGTCTAGCTGCACCTGAGGGGGAGCTAGACGACTGCGCAAACCCCAGAAAACCCCAGAAAACCCACCACAGAACAACAAAAACCGGGCCCCGCACAGTCGCGGAGCCCGGCTATCAAAGACCAAACAGTCTTACTTGTCGCCCTTGTATGCGTCGATGGAGGCCTGGAGGATCTTCTCGGCTTCTGCCTTGTTGCCCCAGCCGGAGCCGGTGACTTCCTTGTTCGGCTCGAGGTCCTTGTAGTGGACGAAGAAGTGCTCGATTTCGTCCTTGACAAAGTCGGAGACGTCGTCGATGTCCTGGTAGTGGTCGTAGCGGACGTCGTCGATGACGCAGAGGAGTTTGTCGTCGCCGCCGGCTTCGTCGGTCATCTTGAATACGCCAAGCGGACGGGCCTTGACGGTGACGCCCGGGAAGACGGGTTCGGGGAGGATGACGAGGGCGTCGAGTGGGTCGCCGTCGTCGGCAAGAGTGTTGTCGATGTAGCCGTAGTCGGCCGGGTATGCCATCGGGGTGAACAGGTAGCGGTCGAGGTAGACGCGGCCGGTTTCGTGGTCGAACTCGTACTTGTTGCGTGAGCCCTTGGGGATTTCGATGATGACCTCAATAGACATGGGATCTCCTTCGTTTGGTGATTGTCCGCAAATCATCATACGTGGGCTACGCTTTTTGCCGATGAAGGTATGGACTTGGGTTGCGGGCACGTTGGCGTTGGCTGCGGTTGGTGGTGTTGCTGGGTTTGGTGTGGCTGCGCATGAGCAGTTGTCGCGGATTGAGCATGCGCCGGCGTTTCGGCTTGAGCAGGCGGCGTTTCCGCTTGTGCCTGCAGAGCCTTCGCTTATCGACGACACCTTGCTGACCCAAACCCTCACCAATCTTGCTGAGAATCCTGGTTTGGGGCAGTTCCATGGTCGTGTGTCCGCGGCGGGCGGCGACGTGGTGTTTGATCGGGCGTCGGGGGATGCGTTGCGCCCGGCGTCGGTGACCAAGGTGCTCACGGCCGCGGCGGCGCTGATCGAGTTGGGGCAAAGCGACACGATTACAACGCAGGTGGTGCGTGCCGCGGATTCGGGTGCGGTGACGATCAAGGCGGCTGGCGACGTGTGGTTGGACGCGGAGGCACTCGACGAGCTGGCGGGCCAGATCGGTGAGGCGTCCGAGGTGTATGTGGATACGTCCGCCTGGGCTGGCATGCCGGAGATGATGCCGGGCTGGGACCCGCTGGATATCGACGGCGGTTACGTCGCACCACTGCAACCCGCGATGCTGTCCGGCGGGCGCTTGGACGGGGAGACGTCTGGGGACGTGCCGCGTTCGCACACGCCGGCCCTCGACGTGGCACAGGCGCTGGCGAACCGCCTCGGCGCGGGCGTGGTGGATGTGCGCGAGGCCCCCGTCGACGCCGAGGTTGTCGCCGAGGTGGAATCGCCAACACTGGTGGAGCGCCTCGAGATGATGATGAAGGAATCTGACAACGTCTACGCCGAGGCAATTGGCCGCGAGGTTGCGCTCGCGCGCGGGGTGAAGGATGCGCCGTCGGCGACGCTGTCGCTGCTGCAGGAGCACGGCATTGATACGTCGGGTGTGGCGCTCTCGGACAACTCGGGATTGTCTACAGACAACCGCATTCCGCCGGTGGTGCTGGATAGTGTGCTCGTGGAAGCTACGACCAAACCCGAACTCCGCCCGCTTCTGGCAACACTGCCGGTTGCGGCGGGCGAGGGCACGCTGGCGGACCGCTACGGCGACCTCCCGGGACGCGGCTGGGTCCGCGCGAAGACTGGCACGCTCGACGGCACCGCCTCGCTGGCCGGGACGGTGACCAGCGAGAACGGCAACATCTACACGTTTGCGCTGATCTGTAACGACGCCGACGTGCTCGCGGCGCGCCGGGCCATGGACGAGTTCACCTCGGCGCTGCGAGCTTTCTAAAAGGCACCCTGATGCAACCGTTTTGGCCGCGCCGCTCCCCGCACTTCCTCGCGTGCAGGCGGGCTGTGCGCCCCTTCGACGGGCCAGCGGTGATCGGGCTGTCGGGCGGGCCGGACTCGTTGGCGCTGGTCGCGGCGGCTGCGGCGGAGCAAAAGGACGTCTCGGTCCTAGTTGTGGACCACGGTTTGCAGCCCGGATCGGCCGACGTCGCCGAGCGCGCCGCGGCCGTAGCGCGCGAGTTCGGGTTTGCCTCTACGGTCGCCAACGTGACAGTAGGTCCCGGCAACGTCGAGGCCGCCGCGCGCGAAGCAAGGTACGCCGCACTGCTCGAATCCGGCCGCGACGTCTGGGTCGCACACACCGCCGACGACCAGGCAGAAACGTTGCTGCTCGGCGCACTGCGGGGTAACCCTTCGGGCATGGCGCAGCGCAACGGGAAGATCGTCAGGCCGTTCCTACACATCCGCCGCGCAGACACCGTCGGGGCGTGCGAGGAACTCGGGCTCGACGTCTGGCACGACCCGATGAATTCCGACCCGGCGTATCGTCGCGTAGCAATGCGCCAAAGCATCATCCCTGCGCTGACGGACTTGCTGGGCGGGGATGCGGTGCCGGCCCTTGCCACCACCGCGAACCGCATCGCAGCCGACCAGGCGCTCATTGAACAACTCGCGGACCTCACGCTGACCACGTCGTGTGTGGAGTTGGAGGGGGATGCGGGGCCGGTGAGGCGTCGTCGATTAGCAAGATGGCTCCTGGATGAAGGAGTGCGGGTCCAGGGCGACCAACTTGCGGCAATCGAGGCGCTGGTGACCAACTGGCGCGGGCAGGGGCCGATCGCAGTTGGCGGCGGGCGCGCGGTGGCGCGAATCGACGGGAAACTGGTCCTGACCTAGCCCAAATGTCCCAGGTGGTTGTGCCTTGTAGGAATCTAGTGGCAAGATGAGGAAGTTACGCGCAGGTGAACTGCGTGACGTCCGCGAGGCACAGCGAAAGGGAAAGGCCAGCCCATGACTGAGTTGCACGACACGAAGGATTTCAACGTTCCGCCGAACCGTTACGGCGACGACGTGGAGGCAATCCTGATCACGGAGGAGGCGTTGCAGGACCGTATCCAGGAGTTGGCGGATATGGTGTCGGAGAAGTACCGCGACTCCGAAGAGGACCTCATTTTGGTGTGTGTGCTGAAGGGGGCGGTGTTCTTCCTGACGGACTTTGCGCGCAAGCTCTCTATCCCGGCTGAGATGGAGTTCATGGCGGTGTCCTCCTACGGCAATTCGACGACGAGTTCCGGTGTGGTCCGCATTCTGAAGGACCTGGATAAGGAGATCGCTGGCCGTGATGTGCTGGTGGTTGAGGACATCATCGATTCGGGTCTGACGCTGTCGTGGTTGCTGCGTAATTTGAAGAACAGGAACCCGAAGAGCCTTGAGGTCGTTACTCTATTGCGCAAACCGGATGTGCAGACGGCGCAGATCGACTTGCTTGATATCGGGTTTGATATCCCGAACGAGTTCGTGATCGGCTACGGCCTGGATTACGCGGAGCGCTACCGTGATTTGCCGTACGTGGGCACGTTGCATCCGCGCGTGTACTCGGACGCTGAGTAAAGCCGACTAGAACAAAGGTTTATGAGCAAAAATAAAAACGTCATGCGGTGGGGCATTATGGGCGCCATCGCGCTTATTGTGCTCTATTTGCTGACGCTGATTGGGGACGATTCCCGCGCTTACCAGAGCGTGGATACGTCGGTGGCGATGCAGCAGCTCCGCGAACATAACGCGGAGGAAGTGCAGATCGATGACCGCGAGCAGCGGGTGCGTATTGATCTGCGTGAGCCAATTACTGTCGACGAGCGCGAGGGCGTCGAGGCAATCTCCGCCCAGTACCCGGCTCGTACCGCACCGGATGTGTTCCAGGCGGTGCGTGAGGCTGAGGCGGATTCCTACCAGACGAACGTGACGCAGGATTCGTTCCTGATGTCCATGCTCGGCTTCATGCTGCCGATGATCCTGGTGTTCGGCTTGCTGTTCTTCTTCATGTATCGCATGCAGTCGGGCGGCGGCGGACCGTTTGGCATTGGTGGTTCGAAGGCGAAGCAGCTGACCAAGGACAACCCGACCAACACGTTCGATGACGTGGCGGGTGCCGACGAGGCCGTCGACGAACTCCACGAAGTGGTGGACTTCCTCACCGACCCGAGCGTGTACGAAAAGCTCGGCGCGAAGATCCCGCGTGGTGTGCTGCTCTATGGCCCGCCGGGCACCGGTAAGACCCTGCTTGCGCGTGCTGTCGCTGGTGAGGCGGGCGTGCCGTTCTACACCATCTCCGGTTCTGACTTTGTGGAGATGTTCGTTGGTGTGGGTGCCTCCCGCGTGCGTGACCTGTTCAAACAGGCGCGTGAGAACGCTCCGTGCATCATCTTTGTCGATGAGATCGATGCCGTCGGCCGCCAGCGCGGCTCCGGTATGGGTGGCGGCCACGACGAGCGCGAGCAGACCTTGAACCAGTTGCTGGTGGAGATGGATGGCTTCTCCGGCCGCGAGGGCGTGATCCTGCTGGCGGCGACGAACCGTCCGGACATCCTGGACCCCGCGCTTTTGCGCCCGGGCCGTTTCGACCGCCAGATTCCGGTATCCAACCCGGACCTCGCGGGTCGTGCCCAGATTCTGAAGGTGCACGCGAAGGATAAGCCGTTGGCCAAGGACGTCAACCTGGATGCTTTGGCAAAGCGCACCGCGGGCATGTCGGGTGCGGACCTGGCGAATGTGCTCAACGAGGCCGCGTTGCTCACCGCCCGTATCGGCGGCAACGTGATCACCGCGGATGCGTTGGAAGAAGCCACCGACCGCGTGATCGGTGGCCCGCGTCGTTCCAGCAAGATCATTTCCGAGCACGAAAAGAAGGTCACTGCCTACCACGAGGGCGGCCACACACTGTCTGCGTGGGCGCTCAAGGACATCGAGCGCGTGTACAAGGTGACCATTCTTGCCCGCGGCCGCACCGGCGGTTTCGCCATGACGGCCGACGAGGACGACAAGGGGATGTACACCCGCGACGAATTGTTTGCCCGCATGGTGTTCGCCATGGGCGGCCGCTCCGCCGAGGAGCTCGTCTTCGGCGCCCCGACCACCGGTGCGTCGAACGATATCGAGCAGGCCACGAAGATTGCCCGCGCGATGGTCACCGAGTACGGCATGACCTCCTCGCTCGGCGCGGTGAAGTACGGCCAGGAGCAGGGCGATCCGTTCTCCGGCCGCGGCGGTGGCGGCACACTCGAGTACTCGCCGGCAGTCGCCGCGAAGATCGACGAGGAGATGCAGACGCTTCTCGACGAAGCCCACAAGGTCGCCTACACAACCCTCGAGCGCTACCGCGACGAGCTGGATACGTTGGCCTCGAAGCTTCTGGAGAAGGAAACCCTGCGTCGGGGCGATCTGGAGGAGATCTTCGACTCGATCGAGCCGCAACGCCCGACCTTGCCGGAGCACGACGTGCGCTTCGGCCGCCAGATCGGTCGCGAGCCGGTGAAGACTCCGGTGGAGATTGCTAAGGAGCGTGGCGAGGAGCCACCGAAGCGTTTCTCCATCCTGGAGGCGTCGAAGGCGACGCGTGAGCGTCGTCGCAAGGAACGCGAGGCGGAAGAGAAGGCAGCGGAGCAGAAGGGCTCCACGCGTTGGCAGCCGCCGAAGGGCCAGGCCCCGCAGTACCGCGGTGAGAAACCGCCGGCGGACTGGACCTACGTGGGCGGACCGCAACCAAAGCAGCCTGAGCCGAAGCAGCACCCGGGTGCGGAGAACTACCCAACCCGGGAGACCGAGGAGATCGGCTTCCGCCTGCCGGAGCACGAACGCCCAGACAACCCAGCGCGTGGTCCGGAGCCGGAGACCCGTCCGACTGCGTCTGAAGACGAGACGACCCAGTTGCCGCGCGAGCCGCAGGAACCGAAGCACAGGAGAGACGACGATGACGACGCCTAAGTTTGACCACGAGCGCGCCGAAGCCGCCGTGCGTGAACTGCTCATCGCGGTGGGGGAGGACCCGGACCGCGAGGGCCTCGTGGAGACGCCAGCGCGTGTGGCGCGCGCCTACGCCGAGGTGTTCGCGGGCCTGCACGAGGACCCGAAGGTGCACCTGGAGAAGTCCTTTTCGGAGAACCACCGCGAGTTGGTGCTCGTGCGTGACATTCCGATCTACTCCACCTGCGAGCACCACCTCGTGCCGTTCTACGGCGTAGCCCACATTGGCTACATCCCTGGCCAAGACGGCAAGGTGACCGGCCTGTCCAAGCTGGCGCGTGTGGCGGATATGTACGCGAAGCGCCCGCAGGTGCAGGAGCGGTTGACGGCGCAGATTGCGGATGCGATCGTCGAAAAGCTTGATGCGTCTGCGGTGATCGTCGTCATCGAATGCGAGCACCTGTGCATGGCGATGCGTGGCATCCGGAAGCCGGGTGCGACGACGACCACGTCCGCTGTGCGCGGCGGTTTTCAGAAGAACGCGGCCTCGCGTGCCGAGGTCATGAGCCTGATTAGGGGATAGAACACCAATGACCACTGTCGCCGACCTGACACTGTCCGGACGCACGAGTGTGATGGGGATTGTCAACGTCACGGAGGATTCGTTTTCGGATGGCGGCAAGTGGCTCGCCACCGACGATGCCATCGCCCATGCCCACGAGTTGGTGAAGTTGGGCGCGGACATTATCGACGTCGGCGCCGAATCCACCCGACCCGGCGCCACCCGCGTTCCCGCGGAGGTGGAAGCGGAGCGCATTCGCCCGGTGATCCGGACGTTGCACGAGGATGGCATCCGGACCTCGATTGACACGATGCGTGCCGCTACCGCGCAGGCCGCTGCTGAAGAGGGCGTGGATCTGATCAACGACGTCTCCGGTGGCCTGGCGGATGAGGACATGTACCGCGTGATGGCAGAAACGCAGCTGCCGGTGTGCCTCATGCACTGGCGCGCAGACGCGTTTGTCAACGCTTCGGGCGCGGCCGACCACGGCGGGGATGTGGTCAAGGATGTCCACCAGGTGCTGGCCGAACTCGTCGAGAACGCCCTGGCCGCGGGTGTGGCCAAGGAGCAGATCACGCTGGACCCGGGCCTGGGCTTTGCTAAGACCGCGGCCGATAACTGGGCGCTGCTCAACGCCCTGCCGGAGTTCATCGCCGGCGAGTTCCCAATTCTTGTCGGCGCCTCGCGCAAGCGTTTCCTCAGGGAGATCCGTGCGGATCGTGGTCTGGAGCACTCCCCGGTGGATGCGGACCCGGCTACCGCTGCCGTCACGGCGCTGTCTGCCCAGGCCGGCGCCTGGTGCGTTCGTGTGCACGAGGTTGCGGTCTCGCGCGACGCGGTGGATGTGGTGGCAAGGTGGAACCATGGCTGACCGCATCGAACTCAAGGGGCTTAAGTTCCACGCCAACCACGGTGTACTCGAGCACGAAACCGAGTTTGGCCAGGCGTTCTCGCTGGACATCACGTGCTGGTTGGAGTTTGCGGACGCCGCGCGTGACGACGACCTGACCAAAACCGTCAACTATGCCGAACTCGCCGACACCGCGCTGGCGATTGCAACCGGTACGCCGCGTCAGTTGATTGAGACCGTGGTTGTCGAGATCGCAGAGACCGCCATGCGCACCTACGACGCGCTGCACGCGATCGAGGTGACCTTGCACAAGCCACACGCGCCGATCCCGGCAGTGTTCGACGATGTTGCCGTGGTGGCGCGCCGCTCCCGGAAACGGATGTGATGCCCATGCGCGCAGTGCTGTCCTCCGGATCGAACATGGGTGATGCGCGTGCGCACCTGCGCGCGGTTGTGGATGAGTTCGCGAGCGAAACCGTTGCTGCCAGCTCCATCTACGCCACCGCGCCCTGGGGCAAGACTGACCAGCCGGACTTTCTCAATCAGAGCCTGCTGGTGGAGGTGGACCAAACCCCGCACGAGTTGCTCGAGCGCTGCCAGCGCCTGGAAAACGAGGCCGACCGTGTGCGCGTGGAGCGCTGGGGCCCTCGCACCCTGGACGTGGACATTGTCTGGATCGAGGGCTATACCTCCGACGACCCGGTGCTGACGGTCCCGCACCCGCGCGCGCACCTGCGCCAGTTTGTGCTTGAGCCGTGGTTGGAGATTGATCCGGGTGCGGAGTTGAGGGGGTCGTCGATACGCGAATTGCTCGATGGCCTGGAGGATCAAGGGGTGCGCAGACTATGAAGCGCACGCCGATCGAAGGCCTTATCGCCGCCGCTGGCTTCAGCGCCGCAGCTGCGTTGATTGTGGTGCGGCGTTATTACAGCTGGCTGGAGTCGCTGGATCTAATCGTGCCGCTGTCGCTGTGGTGCATCGCCGCGGTGGCCGGGTGGCTGGCGTGGGTGGTGCACAAGCGCCGCAAGGACGGCCAGGTGGGGTTGGATCGGAGCCAACTTAACCCGATGCAGGCCGCGAACTTCATGGTGTTCGGCAAGGCCAGTGCCTGGGCGGGCGCGATCTGTGGCGGCATGTATGCAGGTGCGTTGATGTATGTGGTGCGCAAACTTGATGTGCTCACAGCAGCATCTGACGATGTCGTTCCCCTGACGGTGGGCACCCTCGGTGGCATCGCGCTGTGTGTCGCTGGGTTGGTGCTGGAGAAAAACTGCGAGGTGTCGCCACCCGCCGACGGGCAGGGGGTTGGCTAGAGTGTTGGGCATGAGTGCCAAAAACACATCCAGTGACAGCGCAACCCTGTGGGTCATCGTCCCCTTTGTTGTCGCCGTAATTGGCACCGTTGTCATGCTGTTTACCAACTCCGCCAACGCACTGAAGATCGCGCTGATCTTCGCGCTGTGGGCCGGAGCGGCTGGGCTGATTTTGAACTTCCGCAGCCGCCGCGAGCGTGACGACGCCACCCGGGACGCCGAAGCCGCCCGCGAACAAGTCCGCGAGCAGGAAGAACGCCACAAGGCCGTCATCGCCGCCCTGCCGCAGGGCGAAAACGCACCTGTGGACATGGAAGCCCTTCGTGCCCTGCAGGACGAGATCCAGGCACTGCGTGCACAGTTGGAGGAGCTCAACGGCCGCGTCTTCGAGTACGAGCCAGCCGCCGTGCGCGCCTCTGCGCGTCGCATCTCCGAGTTGGAGAGCACCCCAGAGCCAGAGCCAGCGCCGGAACCCACCCCGGAACCAGAACCGATCTCAGAACCAGAACCAGCGCGCCCGTCGCCGTCGACCGACGACACGGTTGTGCTCGACCGCGTGCGTCCGACAGGTGCGCCGAGCTCGGATGCGATCGCTGGCCGCATTGGCACCCAGCCGTCCGGCCGCCCTGCCCGCAACCCGCTGTCTGACCTGATCAGCGAGCGAAAGGCGCAAGCGGAAGCAGAAGCAAAGCCAGAACCGCAGCCAGAACCCAAGCCGGAGCCAACCCCGGAACCGGAACCGCAGGAGGAGCCGCGCCGTTCGGGCCGCCGTCGTCGTGACGAGCGCGAGAACTCCATTTCCGTCGCTGAACTGCTCGCCCGCCGGGGGAAGTAAATGGCGCCACGCCTGCTCGTAGGCGCAATCCCCGGCCATAGCCAACTCGCTCTCGATCTGGAACGCGCCGGGCACACCGTGCGCCCGATCGACATCAACACTGACCCGGGCGCGATCGCGCACGTGGACCTCGTGCTCATCGACGGCTCCGCGAACGATATCCGCGCCGCCGCAGAAATCCTGGCTGATTACGCGCGCCCGCAGCAGATGTTCCTCCACACCGCGTTGGAGGAAGGCCCGCAGTTGCTTGACGACGTCGAAACGTCCCAGGCCATCACCATGTGCGCCCACAACCTCTTCGACAACATCTGGGTCACCTCCGCCGCGGACGAACTCGGCGAGACCGTCGTGGGGCTGCTCATCGCGGAGATCGGCGGCACGAGCATGCGTATCGACGACACCGTCCGCCCCACCATCGCCGCCGCCCAAGAACTTCGCGCGCTGGAAGCGACGGTGCGCGACGACGCGCTCGAGCTGCTCATCGATACGGTTCCTGCGTTTGAGGCGGTGGCGGAGAAGTTCATCGAGGCGGCGTCGGGTCGTCGATACGCAAAAAGCGTCAACGACTTGGACCGGATGCTGGACGCACTGCCGGAACCCGGGGTGCGCAGGCTGTTTGTGGATCTGCAGCGCCGACGCGGTGAGATGGAGCAGGACACGGATACGGAACTGTGGGTTATTCAGAAATACGAGGGAAGATAAATGGCGTTTGAGGCAGGTAAGGCGGTCGTCGTTAAGGATGAGGCGCTGCTGGCGACCTATGGGCGGGCGTTTCGCAAGATCGGCAAGTCTGTTGTGGTGGTGCCGCTGGGCCGCGACGTGCACGCGGGCCACATTGAGTTGATCCGTGCGGCGAAGTCGCTGCTCGGCTCGTACGTCGTGGTCACGTTTACTGGCGACGAGGTGCCGGACATCTTCGCCGAGGAGAAGGTGGACGTGGTGTTCCACGGCCCGCTGGAGACCAAGGTGCGGGTGGATTCCGGGGTGGATCCGCTTGAAGATCCGGAGCACACGCAGCGCGAGGTGGCGCGCATCCTCGCGGCAATTAACGCCTCGCACGCGACGGATGTGGTGTTGGGGGAGAAGGACTTCGAGGTGCTCGTGGCTACGCAATATGCGGTCTCTGGCCTGCGTATGGAGGTCAAACTGCACTCCGTGCCTACCGTGCGCACCCCGAACGGGCTGGCGGTGTCGCTGCGCAACGCGGACGTGCCGGAGGACCTGCGCGAGGCGGCTCTCGCGCTGCCGGCGGCGCTGACCGCAGGCGCCCACGCCGCTGAGCAGGGCGCCGAGGTCGTGCTTGAAACCGTGCGTGGTGTGCTCGCCGCCGAGGGCCTTGAACCGGCCTACCTTGAGTTGCGCGACCTGGCGATGCGCGAAGCGCCCGAGCGTGGCGACGCCCGCCTCCTCGCCGCCGTCGACCTCGGCCCTGTGCGCCTGGCCGACAACGTGGGTTTGCCGCTCGGGATTGGCTTCAAGCACATCGAAGAAGATAGGTAGCCGAACGGGCTGCGGTCGCAGGCGGTAGAATGCGGCGCATGTCTGTGCCCAACATCGCCGGAATCCTCGCCGACCGCTTCGGCTTCGCCTTCACCCCTGAGCAGGTGCGTGAAAGCGGCCGTACTGAAACGTCCACGTTGTACACCGCGTCGGACGACAAAGGCCACGCCGTAGAGGTGGAGGTCTTTGACACGAAGGTGGCGGAACACCTCGGCGCCGACGTGAACACGCTCAACAGCCGCCTCGCGCTGGCGGCGCATCCGGGCGCGTTCCAGCCGCGCAGTGTGGGTACCACCGACGAAGGGCAGCTTTTCGTCCTGCGCGAGGCCGCAACCGGCACGCCGTTGAGCGACCTCATTGCGGAGAAGGGCGCGACGTTTACCCAGCAGGAAGTGCGTGACCTGCTCGCCCCGGTGGTCGAGGCCATCGATGACTACGACCTCAAGGGCCTGTCCGGGTTCGTCTCCCGTTCTATTTCGCCGGAGCGACTTTTGGTGCAGCCGCAGTGGTCGACCACCCCGGTGAAGCTCACCCTGGTTGGTCCGAGTACCGACGCGGTTGGCTCGGATGAGGAGTTGGCCAAGGCGAATGTGGACAAGTTCGCCAGCGTGGTCAGTCTGATGACGGGCGAGGCCCCACGCGAGGGCGTGCGCACCTGTGCGGATGTGCTGCATATGGTGCCGGTGGGCGAGGCGCCCCAGGAGGCGTCCAACATCGACGTTGCTCCCAACCCGGAGGACGGCTATCGCAAGCGCCCTGAGCCGTACGCGTACGGCCCGGACGGCAACTACACCCGCCCGGCGGCGACGAACGAGAAGAAAGTCCCGTGGCCGTGGATCATCGCGATCCTGGCGCTACTGCTCATCGCTATTGCGGCACTGTGGTATTGGTCCGCCAACCGCGGCGAGGCCTGGGAGGGTGCGGAGGCGCAGATCGCCGAGGAGTACCCGGATATCGTGTCCAAGAAGTCCGGCCAGAAGGGCTGGCAGGACCTGCGCTGCGAGAACGGCTCGACCGATCCGGACCAGGAAGGCAAGATCCGCTGCGCCAACGCAGAGTTGGGCGTGTCTGTGGTGAAGTACGCCGACGAGTATGACCGCGACGATGCGGTGCCGGACCCGCGCGAGGCCGTCGTTCTGGGCTCCGGTGAGTGCACCGTGAACTCCTATGAGTTGCCGGACGCGAACCCGCCTGCCTATGTGATGGTGCCGCAGGACAAGCCTGAATACCTCATGATTATTAACGGTTTGAACTCGGAAGAGCAGCGTCTGGATCTTCCGCTTTGCCAATAGACTACGATTGACCGGCGTGAGTACGCAGGATCTTTCAGAGCAGCAGCAAATCCGCCGGGAGAAGAGGCAACGGCTTATCGGCGAGGGCCGTGATGCCTACCCCGTCGAAGTTGACCGTACGACCTCGCTGAAGGACCTGCGGGCGAAGTACCAGGTCGTTGAAGAGGGCGAAGGCGACGGCGTGACCCGCCTTGAGGCCGGCCAGGAAACCCAGGATGTGGTGGCCGTCGCCGGCCGCATCATGTTCCAGCGCAACACCGGCAAGCTCTGCTTTGCCACCTTGCAGGAGGGTGACGGCACCCAGTTGCAGGTCATGTTGTCGCTGGCAGAGGTGGGCGAGGAGGCCCTCGCGCAGTGGAAGGCTGACACGGACCTGGGTGACATTGTCTCGGTTCGTGGGCGCATCATTGCTTCTCGACGAGGCGAGCTCTCCGTCCAGGCACAGTCCTGGCACATGGCCTCGAAGGCCTTGAGCCCGCTTCCGGTCGCGTTTGCGGACATGAACGAGGAGCAGCGCGTCCGTCGCCGTTACACGGATCTGATCATGCGCGAGGATGCGCGCAAGAACGCCATGACCCGTATCAAGGTCATGGCCGCGGTGCGTAAGTACCTGACGGGCCTGGACTTTGTGGAGATTGAGACGCCGATGCTGCAGACGCTGCACGGCGGTGCTGCGGCTCGTCCGTTTGTCACCCACTCCAACGCGCTGGACATTGACCTCTACCTGCGCATCGCGCCGGAGCTTTACCTGAAGAGGGCCGTTGTTGGTGGCCTGGAGCGCGTCTTTGAGATCAATAAGAACTTCCGCAACGAGGGCGTGGATTCGTCCCACTCGCCGGAGTTCACCATGTTGGAGACCTACCAGGCGTGGGGCACCTACAAGGACGGTGCCGAAACCATGAAGGGTCTTGTCCAGTTCTGTGCCCAGGAAGTCTTCGGCTCCCAGAAGGTCACGCTGGCTGACGGCACCGAGTACGACTTCGGCGGCGAGTGGAAGGTACTGGAGATGTACCCGTCGCTCAACGAGGCGCTGCAGCGTAAGTTCCCGGGCCAGCCTGAGGTGACCATCGATTCCTCCGTGGAGGAACTCAAGGGCATCGCTGAGACTATCGGTCTGAAGGTTCCGGAGAATGCAGGCTGGCTGCACGGCAAGCTTGTTGAGGAAATCTGGGAGGAGCTTTGCTCCGACCAGCTCTATGAGCCGACCTTTGTCATTAACTTCCCGGTGGAGACCTCCCCGCTGACCCGCGACCACCGCGAGCAGCCGGGCGTGACCGAGAAGTTCGACCTCTACGTCCGTGGCTTCGAATTGGCCACCGGCTACTCCGAGCTCATCGACCCGGTGATCCAGCGCGAGCGCTTCGAAGACCAGGCCCGCCTGGCGGCGCATGGTGACGACGAGGCCATGGTGCTCGACGAGGACTTCCTCGCCGCTATGGAGCAGGGCATGCCGCCGACAGCAGGTTGCGGCATGGGCGTGGACCGCCTGCTGATGGCCTTGACCGGCCTGGGTATCCGCGAGACCGTCCTGTTCCCGATGGTGAAGCCGGAGGCGTAACGACGATGCGCCGTTGGCCCCTCGCAGCAGCCGGGGTACTCCTCGCAGCCTCGTTGGCAGGCTGTGGCAGTAGTGAACAAGCAGAGCTTGCGGAGCCAACGGTGCCTACCACGCCAACCACAACAACGTCGCAGCTGCCCCCACCGGATTGCTCCACTGATGCAATCAAAAATTCGCCAGGGCTTGAAGAGTTTGAGATGTATGGTCCTTGCGAAGGTGGCTTCACTCGTCCTGGAGTTCCGAATTCCGGCAACATCATCCTCGCGCAGTGGGACGGTAAGCACTGGGTCGAGGTCGAGGCTGACGGCGTGTGGGATGGCATGGGTATGGCGCGGCCGTGCTTTAACCCGGGTCGTCTTGAGGAGCTCGGCGTTCCCGAATCCCTGGCGGATAAGGAGCCACGCTGCGGCGTATACCCGCCTGGTCAGGAGCCGCCGCACAAGAAGCAGGCGAAGGCTTCCACTCCTGTGCCGACATCGAGCACACTCGACCCAAACTGGGGGATTAAGCGCGACAGCGATGGCGTGATTATCGAGGCGCAGTTTGAAGGGGTTAAGCGTCAAATCTCTGCGCCGAATTGTGATGGACGAGGAATTCTCATTCTCGATTCCGTAATTGCGGACGGAGATATTGGCTCGACACACTCCAAGCTTGCGTTTGACATTGCGTATCTCGGCGATGGAAATGCTGAGTTCACCTATCCAGGCCACTGCCCGTCGCTTCGCGCACAGGTCGATGGCAACGATATTTACCCGGTGTACCTCGATTTTGGCCACGACACGGATGCGCTGTGTGCTGCGAAGAAGAACTACGGCGGGAACGCGCGAGTGTTGTCGGATCGTGAGGAATATCTCGATCCCTGCTAATTGTGCACGGTGGTTATAACCAACTAACGTTTGATGTGACTAAACCATGTGGTTGAAAGGAGCATCAGCATGGCGACCACTAAGGCGAGCCTGCAAGATCAGGCTGCCGATATCCTCGCCGGAATCGGCGGGGCCGACAACATCGCATCGATGACGCACTGTGCGACCCGACTGCGGTTCGAACTAAACGACGCCTCCCTGGCCGACAAAGACCGCCTCGAAGCAAACCCGAAGGTAATGGGCGCGGTACCCCAGGGCGGCAGCCACTACCAGGTCATCGTCGGTGGTGACGTGGCTACGGTGTACAACGCGATCAATAACCTGCCCGAGATGGCGGGCCGCTCGGTTTCCAACGACGAGCTGAAGAAGCAGCAGCGTGACAAGGCTAAGGGCAAGATGCCGTGGCTGGATACGTTCTTCGAGTACCTTTCCGACTCCTTCCGCCCGATCCTGGGTGTGCTGTTGGGCGCGTCGCTGATCATTGCGTTTGCGGCGTTCCTCGACGCGTTTCACATCATTGACTTCCGCGCGGAAGTGAAGACGCCGGGCTGGCAGTTCGTCGACGCCATGTGGGGCTCGGTGTTCTTCTTCCTGCCGGTGGCGGTGGCCTACAACGCGGGCAAGAAGCTCAACATCGACCCGTGGGTGCCAGCGGCGATCATGCTTGCGCTATTTACCCCGGACTTCATTGACTTGAAGGACCACCCCGATGCGCGGGTGATCGATCTGTTCGGCGCACCGACCGACGTCGTCGATGTGTTCGGCCTGCCGATGATTCTGAACGGCTACAACGGCAACGTGTTCGTGCCGCTGATCATGGCGGCTGTTGCGGCCCTGCTGTACAAGGGGTTGCAGAAGATCATTCCGTCTGCCGTGCACATGGTGTTTGTGCCGTTTTTGACGCTGCTGGTCATGATCCCGGTCACCGCGTTTATCATCGGCCCGTTCGGCTACCTGCTCGGCGCGTGGATCGGTACTGGTCTGGCGTGGATGAACGGCAATGCGCCGTTCCTGTTCGCGCTGCTGATCCCGATGCTCTACCCGTTCCTGGTTCCGCTTGGCCTGCACTGGCCGCTTAACGCGCTGATGCTGGTGAACATCAACACCCTTGGCTACGACTTCATCCAGGGACCAATGGGTGCGTGGAACTTTGCCTGCTTCGGCGCCACCGCCGCGGTGCTGGCGATCTCCATCCGCGACCGCGATCCGCTGATGCGCCAGACCTCCGGTTCCGCACTTGCCGCGGGCCTGCTCGGCGGCATCTCGGAGCCGTCGCTCTACGGTATCCACCTGCGCTTTAAGAAGGTTTACCCGCGCATGCTCGTCGGCTGCTTCGCCGGTGGTTTGACCATCGCCGTTCTGGGGACCCCGTTCGGTGGCGTGAAGACCAACGCGTTCGTGTTCACCTCGCTGCCGACCGTGTTCGTATTCGACCCGATGTGGGTCTACTTGATCGCCATCGCAGTGGCGTTCTTCACCTCGTTCTTCATCATCCTGATCACCGACTACCGCACCCCTGAGGAGAAGGCAGACGCGCTTGCTCGCGCGGCTGCTGCTCGTGAGGAGGAGCCGGTTGCGGTTGTGGGGTCGTCGCAAAGCACTGAAAGCACAGTGCTCGCTCCTGTCGCTGGTGAGGTTGTGGCGATGGCAGCGCTTAACGACGCCGCCTTCGCCTCCGGCGCCCTCGGCCAGGCTGTTGGTGTGATTCCGGCGAATGACAAACTCACCGTGGTTGCGCCTGCTGCGGGCAAGGTGATTTCGGTGGCGAAGACTGGCCACGCGTACGGCATCAAGACCGACGACGGCGCGGAACTGCTGGTGCACATCGGCATCGACACCGTGAAACTCGACGGCGAGGGATTCACCCCGCTGGTGGAGAAGAAGCAGGTTGTCGCTGCCGGTGACGCGCTGGCGGAGGTGGACTTCCCGGCGATTGCCGCCAAGGGGGTCGACACCACTGTGATCACCACCGTGGTCAACTCCAAGAAACTCGGCGGAGTAAACGACGTGGCCGATGGCACCGTCGAAATTGGAGATGCCATCCTCGAGATCACGCCCGCCGAGTAGGCTCGGTGGCATGACTGAGCGCACAGTTCTTCACGGCATTGGTGTGTCCGCTGGTACTGCCTGCGGACCCGTCGCGGTAGTGACCCCGGCGGTGGGTATCGATAACCACGAGCCCGCCTCCGTGAACCCCGAGGCGGATGGTCAGCGGATACGGGAAGTGTTGGGGGAGGTGGCGTCGTCGTTACGCGAACGTGCGGCGCACGCCAACTCGAAGGCGTCGCAGGACGTGCTCGAGGCCACCGCAGCGCTGGCCACGGACCGTGGCCTGATCCGCGGGGTGGACAAGGAACTGAAGAAGGGCAGTGGCCCCACCAAAGCGGTGCACGATGCGGTGGAGACATACGCGAACAAGCTGCGCAAACTCGGCGGCTACATGGCCGAGCGTGTCACCGACCTTTACGACATCCGCGACCGCGCCACCGCACGCCTTCGCGGCTTGCCGGAGCCGGGCGTGCCGGATCTGACGGCACCGTCTGTGCTGGTCGCGCACGATCTTGCGCCCGCTGAGACCGCCACGCTGGACCCTGCGATGGTGCTCGGCATTGTCACCGAGGCGGGTGGCGCGACCTCGCATACCGCGATCCTCGCCGCCCAGCTCGGCATCCCCGCCGCAGTGCAGGTCAAGGGCATTTCCGATGCGATTGTCGACGACCCCCGCATCGCCCTCGACGGCAGCACCGGCCAAATCATCGTCGCCCCGTCCGATGAGGACGTCGCCGAACTCGACGAGCGCTCCCGCCGCCGCGCCGCCGCACTGGAAGGCTCCGCCGGCGCCGGCGCCACCCGCGACGGCCACGCCGTGAAACTGCTGGCCAACATCGGCACCGCCGAAGACGCGGTGAAGGCTGCGGGCTACGACCTGGAAGGCTCCGGCCTGTTCCGCTCTGAGTTTCTCTTCCTGGACCGCGACTCCGCGCCCAGCATGGACGAGCAGACCGAGACCTACACCAAGGTCCTCGAGGCCTTCGGCGAGCGTCGCGTGGTGGTGCGCACCCTCGACGCCGGCGCCGACAAGCCGCTGTCGTTTGCGGACCTTGGCGAGGAGGAAAACCCAGCCCTCGGCCGCCGCGGCTTGCGACTGTCTCAAGCCCGCGAGGATCTGCTCGCCGACCAGTTGGAGGCACTCGCCAACGCGCAGCGTAACGTGCCGGACGCCGAACTGTGGGTGATGGCGCCCATGGTCGCCACGGTCGAGGAGGCCGAGTGGTTCGCCGAACGTGCCCGCGCTGCTGGCCTGAAGCAGGTGGGCATCATGGTCGAAACCCCTGCGGCCGCGATTCGCGCCGGGCAGGTGCTCGACGTTGTGGACTTCGGCTCCATCGGCACCAACGACCTTTCCCAGTACACGATGGCCGCTGACCGCATGCAGGGCGAACTCGCTGAACTGCTCTCGCCCTGGCAGCCGGCGGTGCTGTCCATGATCCGCGAGACCTGCCGCGGCGGTGAAGCTACTGGCAAGCCCATCGGTGTGTGCGGTGAGGCCGGCGGCGACCCGCTCATGGCCCTCGTCCTTGTCGGCCTTGGCGTGAAGTCACTGTCTATGGCGCCCGGCAAGGTCAACGCCGTGCGCGCGGCGCTGCGCCTGCACGACATGGATACCTGCCGGAAGATGGCCGATGATGCCCTTGCCGCCCGAACCGCTGAAGATGCACGTGAGGCGGTGCTTGGGATCGCGGATTCAGTAATTCTTGACCTACTGTGAACCGCATAGTCTAGTATTGGCAGACAAAGTTGTTCACGATAGGGAAAGGGCTTCCCCATGAAGCGTTTCGCGTCCGTTGCTTTGTCTGCCGCAGTTGGCCTCGGCCTCGTTGCTTGCTCCAGTGATTCGGGCGGTGAAGAACCGCTCACCGTTTTGGCGCAAGCCACGCCCCACGCGGAGATTCTGCGCTACGTCGACGAGCAAAATCCGGAGTACGAGCTGGATGTCAAGGTCATTTCTGGTGGGTCGGAACCGAACATGTCGGTGGCCAACGGTTCCGCGGACGCGAACTTTTACCAGCACTCGCCGTACCTGCTGGACTGGAATGCTCAGACTGGCAAGAACCTGGTCAACATCGTCGGAGTCCACATTGAGCCGATGGGGATGTACTCCAACTCCATCAAGTCCATTGACCAGTTGGAGCAGGGGGCGAAGATCGTGACTCATAACTCGCCGTCCAACCTTGCCCGTGCGCTGATCCTGCTGGAGGCCAACGGTGTCATCGGTCTGGACCAGGAGATCGATCCGGCAAACGTGTCCAAGATCAACCTGCAGTCGATCACCGACAACCCGAAGGACATTGAGATCGTCCCGGTCGAAGACACCCTGGTTATTCAGTCGCTGTCGGACGAGTCTGTCGCTGGTGTCATCGTAACCTCGAACTTCGCTCTGGAAATTGGCCTGAACCCGTCGGAGGACTCTGTCATTGCCGAAAGCCCGGAGAACAACCCGTACGTGAATATCCTCGCAGCCAATGAGGACGCGGCGAAGGATCCCCGCATTGAGAAGCTGGCGGCGGACCTGAGCTCGCCGGAGACCGCAGAGTGGATCCGCGAGAAGTACAGCGGCTCCGTAATCCCGGTGAATTAATGAAAATCCACGGTATCGACGTCGACCCGCAAGGCCGGTGCGCGCATTGGCATTCGGAGCACGACGTCGTCGCCAACACCTGCGGGGCCTGCCACAAACTCTGGGCCTGTTCGCTGTGCCATGACGAGTTGGCGGATCACCGGTTTGTGGGCGTCGATAAGCAACTGCGCTCTGTGATGTGCGGCGCGTGCGGTTACATGATGACGCATGCCGAGTATGGGGCCGCGTGCCCCTCGTGCGGGCACCCGTTTAATCCGGGCTGCAAACTGCACGAAAACGTGTATTTCAGGGATGTTCGCTAAGGGTGCGTGGCAGCGCAGCACCTCGTTTTCGTAACTTTTTCGCGTTTAGTGCCATTTGCTCGGTGTAGATCTAGCGTGACGGCCGCTTTGCGTGCCATGGACGTCCTTACTACAGACGTGACATGGGATATTCTGATTCATGTTCTGGTCAATGGAAAAGACAATGAGAGAAACAGTATGAGTCGCGTCGAAGATTTGAAAAGAGAAGCGTATCAGCTTGCTAGACGAGCGAACGATCTTGCAGCAACCATCAACCGGTACACCACCAGTACGTCCGACGCGGCACAAAACGCAACGAAGCTGCTCGAAGGTACAGGTTCAGGTCTAGATAGGCGAGTAGCCGCGGATTTGCAGGAAACCAATGCTGCAATCAAACGAACTCAGCGTGTACTGCAACAAGTCGGCGATGTGGCTGCAAGTTACGCACGCAGAATTTAGGGTGAATTAAACATGGCATCGTCAAATGACATCAAAGTGGAACTGCACCGCCTTCACGATGAGTTCTACACATTGCTCCGTACTTTGGAATCCGAAGTGCCAGGATTTCAATCAGCAGCGTCGGAAGCCCGGCGAGTCTTTTACGGATCGTCGCAAAGCTCTCTGCAGGAAATCCTCCATTTGCTGATGGAGGCTGAACGGCAAATTCTCGACACGGGGCAGAAGCTTCGGCGGACGCTCACCGCTCTGGAGGAGTATGGCATTGAGCGTATTTAATAATCTTTTCAACAAGAAAAAGTTAATTCAATCCGATTCATCGTCACACCTGCGTGCTGAGCTGGCCACGTTAGAGCAAACCGCAGCCAATCAGTTTGATACAGCCCGTCAGAATTATGAGGCTGAAATCAAGAGGCTAAAAGATGAGAGCATCCAGATCGGAAGCGAACTAGATCGTCTTACCAGTCAGACAAAAGCCCAGTCGGGTACTGAATCCTCGCAGATCCTTGAAAAATATGAGAGAGAAGAGGAAGAGCAACGTAACCTAGCTCTGTCGATTTCAAAGAATCTGCGATCTCAGTACATTTACTGGGGTGTGGAGCACGACGAGATTACTCGCGGAACAGAAGTAAAACCACTCCTGCGTGTAGGGGCAATCGAAGCAGAAAGTGTCTCAAAGGCTCCGCTGGATGCGCTGGCCCCATTTATTGGATCTAGGAATCTGTGGATTCGCGGTCAATCGACTCAAGCATGGCCGCTAAAGGTTGCTCGCTCCGCAGTTTTTGGCGCGTACGTTTCGGTTCAGCCCGGTCAAATGCTGGTGACGGTCTATGACCCATCAATGATTGGCGATCTTTCTCTGTTTTACGAGATGTCAGATGACAACCGTGAGCTCTACCGGGAGATTTCACGGACGCCAGAGGCCTTTGAAGAGACACTCGATTTTCACCTTCAGCGTCTTGAAGATGTAAACCGAGCAATGAAGGGGAAGTTCGAATCCCTGACGGAGATGGTGTCCGAGACCGGACAACAGGAGTTTCCTTACCGGTTGCTCGTTGTGATGGAAGATTGGTACAACCTAGACGAGCGCACACGTGGCAAGTTAACAAAACTGATGGAGAGCGGCCCAAAGTACGGCATCCATGTCGTATTGATGAGTGTGAATGCTCAACTCACTGAAGCAGCGCTGAAGTCCTCGATTGAATTCACCTATTGGAAAGGTAGAACTCAAGAGATTTCGATTGAGGGGACGCGTTTTACTGGTGACAACGCGATACCAGTTACTTTTGACGCACCTAGCGACGAAGCTGTCGTAGCGCTTTCGAAGCTAGTTGCAATTGAAGCGAAGCAAGGTGCGCTTCCCGAAATTCCGCTGGTACCAATGCTTCAGAGCTTTAAGACTGAATCCAGCAGGCTAGGCATTACTGCGTTAATTGGTAAGAGCGGTACCTCCCAAATCGACTTCACCATCGGCGATACCCTTACAAATGGTTTGATCGGTGGTGCAGCAGGTACGGGTAAGTCGAACCTGCTTAAGGTGATCATTTACTCTCTTGCGTCACGCTATTCGCCGGATGAACTCGAGCTGTTCCTTTTGGACTTTAAGCAAGGCGTGGAGTTCAACCAGTTTATTGAGGATGAAGATAAACCAGCGCTCCCCCATGCCCGAGTAGTTTCTACGGAGTCCGATGTTGCTTTCGGCATTTCCGCGCTCGAGCACTTTGTGAATGAGATCCAACGCAGGAACGCGCTTTTTAAGGCGAATAGGGTCGATGACTACAAGATGTACCGCGAAGTAACCGGAGAAAATCTACCGCGGTGGCTGCTGATTATCGACGAGTTCCAAGGCCTATTCTCCAATGATGATGCTGACCGGGCTACTGAGTTGCTGGATACATTGGCGCGTCAGGGCCGATCGTCCGGGTTGCACTTTATAGTTGCGTCTCAGTCCTTGTCCGGAATCAGAATGAACTCTGGCAAGCAAGATGCAATCTTTGACCAAACCCCCTTGAGGATTGCGTTGCGAATGGGGGCAGAGCAATCCGCCCTTTTCCTTCGAAATGACAACAAAGCAGCAGGTGATCTGCGCTACCGGGGTCAGGCGATCATTAACAAACAGGGTGGAGCGCCTACGGACAACCAACTGTTTGTGGTTGCTTACGCTGATAAGCAAGAACACAACGATATTCAGCGTCAGCTTGCGAATGAATATGCAAGTTCCACCACGCTTCCCCAACGGATCTATCGTGGCGATCAGCCTGTCTACTTTTCGTCGCTTGATTGCAGCCGTCTGCCGAAGGCAAACGAAGATGGCTTTCCGGTGGTGTTCGGGCAAAGAGCCACAATCGACGCAGACTTTGCGTATCACGAGATGCAGCCTAAGTCGGGCGACCATGTCTTGATCTTGGGCACAAACATGCGCGCTGCTATTGGCATGATGCAGATGATGACCTTGTCGGCAGCGAAAGCTGTTAACCACCTCCGAGTGGTGGTGTATGACACCCAATTGCCATCGCAGCGTCGAATCTCCAACCTTGAAACATGGATGGATACTCTTCGCGCAATGGGAACGGAGGTGTTCCGGTTGGGCATCGACGATGATGTATTCCGTTTCGTAGATCAGCTCGAAGACGGGCCGGGAACCCTAGTGCTCGCGCTCGGTGCGGAAAATGAAGACTTCGGTCCAGAACAGTTCTCGGATGACGAAAACTTCCTCCAGAAATGGCCGAGAAGAGGAATTCACTTCATCGGGCATTGGACTTCTGCGTCGGTCATGAACCGGGCAATGCGAGCAGAGTCTTTCCAAAACGTTGTTTTTACTGAAGCATCAGTCGACGACTTTATGGTTGCAGCCGGTATCGCACAGTCTGGAATTCCGGAGCTAAACAGCGCGAAAGCGGCTTCATTTAGCCGAACGGGGGCGAAGCAAGGCATTGAAGTCGTTACTCCCGTGATGCCAATGGATAAGGAAGATTTCGTCAGGTGGCAGCAATGATTAAACAGTTGGAAAACTACTATCTTGCAATAAACAATGCGGAACTTGCTCTTTCGCGCGGCGTAGATAGGGCAGAAAATGCGGAACATGCTGCGGACAAAAAGATTCACGATATGACCGCTGCTGCACGGTTGGATATCTCTAGCAGAGAAGAACGCATCAAGCAGTTGGAACGGTGGATTAACAGTGCACAAACTAGCCGCACTGAGGTGCATCTACCTGAGTCAACTGAAACTATCAACGGTATTGACGGTTTCGGTCCGTTCCAGAACAGTCTTGAAAAGATAGTGCACCTTCGTGAGGAGCTCGCTACACAACAAAAGGTAGAAAAAGGATTAGAGAGCGAGAATCACGCCAGCAAGCTTGCGAGTATTATTGGACTCTCGGGGATAATCTTTGCAATCCTGACCTTGTTGTTGGGAAATACCATGTTGGTCTGGATTATCTTGCCTGCTTATGCGGTCGGAGTGTTCGTATTTGCACGTCGGTATTGGAAAAATGCTGATCAGGCTGCTGGGGCGTTCACCCTCTCACGCATTCGGCGAGGTGAAAAGGTTGGCCTACCAATGCTTCCCACCGCGCTTTTCATGTTCTCCTTCTCAGTACTAGGAGTGCTTCTGTTGGTGTCCCCCGCAGAAAGTCTCATAGTGTCCCCTATGCAGAGTCTCACCGAAAATACGATGCCGACGTTCCAAAACTCTGAAGATTACAAAAAAGCCACGGCTCTTGGGGCGGGTTCGCTTGTGTTCTCTACGATCGCCCTTTGGGCGGCCGGAGTCTACCAGTGGATGATTTTTAGTGACGATGATGCGGATTATGGCGATCTTTCGCAGTATCGCAGTCGAATCCTCGGGTCTGCCAACGCGGGGAAGTCTTTGATGATTGCCGGTGCTTTGAGTTACGTTATCGGCTTATTGGCGCTGCTGGCTTCCGTGTTGCCCCTTGGCGCTGTTGCGACGTTGTCTTGGGGAGTAGTGGTTTTTACCTTTGGCCTAATCTGCTATGCATCGAGCCAACGCGTCGCACGGAAACTTTCTGAAAACAAACGCGAAGCCTTGAAGAAAACGCAAGCGACGACTGCCTAGACATTTTCGGATGCACGAAAACGTGTATTTCAGGGATGTTCGCTAAGGGTGAACATCCCCTCTGAGCACTGCTTTTTGACGATTCCACGCCCCCCGCAGCCAAAACGTGGGAAGTGATGTCGCACCCCGGCGTTATGGTGGTGGACAACGATTTAGCTATAGAAGGGGTCAGCCACATGTTCGAGCGGTTTACCGACCGGGCCCGTCGCGTCATCGTCCTGGCGCAGGAGGAAGCGCGCGCGCTCAATCACAACTACATGGGCACCGAGCACATCCTGCTCGGCCTGATTAAGGAAGGCGAGGGCGTCGCCGCGAAGGCCCTCGAATCCATGGGTATCAACCTTGAGGATGTGCGCCGCGAGGTCATCGACATCATTGGCCACGGCACCCAGCCGGTCACCGGCCACATCCCGTTTACCCCGCGTGCCAAGAAGGTCCTGGAGCTCTCCCTGCGTGAGGGTTTGCAGATGGGCCACAAGTACATCGGCACCGAGTTCTTGCTGCTCGGCCTGATCCGTGAGGGCGAGGGCGTTGCGGCGCAGGTGCTGATCAAGCTCGGCGCTGACCTGCCGCGTGTGCGCCAGCAGGTTATCCAGTTGCTGTCTGGTTACGAGGGCGGCGAGGCACAGAATCCGGAGTCCCCGCAGCAGGGCGGCGGACCGGGCTTTGCAGGTGCGGGTGCTGGCGGCAACCGCGCAGGTGGTGGCGGCCCGCAGGGCGGCGAGCGTTCCAACTCGCTCGTACTCGACCAGTTCGGCCGTAACCTCACCGCAGCTGCCAAGGAAGGCAAGCTCGACCCGGTTGTGGGCCGTGACAAGGAAATCGAGCGCGTCATGCAGGTCCTGTCGCGCCGTACCAAGAACAACCCGGTGCTCATCGGTGAGCCGGGCGTCGGTAAGACTGCCGTCGTGGAGGGCTTGGCGCTCGACATTGCGAACGGCAACGTCCCGGAGACCCTGAAGGACAAGCAGGTTTACTCGCTGGATCTGGGCTCCCTGGTTGCAGGTTCGCGTTACCGCGGTGATTTCGAGGAGCGCCTGAAGAAGGTGCTCAAGGAGATCAACCAGCGCGGCGACATCATCCTGTTTATCGACGAGATCCACACCCTCGTCGGCGCCGGTGCCGCCGAAGGTGCGATCGACGCTGCTTCGCTGCTGAAGCCGAAGCTGGCTCGTGGCGAGCTCCAGACCATCGGCGCAACCACGCTGGACGAATACCGTAAGCACATCGAGAAGGACGCCGCCCTTGAGCGTCGTTTCCAGCCGGTGCAGGTGGACGAGCCGAGCATCGAGGACACCATCCAGATCCTCAAGGGCCTGCGCGACCGCTACGAGGCGCACCACCGCGTGTCCTACACCGACGATGCACTCAAGGCTGCAGCGAACCTTTCAGATCGCTACATCAATGACCGTTTCCTGCCGGATAAGGCAGTCGATCTTCTCGACGAGGCCGGCGCCCGCATGCGCATCAAGCGCATGACCGCCCCGGATTCCCTGCGTGAGGTCGACGACCGCATCGCTGAGGTCCGCAAGGAAAAGGAAGCGGCGATCGACGCCCAGGACTTTGAGAAGGCAGCTAGCCTGCGCGAATCGGAGCGCAAGCTCACCGAGGAGCGCGCCGCGAAGGAGAAGAAGTGGCGCTCGGACGACCTCGAGGACATCGCCGAGGTTGGCGAGGAGCAGATCGCTGACGTGCTGGCCAACTGGACTGGCATCCCGGTGTTCAAGCTCACCGAGAGCGAGTCGAAGCGCCTGCTCAACATGGAAGGCGAGCTGCACAAGCGCATCATCGGTCAGGACGAGGCTGTCAAGGCTGTGTCCCGTTCCATCCGCCGCACCCGCGCAGGTCTGAAGGATCCGAACCGTCCGTCCGGTTCGTTCATCTTCGCCGGCCCATCCGGTGTGGGTAAGACGGAGCTGTCGAAGGCGCTTGCAGAGTTCCTCTTCGGCGACGACGACTCCCTGATCCAGGTGGACATGGGCGAGTTCCACGACCGCTTCACCGCGTCGCGTCTCTTCGGTGCCCCTCCGGGATACGTCGGCTACGAAGAGGGCGGCCAGCTCACCGAGAAGGTGCGCCGCAAGCCGTTCTCGGTCGTGCTTTTCGACGAGATCGAGAAGGCCCACAAGGAGATCTACAACACCCTCCTGCAGGTGCTGGAAGAAGGTCACGTCACCGACGGCCAGGGTCGCAACGTGGACTTCAAGAACACGGTGCTGATCTTCACCTCGAACCTGGGTACCTCCGACATCTCCAAGCCGGTCGGCCTGGGCTTCACCGGGGATACCGCTGCGGATTCCGAGGCGCAGTACGAGCGCATGAAGGGTAAGGTCCACGACGAGCTGAAGAAACACTTCCGTCCGGAGTTCCTGAACCGTATCGACGAGATCGTCGTGTTCAAGCAGCTCTCCCAGGAAGAGATTGTCCAGATGGTGGACCTGCTCATCGCTCGAGTGGACAAGAACCTGGCCGCGCAGGACATGGGCATCGAGCTCACCGAGAACGCCAAGAACCTGCTTGCAGTCCGTGGTTTCGACCCCGTGCTGGGTGCACGTCCGCTGCGTCGCACCATCCAGCGCGAGATCGAGGACATCCTGTCCGAGAAGATCCTCTTCGGCGAGATCGGTGCCGGCGAGATCATCACCGTGGACGTCGAGGGCTGGGACGGCGACGTGGAGACGGCCCGCAAGGATCGTGGCAAGGCCGCCCCGGATGCGACCTTCACCTTCACCCCACGTCCACGCCCGCTGCCAGCGGAGGCCTTCGACGTCGAGCTGGAAGAAGAGGTCCGCGACATCGAGCCGGAGCGCGCCCAGCCGGAGTCTGAAGCCTCCGAATACCCGGATGAGCGCGACACGACCGCCGAAGATCAGAACGGCAACGAGGGCAAGGAAGACAACGGCCCCGAGCCGGTGTAACCCCACCAGGCGGCTGCGGCACCGAGCACGCCAAGGATGCCCAGGACTAACGCGGTGATCTCCACCGCGTTGAGCCCCTCCACCACCTCATATGCAGGGTGGTCGGAGGGGCACACCCGTTTCATAGGCTGTTCGGCGAAACGATCATCCATCCACGCAATCGCATTATCGGCCTGCAAAAGCAGGGGAGCGGCATGGCCCGAACCAGGAACGCGTGGCGTCAACTGCAGACGCCCCGACGACAACGGTTGCGTCGGGGAACCCGGCACCACCACGCGTCGGTACTCCACCTGCGCACCGACGGCGCAATAGTCCTCTGCCAGTTGGGTGGCTTGCGGCTCCGGAACGAGGTCGTCGTCGGCATTCGTCATCACCATGATCGGCGCAGACGGTGCGACGGTGCCCATTTTGTTTAGTTCCAGATACTTCGCCAGCCGCTCATCCGAGTGCACCACTTCAGCGAACGAGTTGCCTGCGGTGAACAGTGTGGAAGGGTCGGCTGGCGCAGACAACGAGGCGTCGACCACGCACGAGGTTTTCAGTCCTTCGAGCCAGACTTTGCCCTCGTCGGTGAGGTGTTCCTGCAGGGCCTCGCCGAATTCCGGGTAGCTTTCGGAGTAGCTCGCAGCGGCAAAACCGGCCACGGCGGTGAGCATCGGTGCGGTACCTTGCTCCAGCACACCCAGCGGGTCGGCTGGCGGGGCGCCGGAGAACGTTCCCATCACGTTGAGTTCGGGGGCGTAGTCGGCGACAAGTTCCGCAGCGGCCGCGGCAGCGCCACCGCCTTGGGAGTAGCCCCAGAAGCCCACTTTTTGGTTTGGTTTTGCGACGGCGCGGGCGGCGTCGATAAGCGCATGCCCCTGATCCACCCTGTTCAAGTAGGTGTGCAACCCATCGGTGCCCAACCCGATGTAGTCGGTGACCACCACGGAATAGCCGGCATCCAGCAGCTTCTGTACCAGGGGCGCCTCGTAGTTAATGTTCACGGTTCCGTCTTCGATGCGCACCAGCATGGACGAGCCTGCCGATGGCGCGCACTGATCACCCAGACCACGCGTGCCCGGTGCGAGCGCGATGAGTCCCTTCGCGCGGCGGTGCTTGTAAAACGCCCCGGTCACCGCGACCTTTTCGCCTTGCTCGTTGGTGGAGGTGTAGCGGATGCGCTGGCCATTCGAGCCCGGCACCCGCTTCACCGCATCGAGCGAGCCCGCCTCGTTACCTGGTGCGCCGGCCAGTGGTTTCCACGATGACTCCGGAAGCGACGACAACGATGACGCGTCACGCACCACATCGACTGTGGACGACCCCACCGACGACAGCGACGACAACGACTCCGCGCTCAGGTCCGCAGCCTGCGCGGATGGGGCCAATAACACCGGAATGAGCAGGGAGCACCAACGTTTTTGCATGTACAGCAGTGTAAACTGCCGACTATGGGATTCCAGTTTCGTAAGCGCCAGAAGCTCAGCAAGGACAGCTGGCTGAATTACTCCGGTTCGGGCGTTTCCGCCTCCAAACGCGTCGGGCCAGTGACCATCAACTCGCGTGGCGGCGTGTGGATCAAGCTGCCGGGTGGGCTGACCTACCGCGGTAAGTGGAAGTAACCGCGCTCATCCTGTTCAGCGAGGCCGTCCTCCAACAGTGAGAACAGGGCGCGTGAGCGTTGCGCGTCGTCGGGCCAGACGGCATCGATAATCGCCTGCTCAACCGGCGAATCTGCCTCGCGCAGCACCTTCATGATCTTGCCGCGCACCTGCCTATCGGTGCCCGCAAAGCGTTGCGACGGCCGCCGCTGCCCCTCCTCAGGCGCCGGCCTTCCCGCCGCCAACCAGGCACAATCTTGCGCAATCGGGCACGCATCGCACTTCGGCGCCTTCGCGGTGCACACCAGCGCACCAAGCTCCATCAGCCCGACCGAAAACTCGGGACCGTTGTCCTCCGGAAGCAGGCGCGCAACCTCCTGGATTTCCTTCTTCCCCGGCACCCCCAGCGCCTGGCCGCGCTCCACACGCGCCACCACGCGACGCACATTCGTGTCCACAACCGGCACGTTCTTCCCATAGGCGAAACACGCCACCGCCCGCGCCGTGTAGTCCCCAATGCCCGGCAGTGCCAGCAGCGCGTCCACATCGTCCGGCACAACGCCGCCATGCTTATCGACGATCACCTGCGCGCACTCCCGCAACCTCAACGCCCGCCGTGGGTAGCCGAGGTTGGCCCAGGCGCGCAGGATGTCGTCGATACGCGCCTGCGCAAAATCGTGCGGAGTCGGCCAACGCTCGATCCACTCCAACCAAATGGGCGCAACGCGCTCCACCTGAGTTTGGTGGCTCATGACCTCGCTGATCAGCACACCCCACGGTGACGTACCCGGTTTGCGCCACGGCAAATCCCGCGCGTTGGCGCGGTACCAATCAACTACCTGATTTGGGCGAATATTCTGCACAATGCGTGCCACAATAGCCGGTATGACTAATGCAACAGAGCTCCAGGCCGCTACCTCCCCGCGCGAAGTGTGGGAACTGCTTCGCGCAGGCAACGAACGCTTCGCCACCGGCAACACCGTCGCCCCGAACCGCGACTCCGAAACCCTCCAGCAGCTCACGTCCGGCCAGAACCCAGCCGTGTGCGTCATCGGTTGTTCTGACTCGCGCGTGCCCGTCGAGTTGCTTTTCGACGCCGGCTTCGGCGACATCTTCGTCATCCGCACCGCCGGCGGCTGCGTCGACTCCGCTGTCTCCGCTTCCGTCGAATTCGCCGTCGACGGCCTCGGCGTAGACCTCGTGCTGTTCCTGTCCCACGAAAAGTGTGGCGCTGTCGGCTCCGCAGTCCAGGCGTTCGAGTCCGGCGAGATCCCGCACGGCCTGACCCGCCTGTTCGTGGAGAAGATCGCCCCCTCCATCGTCGAGGCCGAAAAGCGTGGCGAGCAGGTCGAGCAGGCCCACGCCCGCCACGGCGCCGAGCACTTGGTCGCCCGCATCCCCGCCGTCGTTGCCGGCCTGGAAGCGCGCCGCATCGGCGTGGTAGGTGCGCGTTACCGTCTGTCGGACGGCCGTGTCGAGACCACCTACGAAAACTTCGGCGATTAAGTTATAAGCATGTCGAACCAGCGCCCATTGCCCCCGGAGATCTACATGCGCCGCCGCGTCGCGGCCCTCGTCATCCTCCTCGTGGTTGTGGCGTTGCTGGTCTGGGCGCTTTCCGCCATGGCCCGCAGCGGCGGATCCGGATCGGATGGGGCAACCGAAACCTCCACCGAGCAAACCGTGAACCCGACCGTGGCTACCGAGCCGACCGTCGCCGCGCCTGAGGAATCTACGTCTGAGACTGCGTCCGCATCCCCGTCCGAGGAACCTTCCAGTGTTGAGGCCGCACCGGCCCGCACTGGCGCATGCGAACTCAAGGACCTGCGGATCAAGGCGCTGCCGAACCAGCCCTCCTACGCCGCAGGCACCGAGCCTGTGTTCTACATGGAAGTGGAAAACCCGACCGACACCGACTGCGTCATCGACCTTGACGAGAACATCCTGCGCTTCGAGGTGTACGACATGCGTACCAACGAGCGCATGTGGGCAGACACCGACTGCTACCAGCCCGTCGTGTCCGGCACCCAGACCTACAAGGCAGGGGAGAAGCAGGGCTACCAGGCTCGCTGGTCCGGCACCGTATCTCAACCGGGTAAGTGTGATGACCGTCCCGCGATCGAGCCGGGGTCCTACTTCCTGCACACGGTCATCGGCGACAATGCTTCGGAAGCAGCCCCCTTCAACATCACCTAGTTTCTTGTAGTTACTTAGCTAGTAGCGCGATCGCCTCCCCGAGCGTGGAGACCTGACTGACCCGCATTCCCTCGACCGGTTCGAGTTCTCCGCTGGGCACGATCGCGTTTTCGTATCCCAACCTCGCAGCCTCCTGCAGGCGGCGTCCGAGGTTAGGCACCCTTCGTAGCTCACCCGCGAGGCCCACTTCGCCGATGACCACAGTCTTCGGCGGCAGCGGTGTTTCGTGCAGGCTCGACCATGTAGCCAGCGCGACCGCAAGATCCGTTGCTGTTTCGGTGATCTTCACACCGCCAACGGTTGCTACGTACGCGTCCTTGTCATTCGTGCGCTGCCCGCAGCGTGCCTGGAGGACGGCGAGCACCATCGGCACCCTGTTGAAATCCAAGCCTGTGACCACGCGTCGCGGGCTCTTATTCACCGGATCGACGGTAAGTGCCTGGACTTCCGCCAGCATTGGCCGGACACCATCCATCGCCACCGTGACCGCAGAACCGTCCGGAGTCTTCCCACGGTGAGAGAGGAACAGCCCCGATGGGTCCGGTACCTCCCGGATGCCACCAGCGGTCTGCTCGAAGCACCCCACCTCGTCCGTCGCCCCGAAGCGATTCTTAATGCCACGCAGCATGCGTAGCGACGACTGCCTGTCACCCTCAAAGTTCAACACCACATCCACCAGGTGCTCGAGCACGCGCGGGCCGGCCACGTTGCCGTCCTTAGTCACATGCCCCACCAGGATGATCGGCAGGTTCGTCGTCTTCGCCAGTGTGGTCAGCGCAGCCGTTACTGCGCGGGACTGTGCCACCCCACCCGCAACACCCTCCACACCCGCGGCGTGCATGGTCTGCACCGAATCCACAATGAGCAGCGAGGGGTTGACCTGCTGGACGTGGCCAAACACCACGTCGAGGTTCGACTCCGCCGCCAAGTACAGCGTGTCTTTCAACGCATCGGTGCGTTCAGCACGGGCACGGACCTGGCCTGCAGATTCCTCAGCAGTCACGTATAGCGCCTTGCGGCCATCCATCGCCGCCCAGCGGGATGCCACCTCAAGCAACAGCGTCGATTTACCCACACCCGGCTCACCGGCCATCAGCACCACCGACCCCGGAACGACACCGGAGCCCAACACCCGGTCGAGTTCCCGGATGCCAGAAGGCAACGTGCGCGTCGCAGTCGCGTTCACCTTCGTGATCGGGGTCGCGGGCGACGTCGGTGTCAGCGCAGACGTCTTCACCGCACCTGCGGAAACCGCAGCCGGCGCTTCTTCTTGCAACGTTCCCCACGACCCGCACTCAGGGCAGCGACCGAGCCACTTCGGGGAAGAGTAGCCGCATTCGGAGCACGTGTGGATCACGCGAGGTTTCTTAGCCATGTGCGACACCGTATAACACGCACACGACACGGAGCCTGCAAGTGTTCGAAAAGTGTTCGAAAACGAAAAAGCCGCTGGTTAACCCAGCGGCATGTGTTCGTCGATAAGCGAAAAGCTCTTAGTGCTTCGCGCCAGTCTCGCGGTCAACCTGGCCCGAAACGAGGTGCGGGGCAGACACGGTAGCCACAACGTCGATGGAGCCGGTGTCAAAGTTGAACGTGACCGGGACGTTGCCGCCGTACGCGAAATCGTCGTTAGCCAGCGAGGTAGCGGTGTAGCTGATGCAGTTCGCGTCATCCTGCGGCAGGCGCTCGAGGCCCGCGGCGGAATCAGCAACCAACACGCAGTTGTACTTAATCGTGTTGTTGTTTGCGATCTTGACGGTGTTGCCACCAGCGGTGACGGACTTCAACGTGTGATCCGTCATGGAGGTGTCCTGGTTCGTTGCGGTGAACTTGAGGGCAGCCTTGCCGTCCTCGGCCAAGACGACGGTGACATCCTGCACAGCAACTTCGCCGTTCTCGGTTGCGGCGCTGGCACCATCCACAGCAGCGACCTGGTTCGAGGTCTGAGTAATCTGGCCAGCGGAGCAGCCAACAAGGGCCAAGGATGCGCAGCCAGCGGCAGCGATAACGGCTACCTGCTTCAGGGACTTCACGTGGGGTCCTCCATAGTCAAACGGTTTCGAAGGTTATTCTCTGGAATACTTTAGCGCCTAGACAGCAACTTTTCCCATTTTATCCCCTATTCGGAGCTTTGAAGGCGGTGGTAGGGTTGTGGGGTCAAAACTTCGCCGGGAGCACCAAGGAGCGTTTATGGAATTCAAGGTCGGAGAAGTGGTCGTTTACCCGCACCACGGCGCGGCGCGTATCGCCGACATCGAAGAGCGTGAGATGCGCGGCGAGAAGCTGGACTTCTTGGTGCTGCAGATTCTCCACTCAGACCTTGAGGTTCGCGTGCCCGTAAAGAACTCCGAGCTTGTCGGTGTGCGTGACGTAGTCAACGAGGAGGGCCTGCAGAAGGTGTTCTCCGTGCTGCGTGAGACGGATGTTGAGGAGGCCGGCAACTGGTCTCGTCGCTATAAGGCGAACCAGGAGCGCCTTGCCTCCGGCGACATTAATAAGGTGGCCGAGGTTGTACGTGATCTGTGGCGCCGTGACCAGGGCAAGGGTCTTTCTGCTGGTGAGAAGCGCATGCTTGGTAAGGCTCGCCAGATTCTCGTCGGTGAGCTCGCGCTTGCAGAGCCTGTTGATGAGAAGAAGGTCGAGGAGATGGAAGCCGAGATCCAGAAGATCATCGACGAGCAGGTCAAGGCCGGTATCTCCGAGGCACCGGGCGATGTTGACGCCGAAGATGACGTAGACCTCGACGAGCTTTCTTTCGACGACGAGTAAGACGAGCCCTTGGACCGCCGTGTTGTAGCGGTTGTTGCCGCAGCAGGTCAGGGCACCCGGCTGGGCGCTGAGGTGCCAAAGGCGTACGTTCCGTTGCGCGGGCGCACGCTTTTGGAGCGTTCCGTTACCGCGATGGAAACCTCCGAGATTGTGGACCAGGTGGTCGTCGTCATCAGCCCTGCCATGGAGGAGCACGCCCGACAGTGCCTGCGGGGGCATGACGTGCAGTTTGTGCACGGCGGTGCGGAGCGCGCGGACTCGATCTATGCGGCGCTCGGAGCAATTTCGCTTGACGACGCCTGCGTGCTCGTCCACGACGCCGCCCGCGCCCTCACCCCTCCCGGAATGATTGCCCGCGTGGCCCGTGCCGTGCTCGATGGCGCGCCCGCGGTGGTGCCGGTTGTACCTGTCGCGGACACCATTAAACAGGTCAGTGGGGGTGCGGTGAATGCGGTGGAGGCGACGCTGGACCGCAGCCGTTTGCGGGCCGCACAGACACCGCAAGGCTTTGACCTGAGTCAATTGCGTGCCGCCAACCGTGCTTACCTTGAGCAGTCGCCCGAGTTCGTGGCAACTGATGACGCGTCCCTGATGGAGTGGTACGGCGCCCCCGTCACCACTGTTCAGGGCGATCCGATGGCGTTCAAGATTACCACCCCGATCGATCTTCGCCTGGCGAAAAGCATTACCGATGAGGCCGAGCCGACCGTGTTCGAGATCCCCGGCAACTAGTTAGAGTGTTCGAACGAATTATCTAAAAAGTTTCGAAAAACCCTTGCATTGTCGCGGTGGTGGCATGTATGTTCGATTGAAAGATCGAAAGGGGGGACAATGTCTACCGGATACTTCGCCACAGAACGTCAGGGTGACCAGATCAGCGTCGCAGGTCAAGCGATCCGAGACGCGGAATACAGTATCTTTCACGCTTACGCTGAGCCCGGTGCGATTATCGACGACTTCGAACTGGTAGGCCAGCGCATCGCAAGCGCCGCCGGCCGTACCGTGAGCTGGGCCGAAAGCGGAATTCTTGGGTATAGCGTCTTGGCAGACCTGCCGAACCTGCGCCAAATGCAGGCTGATACGCGACGGCTCGATATCACGCGCCTTAGCGCAATCGAGACCGTGCTAAACCGGTTGAACGATCTCGCCACGCCCGAAGTGTTGGCTGAGTTCGACGACTACCTAGTCAAGGTGTTCACGCCGCGTTCTGCCGGGATGGAGTTGCCATCGGCGACGTCGCTAAAGCGCCGCCTGCGTGATCGGATTAAGCAAGTCGATGCGAAGTTGGCACCAAGCCCGAAGAAAACGAAAGCTCGCAAGAAAGCAAAAGATGCGCCATTCGGCACCTGCCAAGGCGTGTTCTATGGCCAAGACGACGGGGACGCCGGTCTGAATATCTCTGGCGACTCGGCAACGATTGGTCTGATGGATATGTATGTCGGTGCCGTCGCGAAGGAACACAAGCTCAGTCGTGACGATGCACTGCAGATGATCCTCACCGGCCAGCAGCACTCGTCGATTCAGTTGGTGCTGCACGTGTTTTCGCCGAAGACCCCAGGCGCCGGCTACTTCGTTCCCGGCTTCGGCTGGTCGGGGGCAGACGGTACGGAAGTCATCGACGCGCTCAAAGAAACCGCCAAGGTGAAGGTCATCGACCTCGACGAGGCTGAACATGCCGAGACCGACGCCTATGTGCCCACCGAAGCAATGAAGGCATTCGTGCAGACCCGCGACGGTACCTGCCGTTGGCCGGGTTGCAACGTTGCCGCGAAGCGCTGCCAGCTCGACCACCGCATTCCCTACGGCAACGGCGGCAAAACGACGCCGTCGAACCTGTTCTGTCTGTGCCAGCGTCACCACAACATCAAGACGGACCGCCGCGCTACCTATGTGGTCGATCACGTCACGGGCGAAGTCGTCTGGCTTTTCGATGACGGCACCTTCCAGGTCAGCGAACCCGACGGCTTGATCGTCGAGTATCTCGCCGAAGGTGAAAACCCGCGGTGGAAGTCCACTCTGGAACAGCGTCGGAAGCGGCGCCGCGACAGTGCGGAGTTCAACGCCCGGTGTCACTCGGCGGTGGAGCAGTACGAAAAGGACTACGACTGGGAAGCCTGCGTGGAAACGATCACCACGCTGGAGGATAAGTTTGGCCGCAAGTTCGAGTATGCGCCGGAGAAGATGCCGGAGATTACGCCGGAACTCCTCGCCTCGCTGAAGAGACACCTGCGCGACCTCGAACTGGAGCGCGAGGGCTTCGAAGAATACGACTCGGCGTCCCCGGAGTGGGTAGTGTTCAGTCCATGACGAATCTGCGAGTTGGTACTGCCTTCGATGCCCATCAGATCCAGGCCGGGAAGGAGTGCTGGATCGCCGGAATTCTGCACGAGGGCCAGGATGGCTGCGAAGGTCATTCAGATGGCGATGTTGTCAGCCACGCGATCGTGGACGCGGTGCTGTCGGCGGCGGGCCTTGGGGATCTCGGCTCGTTCGTCGGGGTCGGCCGCCCTGAGTATGACGGGGTCCGAGGGGTGCAGTTGCTCGAGGAGCTCCGGGTGCTTATCGACGACCACGGCCACACCGTCGTCAATGTTTCCGCCCAAATGATCGGCCAGACCCCAAAGATGGGGCCGGTGCGTGAGGAGGCAGAGCGGGTGTTGTCGCAGGCTTTGGGGGCCCCGGTGTCGGTGTCGGCGACGACGACGGACCACATGGGGTTCACTGGTTCGGGTGAGGGCCGGGCGGCGATTGCCACTGCGTTGGTGGAACTGAACGGCAACGTAGGATAAACGGCGTGAATCAACGTATTTTCGACACCAAGACCCGCACGCTGCGAGACTTCGACCCGGTGAATCCTGGCCACGTTTCGATTTATCTGTGTGGCGCCACTCCGCAGGCGAAGCCGCATATTGGCCACCTGCGTTCGGGTGTTGCGTTCGATATTGTTCGTCGCTGGTTTGCGGCGAAGGGCAACGACGTCGCGTTTGTGCGTAATGTCACGGATATTGATGACAAGATCCTCGCCAAGGCAGACGAGCACAATCGCCCCTGGTGGGAGTGGGTGTCCACGTACGAGCGTGAGTTCACCCGCGCGTACGACACGCTTGGTGTGTTGCCGCCGTCGGTGGAGCCGCGGGCAACTGGGCATGTGACGCAGATGGTCGATTACATGCAGCGCCTGATAGATAACGGCTACGCCTATGCAGTGGACGGTTCGGTGTACTTCGACGTCGACGCTTGGGTGAAGGCGGGTGGCGATTACGGCTCGATTTCCGGCAACAAGGTTGAGGAGATGGAGCAGGGGGAGACGTCGAACGCGGGCAAGCGTGGCGCACGTGATTTCGCGTTGTGGAAGGCGGCGAAGCCGGGCGAGCCGAGTTGGCCGACCCCGTGGGGCGATGGGCGTCCGGGGTGGCACTTGGAGTGCTCGGCGATGTCCACGTGGTACCTGGGTGGCACGTTTGACATCCACGGTGGTGGCCTTGACCTGCAGTTCCCGCACCACGAGAACGAGCAGGCGCAGTCGCATGCGGCGGGCGATGATTTCGCGCAGTACTGGATGCACAACCACTGGGTGACCATGGCTGGCGAGAAGATGTCGAAGAGCCTGGGCAATGTGCTGTCCATCGACAACATGCTGGAGGAGGTGCGCCCGGTGGAGTTGCGTTACTACCTCGGGTCGGCGCATTACCGCAGCGTGTTGGAGTATTCGCCGGAGGCGCTCAAGGAAGCTGCGGCCGGCTTTAGGCGCATTGAGGAGTTTGTGAAGCGCGCTGGTATGCCGGAGCCGTCGACGTGGACTGAGGCATTTGAGCAGGCGCTTAACGACGACTTCGCCGTCCCGAAAGCCCTCGCAGAAATCCACAACCTTGTGCGCGAGGGCAATAAGGCAGTCGATCCGGCCCCGATCGCGGCGCAGGTGCGTGCGATGGCGGCGGTGTTGGGGGTTGATCCGGGAGCGTGGCCGTCGTCGTCAAGCAATGGCAATAGCAAGGCATTAGGCGTGCTGGTGGAAGCTGAACTGGAACGCCGTGCGACCGCGCGTGCGGAGAAGGATTGGGCCACGGCGGATGAGGTGCGCGACCGGTTGGCGCGTGCGGGAATTGAAGTGACCGACACGGCCGAGGGGCCGCAGTGGCAGGTAAAGGAGTAGACGATGGCGAAACCGTATCAGCGTCGTGACGTACAGAAGAAGAACAAAAAGGGTCCGACGAAGGGCTCTGGCGGGCAGCGTCGCCGTGGCCTGAAGGGCAAAGGTGCGACGCCGAAGGCTGAGGATCGCGTCTACCACGCGGCGCATAAGCGCAAGTTGGAGCAGAAGCGCCGCGCGCAGGGCCGGCACGATCGTGAGGTGGCGGATCTGGTGGTGGGCCGCAACCCGGTCATTGAGTGTCTGAAGGCGAAGGTGCCGTCGGAGGCGTTGTTCGTCGCGCAGGGCACTGGCCACGATGACCGTCTGAGCGAGGCCGTTGCGCTGGCGAACAGCAAGAACATTCCGGTGCAGGAGGTGCCGCGCCAGCAGTTGGATGCGATGACCGGCAACGGCCTACACCAGGGCATTGGGTTGAAGATCCAGCCGTACAAGTACGCTGACCTGGATGACCTGCTGGAGTCGGTGGATGGCCCCGGCATGTTTGTGGTGCTGGACAACATTACGGATCCGCGCAATCTTGGTGCGGTGATTCGTTCGACTGCGGCGTTTGGCGGTAACGGCGTGATCATCCCGGAACGGCGTTCGGCGCAGGTCACGGGTGTGGCGTGGCGGACGTCGGCGGGTACGGCGGCGCAGTTGCCGGTGGCGCGCGTGACCAACGTGACTCGCACGGTGAAGAAGTTCCAGGACAACGGCTACACGGTCGTCGGCCTGGATGCGGGCGGCGAGCACACCCTGGACACGTTTGACCAGGCCACGGGCCCGGTAGTGATCGTGGTTGGCTCCGAAGGCAAGGGCATTTCACGCCTGGTGCGCGAGAACTGCGACGTGATCATGTCGGTGCCGATGACGGATTGGGTGGAGTCCCTCAACGCGTCGGTGGCGGCGGGCGTGGTGCTTAGCGAGTTCGCTCGTCAAAGAAGAATCGCTGAATAACCTCACCGCCGGTGATGTCGTCGGTGCCGGGGCCGAGCCGCGCGTCGAGCGTTTTGGCTACCGGCACCATGTGGCCGAAGCCGTCGATGGTGATGAGGCGGACGGGGGCGGGGCCGTGCCAGTCGTCGATACGCAGGGCACCGCTTGTCGACGACCCCCGCCACTCACACGAGTTGAGTTCCGCAAAGAACTGCGCAGAGTTGATTGCGGAACGGGTCTGGCCACGGTTGTTGCCGCCGATCCCGGCTTCGCCGCCGTTGTAGGGGACGAGCGGGTCGGCGGTGCCTTGGACGGAAACGAGCGGGGTGGGCTGATAATCGGAAGTGCCAACACACGTGTTGGATTCGACGGGCATGGAGGCGCCGAAGGTGGCGGCGCCGTCGAGGAGGCCGGGGGCGTCGAAAAGGAGGCGCATGACCATTTGGCCGCCGTTGGAAAAGCCGATGCCGATCACGCGACGCGGGGCGTGGTGTGCGATGACCTTCCGTAGGAATCCGACGTCGTCGATGTTCAGGCGGCGTGCGGTTTCGTTGAAACCGGTGCGCAGGTCGTTGAAGTGGTGTTCCACACCGTCCGGGTAGGCCACGGTCGCGCCGAGGGTTTCAAAGGTGCGGTCGGTGAAGTTGCGCATCACGTTGCCGGATTGGCGCGAGCCGTGCAGCACCAGCAGGAGCGTGTCGGGGTCGCCTTCGACGGCGGTCCAGGTGCGGGTGCGTCCCTGGTGCTCTAGCGAGAGGCGTTCCATGCTTCCCTTTCGTCGGCGAGTTCTGTGAGCAGTGCAGCCATGGCGTCAACATCTGCGACGCGGCGCGAGGCCAGCGAGGGTTTGTCGCCGACCTTTACCGCCAGGTCGGTGGGGCCGAGGGCGGCGATGGCGGTTTCGTCGGTGTCGTCGTCACCCGCGAACACGGTGGCCGCGAAGTCGCGCTTGTATTCGGCGAGCCAGGTGCCCTTCGTGATATCCACGGCCGAAAACTCCACCACATTGTGTCCCAGTGTGATCTTGCGGGCGGGCAGGGCAGCGGCGGCATCGAGCATGTCCTGGGCCGCTTGCTTATCCGTTACCGGCGCCACGTGCAACACCCTCTGATACGGCTTCACCTCCACATATGCAGGGGGAATCGCAATGTCGCGCAGTTGGCGTTCGATGTCGACGAGGTGGGCGCGGGCGTCGTCGTCAAGCGTGGGCCCGGGCTCGGCACCGTGGGAGCCGACGAGGGTGACATTGAGGCCGGAAGGAAGGACCTGACGCAGGCCGTCGAGGTGACGTCCGGACAGGATGGCTACCTCGGTGCCGGGGATTGCAGCTAGGCGACGGATCGCGTCTTCGGCCGCGGGGTGCATTGTGACCGCGTATGGGTCGGGGTTGAGTTCAGCAAGCGTACCGTCGAAGTCGAGGCACACCAACAACGTTTCGGCCTGAGCAATCACCATGTGCGCAGTTTAACGGCCGGGGCATCCACGGCGTCACTGAGCAGGGTGAGTACAAGGTCGGTATCGGTTGGACGGGAGACGGTGAACTCGGTGTCGTCGTGAAGCAGGGGCGCCAACTGGTCGTGCATGTGGCGGGCCCAGCCGGAGCAGTCGCCCGGGTCGCCGACGGTGACGTCGCGTAAACGGACAGTGTCGTCGCCCTCAAACTCGCCGGAAACCTCAGCGCAGCCGGTGGTGCCGGAAAACGACGAACCCGAAAAGGTGACGGATGCGCCGCCGGTATTGCGCGCGACGGGCGCCTCTGGGTCGGTGTATACGCCAACGACGTGCCACTGCTGCGGGCTCGAACACGCCGCGAGCAGCATCACCGGGGCGAGCAGCAGCGCGCGCTTCACAACGCCTCCAAGAAGTCCTGCGCCCAGCGGGTCACGTCGTGTTCCATGACCCAGTCGTGCATCGCCCGCATGCGTGCCGGATCAGGATTGGTTGCGGCCACAATCGCGGCCTTGATGGACCCCAGGTCGAACGGGTTGCACAGGTAGGCCTGGTTGAGCTCCACCGCAGCACCCGCGAACTCGGAGAGCACCAGCGCACCGTCGCCGTTTGGGTGTGCGGCGACGTATTCCTTGGCCACGAGGTTCATGCCGTCCTTAAACGGTGTGACCAGCATGATGTCGGCCGCTGCATAAAAGGTACCCAGCTTGTCCTTGGACACCCCGCGGTGGATGTAGTGCACGACCGGGCGGCCGACCTGGCCGAAGCGGCCGTTGATACGCCCGATCGCCTGCTCAACTTCCGTACGGGTCTTGCGGTAGTGCTCGATGCGTTCACGCGACGGCGTAGCCAACTGCACCACGGCAATATCGTCGAGTTCGCCTTCCTCCAGCAGTTCCTCGACCGCCAGCAGTCGCTGCAGGATGCCCTTGGTGTAATCCATCCGATCCACGCCCAGCAGCACGTGCTTCGGGTTGCCGAGCGAATTGCGCAGTGTGCGTATCGACGACTCCGTCGCCGCCTGCACCTCATCCGCATCAATAGAAATTGGGAAGGTACCCGTACGAATATCGGTGGTGAGCAGGCGGAAGTTCTCTTCGTCGGTGGTGCGCTGAAAACCGATCAGGTCGCAGCCGGACAGGCCGGAGAGGATCTCGTCGCGCCACGGCAACTGCTGGAACAGCGCTGGTGCCGGGAACGGGATGTGCAGGAAAAAGCCGATGGTTAAGTCGGGGCGTAGTTCGCGCAGCATCCCCGGTACGAGCTGAAGCTGGTAGTCCTGCACCCACACCGTGGCGTTTTTGCCAGCGGCTTTGGCGGTCGCCCGCGCAAACTTTTCGTTGACGGCGACGTAGCGCTCCCACCACTCCTGCCTGTACTCGGGGGTGACGATGAGGTCGTGGTACAGCGGCCACAATGTGGAGTTGGAAAAGCCCTCGTAGAAGCCCTCGAAGTCGTCCTGGTCCAAGCACACGGGGACCAGCGAGATGCCGTTGAACTCAAACGGTTCGAGTTCTGCGCTGGTATCGCCAGGCCATCCCACCCAGCAGCCCCCACGGGAGCGCAGTACCGGTGCGAGGGCTGCGACTAAACCGCCAGGGGAGACCTCGTAATGGTCGCCCACCTTGTCTACAGGCAGGCGGTTGGCCACGACGAGGAACTCGTTGCTACCCATTAGGCCTTCTTGGCGGTCTTCTTCGTCGACTTTTTAGCAGTCTTCTTGGCAGCCTTCTTCACTGCCTTCTTGGTGGACTTTTTCTTCGTCGCCTTCTTCTTGGTGGCCTTCTTCTTGGACGCCTTCTTCTTCGTGGCCTTCTTCTTGGTGGCCTTCTTCGGCGCTTCCTCTTCCGCTGCTTGCTCCAGGTCCTCGACGTAGCGCTTGTACACGAAGCCCTGCGGGGTGACACCCAGCATGGACATGAGCGTTACGCCGTCCAGGAAGTCCTCAGCGTAAGTGGCCACGATCCGACGGGCGCCCGACGCAGTTTGCTCCTCAACGGCATGCGTTTGTTCGGCGGTGGGGCGCGAATCGGTGATCTTAGGTGGCACTTGGGGGTTCCTCCTTGCAAGAACGACAGCTAAAGCCCCATCATTCTACGCCACCTGCTTAACGACGGCGCCGTACCCGACGAATCTGCTGGAAAGTCAGCCGGCCAGCGCGCCTAAACGCCTCGTACGGCACGTAGAGCTGTGGGGCACGGATGCGGCGGGCCAGCCACTCGCCGAACACCACACCGCCGGCTAGGGCGAGGCAGGTGCCGATCGCGGTCAGTAGGTTCATCATGCCGAGCAGGAGCTGCTCGTTCATCAGTGCGTACATGCCGCGGTAGATCCACGAACCGGGCAGGAACGGGGTCACGCCGGCGACAGCAGTGATCACCGGGTTGATCAGGAAGCGACGGGAAATGAGACCGCCGGCCAAGCCGACGGCGACCGCACACGCCGCGATAGCCAACAGTCGGCCAGCGCCGAGCGGAGTGAGCACGATGTAGAAGATGAATGAACCTGTCGCTGCGGTGACGAAGGACAGCAGCACAGCGGCTCGTTCCGCAAAGCAACACACCGCGAACGAGGCTGCCGCCATCGCACCACCGAAGGTGGTCAGCCACACGTTGTTGTACGCCGCATCAGCTGGGAGCACCTCGACTGGTGGCAGTGGCATCCCGACCAGCTCGGAAACCTGCACGCCAGCGGCGACGCCTGCGACGATGCCGCCGGTGCCCAACATGGCTTGGAAGAAGCGGGCGGAGGCGTTGACCATGGAGCCGGTGACGCCGTCGAGAAGCGATTGCACCAGCGTCAAACCTGCAAGCAGGACGATGATGCCTGTTGCGATCAGCTGACTGGGGTTGATCGTGTGCCCGATCGAGGCGGAAAAGTCATAGGCGATTGCAGCGGGCAGCGTGGCGACGAACCCACCAATCACATTGTGAAAAAACCCGGGCAACCCGCCACGGGAGAGCAACTTGGAAAAGCCCATGATGAGAAACGCGGTCAGGCCGCCGAAGAACATGAGCAGCAAATCGCCGCCGAGCAACATGGCCACGAAGAAACCCATCACAGCCCAACCGGCCAAGTTGCGGGTGTTGCGGTAGGGGATGGGGGCGTTGTCGATCTCGTCGAGAATCTTCTCCGCCATCTCAGGAGGCGTCGCACCTGAGCGGATCGAGCGGATCAGGCGGTCCACTTCCTGCAGTTTGTGGTAGTTCTCGCTGATCATGGTGACCACGCGGAACACGGTGACCGGGGTGCGATGGTCCACGCCGATGATGGTGTTCAACGTAATCGTGTTCACCGTGATGGATACGTGCACATAGTGCAGGCCGTACGACGAACACACGGTGTGGATCTGCTTGATCGCGTCCGCAGATGTTGTTGCGTTAGCGATGAGGATTTCCCCGATGCGGGCGGCGATGTTCATCACCGCGGCGACCTCGGTCGGGTCGGTCAGGTTGATTGGGGCGAGGACGGATGGGGGAGGAGAGGTGCGGGCAGCGTCGATCGTCGCTAAGCGTTGGCGCGAACCTCTGAGCTTTCCCCACAATCTCTTTTCCACACAGGCCACACTATCGGCTTGGCGGTTTTCGCGCGACCACGGGCTATGTGTAAGATCTAGCGCGTTGCTGGAGTGGCGCAATCGGTAGCGCAACGCACTTGTAATGCGTAGGTTGCGAGTTCAAGTCTCGTCTCCAGCTCGTGGGTCCCCTCGTCGATACGTATCGGCGAGGGGGCACTTTCTTTGGCGAACAAAGATCGACTTGCTCAACCTTGGGCAGCAAGTACACAGGCGACGTACAGCGTTGTGTTGTTTAATCGTGGCAAGTGCATGATTGCCGCAAAAATTAAGGAGAACACAAACCATGGCTGACTCGCAGAACCTCAAGGTGCTGGTTGTTGATGACGAGCCGAACATCGTCGAACTGTTGACGGTGTCTCTGAAGTTCCAGGGTTTTGATGTGGAGACCGCCAACTCTGGTGCGGAAGCCCTCGAGCTGGCGCGCACCTCCCGCCCGGATGCGTACATCCTGGACGTGATGATGCCGGAGATGGACGGCTTTGAGCTGCTCAGCAAGCTACGAGCAGAAGGACTTGACAGTCCGGTGCTGTTCCTGACAGCAAAGGATGCCGTGGAGGACCGTATCCACGGCCTGACCATTGGCGCGGATGATTACGTGACCAAGCCGTTCTCGCTCGAAGAGGTGATCACGCGCCTGCGTGTGATTCTGCGGCGCGGCAACGTGGTGGACGATTCGAACCAGGATTCCACCCTGCGTTATGCGGACTTGACGCTTAACGACGACACCCACGAGGTCACCAAAGCCGGCGAGATCGTCGAGCTCTCCCCGACGGAGTTCAACCTGCTGCGCTACCTCATGCTCAACGCTGAGGTGGTCGTGTCCAAGGCGAAGATCCTGGACAACGTGTGGCACTACGACTTCGGCGGCGACGGCAACGTGGTCGAGTCCTACATTTCCTACCTGCGCCGCAAGGTAGACACGGGCGATGTGCCGCTGATCCACACGGTCCGTGGTGTCGGTTACGTGCTGCGCACCCCACGCCAGTAGGCCTTTCGCAACGTTATGGCGTATTCCTTATTTACGGGGCCGACAAAGAAGCCACTGAAGCGGCAACTTGTCACCACCGTGATGGTCATCTCCGTGATCGGTACGACACTGAGTTCCGTGCTGATCTACTTCCTCATGCGCAACCTGCTGCTGGACCGTGCAGACGACCAGCTGCGGGAAGGCTTGGATACGTGGGCGCACCAGGGGCCGGTGTGGCAGTTCAACCCTTGGAACCTGCCGAGTGAGTTCACCCAATCCAGGCTGTACCCGGACCGGGGCGTGATGGTGTCGCGCCCGGGGGAGGTCAACTCGCCAGATTGGAGCCAGATCAAAACGACTGACTTCGGACAGTTGGTCACGATCACTTCTGATCTCAGCGACCCAAATACGACGACTGTGAAGCGCTGGCGTGCCATTGCCACGGAGCAGTCCGACGGCTCCGTCCAGTATGTGGCGAAGTCGCTGGAGTCGGAGTACCGGATGTTGCGCTCCCTGGCACAGATTGAGGCGCTGGTTGGGGCGCTGGTGCTCGTCGGCATTGGCATTGCAAGTAACTACTTTGTGGCACGTGCGTTGGCTCCGTTAAAGATTGTGGAAAACACCGCTCTGGCGATCGCCGGAGGCGATACCGACAGGCGAGTGCCAGCTTGGCCACGTGAGACAGAAGTGGGCAGTCTGTCATTTGCCATGAACACCATGGTGAGCCGCTTGCAAGAATCGCTGGAAAATGCGAAAGCGCAGGAAGAGCAGATGCGCCGCTTCGTTGGCGATGCTTCACACGAACTGCGTACACCGCTCACCAGCGTGCGCGGATACACCGAGCTGTACCGCAAGGGCATGGTGGATGACCCGCAAATGGTGCTGAGCAAGATCGATGAAGAGTCCGCGCGTATGCAGCTGCTCGTCGAGGACCTGCTGGCGCTAACCCGTGCGGAGGGTTCCCGCCTGGAGAAGCAGGAGGTGGATGTGCTCGAGCTTGCGCTTTCGGTGAAGGACTCGATGCACGCCGCCTACCCAGAGCGGGTGGTGGACGTGGTCAAGGACACCCCAGACGTCCCTGTCGTGGTGGGGGATCCCGGCCGGCTGCGCCAGGTAGTGGTCAACTTGGTCACTAACGCCTTTAAGCACGCGGGTCCGGATGCAGAGGTGACCATCACGATCCGGCACAACCTGGACCGTGTGGTCCTCGACATTGCGGATAATGGCTGCGGCATGGAACAGAAGGACGCCGAGCATATTTTCGAGCGCTTCTACCGCGCGGATGCGTCGCGCAACCGCAGCTCGGGCGGTGGCTCGGGTCTGGGGCTGGCGATTACCAAATCGCTGATCGAGGCCCACGGCGGCACCGTGGTTGTCGATACGGCGCCGGGCGAGGGCTCGACGTTTACTATTTCGCTTCCAGCTGCTTAATGCCTTCGCGGATGGTGTCGGCGGCGGCGTCCATCTTGGCGGCGTCGGTTTCGTCGGCACGCATTGCGCTGGCCAGCGAGTAGCCGGACATGTCGTTGGCGGGGAAGACGTGGATGTGGGCGTGGGGGACCTCGAATCCTGCGATGAGGTAGCCCGCGCGCTGCGCATCAAACTTATCGACGATCACCCGTCCGACCTTCTGCGCCACCTCATTCATGTGCGCCCACAGGTCCGCCGGGATGTCGGTCCACTTGTCAATCTCTTCGATGGGAACGACCAGCGTGTGGCCGTACGCGACCGGTTCGATGGTGAGGAATGCGGCGACCTTGTCGTCCTGGTACACAATTCGGCCCGGGATGTCGCCTGCAATAATTTTGCTGAATACAGTGCTCATAGTCTCCGACGCTACCGGTAAGTTGGATCGCATGCGCATCCTTGTCATCGGTTCGGGCGGCCGGGAACACGCCCTTCTCCATGCAATGCACGGCAATGAGCTCACTGTCGCGCCGGGTAACGCGGGTATGTCCCGCCTGGCCACGGTGCGTCCGCTCGACGTGTCGTCCCCAGTAGATATTGTGTCGCTCGCCCGTGAGATCGACGCGGAACTCGTGGTCATCGGACCTGAGGTGCCGTTGGTTGCGGGTGCAGCCGACGCGTTGATCGACGCCGGCTTCCCCGTCTTCGGACCAACGAAGGCGGCCGCGCAGCTTGAGGGCTCGAAGGCGTTTGCCAAGGAGGTCATGGCGGCGGCTGGTGTGAAGACGGCGACGGCGACCCGCGTGGAATCGGCAGATGGTATCGAGTCCGTGTTAGACGAGTACGGGCCGCGCTACGTGGTCAAGGACGACGGCCTTGCCGGCGGCAAGGGTGTTGTGGTCACCGAGGACCGCGCCGAAGCCAAGGCGCACGCGGAGGCTGTCATCGCAGCTGGCAACCCGGTGTTGTTCGAGTCCTTCCTTGAAGGCCCGGAGGTGTCGCTGTTCTGCCTCGTCGACGGCGAAACGGTCGTGCCGCTGCTGCCCGCTCAGGACCACAAGCGCGCCTACGACAATGACGAAGGCCCGAACACCGGTGGCATGGGTGCGTACGCGCCGCTGCCGTGGTTGCCGGAGAATGGGGTGCAGGTGCTTGTCGACGACATCGCCCGCCCCGTGGCCACCGAAATGGTCAACCGTGGCATTCCGTACCAGGGCCTGCTCTACATCGGTGCCGCGTGGGGGCCGGAAGGCCCGGCGGTGGTGGAGTTCAACGCCCGCTTCGGCGACCCAGAAACCCAGGCCGTGCTGTCGCTGCTCGAGACCCCGCTGGCCGACGTGCTGCTGGCCGTCGCCGAGGGCCGGTTGGATGAGATCGAGCCGCTGCAGTGGCGTGACGGGTTCGCTGCCATGGTCGTGCTGGCTGCCGAGGGCTACCCGCAGTCCGCAAAGACCGGTGGTGTGATCACCGGCGACGCACTCGATGACCCGACGAAGGTCCTCCACGCAGGCACCAAGGAAGGGGACGGCAATTATGTGGCGTCTGGTGGCCGTGTGCTTGGCGTCGTCGGCAATGGCGCAACGCTCAAGGAGGCCGTGGACAACGCGTACCGCATCATTGAGGGCATCGAACTGCCCGGATCCTTCTACCGCAAAGACATCGCCCGCCCCGCCATCGAAGGCGCTATTTCCCTAGGATAAATGCCGTGAAACCGAGTAATTCCAATGTTCTGAGCAACCGTTACGCCTCCCCGGAGATGGCCACCCTGTGGGCTCCGGAGCACAAGATCATCCTTGAGCGCCAACTGTGGATCGCAGTGCTCAAGGCCCAAAAGGAACTCGGTGTCGAGGTCGCCGAGGGCGCTATCGAGGACTACGAGAAGGTCATCGACAAGGTCGACCTGGACTCGATCGCGCAGCGCGAGAAGGTCACTCGCCACGACGTGAAGGCACGCATTGAGGAGTTCAATGCGCTGGCGGGCCACGAGGAGATCCACAAGGGGATGACCTCGCGCGACCTGACCGAAAATGTGGAGCAGCTCCAGGTGCGCAAGGCGCTGGAACTGACCCGCGACAAGGCAGTCGCGCTGCTCAAGGCGGTGGGCAACCGCGCTGGCGAGTACAAGTCCCTGGTCATGGCTGGACGCTCCCACAATGTTGCGGCGCAGGCCACCACGCTGGGCAAGCGTTTCGCCTCTGCTGCCGATGAGATCCTGGTGGCCATCGAACGGATTGAGGAACTGCTGGATCGGCTCCCACTTCGCGGCATCAAGGGCCCGATGGGTACCGCGCAGGACATGTTGGATCTCATGGGTGGCGACGAGGCCAAGCTGGCGCAGCTCGAGCAGGGCATCGCAGAAGGTCTCGGCTTCGACCGCGTCTTTGACTCGGTGGGACAGGTGTACCCGCGCTCGCTCGACTTCGACGTGGTGTCCTCGCTGGTGCAGTTGGGTGCAGGCCCGTCGTCGCTGGCCACCACGATCCGCCTCATGGCTGGCAACGAGACGGTCACGGAGGGCTTCAAGGAAGGCCAGGTTGGTTCCTCGGCGATGCCGCACAAGATGAACGCACGCTCCTGTGAGCGCGTCGGCGGCTTCCAGGTCATCCTGCGTGGCTACCTCACCATGGTTGGCGACCTTGCTGGCCAGCAGTGGAACGAGGGCGACGTGTTCTGCTCCGTGGTGCGTCGCGTGGCGCTGCCGGATGCGTTCTTCGCCATTGACGGCCAGCTGGAAACCATGCTGACCGTGCTCGACGAGTTCGGCGCGTTCCCGGCCATGATCAACCGCGAGCTGGACCGCTACCTGCCGTTCCTTGCCACCACCCGCATCCTCATGGCGTCGGTGCGCGCCGGCGTCGGCCGTGAGACCGCACACGAGGTGATCAAGGAAAACGCCGTCGCTATGGCGCTGGACATGCGCGAGCGCGGCGCGGAGCAGAACCTTGTGGAGCGTTTGGCTAACGACGAGCGCCTTCCGTTGGACAAGGCAGCACTGGACAAGGCGCTCGAGGACCGCCACGCGTTCATCGGCGCTGCCGAGGCGCAGGTGGATCGTGTGCTTGCACGCGTGCAAGAGGTTGTGGATGCGCACCCGGAGGCTGCGAACTACACCCCGGGCGAGATCCTCTAGGGGGAAGTAAAGGTCACAGTGGCGTCGCGGGTGCTGACCTCGACGCCGGTGCCTACTACACCCCGGTCTGCGGTGCCGGACCAGGAGGCGACGAAGCCGTGCTGGGGCCCGGTGAGGTCCGGGGTGTAGCCGGTGAGGGTGCTTTCGCCGCAGTATTCGGGGTTGGCGGTGTTGGCGGTGAGGGTGTCGTCGATAGGCGTGAGCTTCGGCAGCGTGACGGTGACGTCCACGGGGAACTCACCCACCGCAACCGGGGTGAACGTGACGGGGAAACACACGAGCATGTTTGCCTGCTCGGCGCTGCGTGGAGCGCGCCGCGTTTTGGGGGCACCGACGGTGACGTCCCACTGCACGGGGACGTGGAAGCTCACATCCTCGGTGACCACGCGGGCGGTGTCGCCGAAGGACAATGTGGTGCCGTCGCGGGTTGGTTCAAACGCTGGCATGTTGCCAGCGAACTCCGAAGGGGTGCCGCACGCAGCCAAAACGAGGGGGAGTAGGACTGCAGTCGCGCGTTTGATCACGGGGAATATACTAACGCGCATGCGTCCAGAGCTTTCTGATTATGCCCATCTCGCCGGCGGCAAGGTCCGCGAAATTTACGAAGTCGATGACAACACGCTGCTGATGGTGGCATCCGACCGTATTTCGGCGTTCGATTTCTCGCTCGAGCCGGCCATTCCGGACAAGGGGCGTATCCTCACCGCAACGTCGATGTTCTTCTTCGACCTGCTCGGCGATGTCCCCAACCATCTTGCGGGGCCGATTGACGACGAGCGCATTCCCGAAGAGGTCCTCGGTCGCGCCATGGTGGTCAAGAAGCTCGACATGGTGCCCTTCGAGTGCGTTGCGCGTGGTTACCTCACCGGCTCTGGCAAGAAGGAATACGACGCCACTGGCCGCGTCTGTGGCGTGAAACTGCCGGAGGGCCTAACTGAGGCATCGAAGTTGCCTGAGCCGATTTTCACCCCGGCGACCAAGGCGGAGCAGGGCGACCACGACGAGAACGTCACCTTCGAGTTCGTGGCCAACAAGGTTGGTTCTGGTCTGGCTGAGCGCCTGCGTGCAGCAACGCTGGATGTCTACACCCGTGCCGCCGAGTACGCGGAGACCAAGGGCATCATCCTGGCAGACACCAAGTTTGAGTTCGGTTTGGACGAAAACGGTGAGCTTGTGCTTGCCGACGAAGTCCTCACCCCAGACTCTTCCCGCTACTGGCCGGCGGACAGCTACGAAGAGGGTGCGACCCAGCCGAGCTTTGACAAGCAGTACGTGCGCAACTGGCTGACAAGCTCGAAGTCCGGTTGGGATCCGGCCGATGGTGTGCAGCCGCCTGAACTGCCCGGATCCGTGGTGGAGGCCACCCGCGACCGCTACATCGAGGCGTACGAGCGCCTGAGTGGCCGACGCTTCTCTGAATGGCCGGGGGAGCACGCGTAGGCTTTCTGGGCATGAATGCTCCGAAAGCTGCGAAGCACCCGATTACACGATCGTTCCACGGCCGCGACTTTGTCGACGACTACGAGTGGCTGCGGGACAAAGAAAGCCCCGAGGTAATCAGCTACCTCGAGGCTGAAAACGCCTACACGGAGTCGAAGACCGCCGCGTGGTCCGGGCTTGTCGACGACATCTACGCCGAGATCAAGTCCCGCATCAAGGAAACTGACATGTCCGTGCCGCAGCGCCAGGGCGACTGGTGGTACTACAGCCGCACCATTGAGGGCAAGAACTACGGCATTTCCTGCCGTGTGCCGACGCGTGACGAGCCGTGGACCCCGCCCGAGGTCAACGACCACATGGCGGACGAGCAGGTTCTGCTGGACATCAACGAACTGGCAGAAGGCCACGAGTTCTTCTCCCTGGGTGCCTCCTCGGTGGCCACGACCGGTCGTCTGTTGGCCTACTCCTACGACACTGAAGGCGACGAGCGCTTCACGCTGCGCATTAAGAACCTTGAGACGGGCGAGCTTCTCGACGACTGCCTCGACAACATCTTCTACGGCGCCACCTGGGCCGGCGAAGAGTACCTGTTCTACGTGCGTGTGGACGACGCTTGGCGCCCCCACCAGGTCTGGCGCCACAAGGTGGGCACCCCGGCCGAAGACGACGTGCTGATCTACGAAGAGACGGACGAGAAATTCGGCGTCGGTGTGGGGGCGGACCGCGCGGAGCGGTTCCTCATGATTGTGACGTCCTCTTCGCTGACCTCCGAGTACCGGGTGCTGGATTTGGACAATCCGACCGGTGAGTTCGAGGTGCTGTGGCCGCGCGAGTCCGGCATTGAGTACCACCCGGACTACTGCGTGGTGGACGGTAAAGAGCAGTGGGTGATCACCCACAACGCCCACGGGCCGAACTTCTGTGTGGCCACCACGCCGGTCGGTGAGTTGCCGGCCCTGCGCGATTTGGACGTGCTGGTGGAGCACTCAGATTCGATGCGTATCGAGGGCATCGATACGTACCGCGACTTCATGTTCATGGGGTATCGCCGGGGAGGGATTCCGCGGTTGGCGGTGTCGTCGCTAAGCAATGGCTTCGGCGAGTTCACCGAGCTTGAGTTCTCTGAGGAGCTCTACACCGCGAGCCTCGGCGGCAACCCGGAGTGGGACGCGCCGGTGGTGCGCATCGTGTACTCCTCGTACACGCAGCCGTCGCAGGTCGTTGATTATGAGGTGGCGACCGGTGAGATGACGCTGCTGAAGGAACAGGAAGTCGAAGGCGGCTACAACGCCGACGACTACGAGGCCTTCCGCGTGTGGGCCACCGCCAAGGATGGCGCGAAGGTGCCGGTATCCGTGGTGCGTCGCAAGGGTGTCACAGGCCCTGCGCCGCTTTTGCTGTACGGCTACGGCTCGTATGAGGCGTCGATGGACCCTGGCTTCTCGGTGGCGCGGCTGTCGCTGCTGGATCGCGGCATGATCTGGGCGTGCGCCCACGTGCGCGGCGGCGGTGAGATGGGCCGCGGCTGGTACGACAACGGCAAGATGCTGCACAAGGTGAACACGTTCACCGACTTCATCGCATGTGCCGACGCCGTAGTGGCCGAAGGGCTGACCACGCACGAGCAGATGGTCGCCGAAGGCGGTTCCGCCGGTGGCCTGCTGATGGGCGCGGTGGCGAACATGGCCCCGGAGAAGTTCGCCGCCATCCAGGCGATCGTGCCGTTCGTGGACCCGCTGACCTCCATCCTGAAACCCGAACTGCCGCTGACCGTCGGCGAGTGGGAGGAATGGGGCGACCCGTACCACGACGTCACCGTCTACGACTACATGGCTACATACGCCCCGTACGAGAACGTCAAGGCGCAGAACTACCCGGACATTCTGGCGATTACCAGCCTGAACGACACCCGTGTGCTCTACGTGGAGCCCGCGAAGTGGGTGGCAAAACTGCGCGAGGTGGCCACCGGTGGCGAGATCCTGCTCAAGACCGAAATGTCCGCAGGCCACGGCGGCGTATCGGGCCGGTACGCCAAGTGGAAGCAGACCGCGTTTGAGTACGCATGGACGTTGGTGAAGTCGGGCGCAGTCGACGAACCTGTGCGATAATCCCGGCTATGCCCGGCAGCTTGCTTGTCTCTATCTCGTCCATCTTCGACGCCACGTTGGACGACGTGACAAGCATGGTGCGCGACCTGGATAAGGAACGCGTGCCGGTGTCGCTGCTTGTGGCGCCGCATATCGACGCCACCTGGCACCTGGCCAAAGACACCACCACCAGAGGTTGGCTTGCAGAGCAGCACGATGCCCGTGCACTGCTGCTCAACGGGTTCGACCAGCCGGTGCAGGGTAGGCGCAGCGAGTTTGCCACCCTCGGTGCCCACGAAGCACGGCTGCGCTTAAAGGGGGCGACCCGTCAGATGGCTGCGCTGGGCTTTGACCTGGACATGTTTGCCCCGCCGCGTTGGCGCATGTCCGAGGGCACGCTTGAGGTGATGGGGGAGTTCGGGTTTGTGGTCGCGGCGTCGACGAAGGGGATCTACCGGCTGGCTCGCGGAGAGTTTGCTCAGGCCCGCAACCTGTCGGTGGGTGAGGGCTACGGTGCTGCGAAGTGGTGGCGCCGAAACGTGATCAAGGCCGCCGGGCGCGGCGCGGAGAAAGGCAACACGATCCGCCTGTCCGTGTCCGGGCGTGAGTTGGGGCAGAAGAAGGTGCGTCGCGACTTCCTCGCTGCGGCGGCTGAGGCCATCGAGGCTGGCGCAAAACCTGCCGACTACCGCGCCTTCAGGTAGGCGACCACCCGGCACAGAAGGTAGATGCCGAAGGAGATAAACGCCACGAACACGCTCACCGGCACGCCAGGGGCGAGCGAGAGCACCATGCCGCCGATCGCGGAAACCTCGGCGAACAGGATTGACAGCCACACGGCACGCACCGGGTTCGCGGTGACTTGGGCGGCGGCCGCGCCGGGCGTGATCAGCATCGACATGACCAGCAGTGCGCCGACGATCTGTACCGACTGTGCGGAGGCGATGCCGACCAGCACCGCGAACACCAGCGCCATCGTGCGTACCGGGACACCGCACGCGGCTGCCATCACCGGATCCGCGGAGGCGAACAGCAACGGGCGCCACAACACGACAACCGCGACGGCGACCAGGACCGTGGTTGCCGCCAACAGCATCACGTTCTGGGCGGACACACCCACGATCTGGCCGGTCAGAAGTGCCAGCGCACGGTTGGAGTTGCCGGGGTAGAGGTGGATAAACAGCACGGATAGGGCCATGCCGAAACTCATCGCCACGCCCACGGCGGAATCTTGCTGGCCTTTCAGCCCCAGCGCAGCGAGTACCAGCGCTGCCACGATCGCACCCGCGACCGCGCCGAATCCGACGTTGAGGCCGAACAGCAGCGCGGCGGATGCGCCCATGAGTGCTAGCTCAGAGGTGGCGTGGACCGAAAACGACATCTGGCGCAGCACGATCAGTGGCGCCATCACGCCGGACAGGATGCCCAAAAACGCACATGCGATGAGTGTGGTTTGGACGAAGTCTTGGCTCAGCAGGTACGAGGTATCGGTGATAAACGTGTTCACAGGACCACCATCCGTCCGTCTACTTCCACAACGTCTACTCGTGTGCCGTAGAGCTCGCTAAGCACCTCCGAGCGCATCACCTCGGCCACGGGTCCGATGACGTGGCCCTCAGGTCCGATGTAGAGCACTCGGTCCACCACGTCGAGCACCGGGTTGATGGAGTGCGTCACGCACACCACAGCAGCGGGGTGCTCTGCCAGTCGCTCAACAGTATCGCGTGCGCGGGCGGGGTCGAGGGAGAGCAGGGGTTCGTCGGCAAGCACAAGCTCCGGATCCTGCGCGAAGGCTTGTGCTTGGCGGATGAGCTGTTGCTGCCCACCGGAGAGGATGCCGACGCGGCGGTCGGCGAACGATTGCGCGCCGACGGAGGCAAGCTGCGACTCGACGTCTTCTGGTTTTGTACGTTTCCCCATTGCAAGTTTGACCAGGTCACGCCCGCGAACGGGGAGGTCTTTGGGGAACATGTGTTGCTGCGGGATAAACCCGATGCGGCCGTGCACTTCCGCCGAGCCGTGCGTGAGGCGGCGGGTTCCCATGAACGTGCCCAACAGGGTGGATTTGCCCACCCCATTGGGGCCGAGCACCGCGATGAATTCGCTGCGTTCAATGGTCAGGTCGAGGCCCGACCACAACGGGTCGACGGCGGCGCCGCGTAGCTCAGCAATCAAATGTGTATGTCCTGACTAATGGTGGTGGAAGCTCGGCTCGGCGTTGTTGGCGATCTCCACGATTTGGTCCACGATCTTCTCAAAGTAGTCGAGGAAGTTCTCGCCTGCCGGGGAAGTTTCCCGAATCTCAACAATGGGGACATTTTTCATCTGCGCGACAGCGGCCAACCGTTCGGTGGCGCTGTTGGTGCTCTGTGGGTTGACGAAAAGCATGTCAATGTCGCCCTGTTTGATCTGGTTCAAAAACGCCGACACCGCAGCCGCAGACGGCTCCTGGTGGTTCAGGCTGGCCTTGACGTACTCCTCCGGGGTGATGTCGTGCAGTTCAGTGCCCCATACAAGCCCGGCGGCGATCGGCTCGGTCATGCCGATGTGCACGTGCGGCACGGAAGCGAGCTTCTCCTCGATTGCAGCAATTCGCGTATCGACGACCCCAGCATCCCCACCGGTACGCTGCGCCACCGCATCGGCTACCTCGCGGACCTTTGACGGTGCGAACCAGGCGTGCTCCAACTCGTCGAGGGACTCCGGCAGGTGATTGCTGTGGGCGTGCTCGTGATCGTGCTCTGCGTGGTCGAGCAGCGGAATGGCGTGCACGATGCGGTCCTGCTCCGCGACGGTGTACAAGGCCGCGTCGTAGGCGCCACCATTAGCGACGACCGTCGCCGCCTCCTTGATACGAGACAGGTCCTTGGCGGACGGCTCGAAGTGGTGCGGGTCTACAGCGTCGCCGGTGATGATCGCATCCACGTCCTCCCCGGTCACGGCGGCGGCAACATCTGCCCACACCCCGGTGGTGGCGATGATGCCGGAACCTTCGGCCGCGTCTTCGGACTCCGTAGAGCATGCGGTCAGCGCGGTGCCTGCAAGAGTGACTGCAGCCAGCGTGGCAAGGGTCTTGGCCTGAAAACGATTGTGCATACGCGGTATTCAATCACTATTGGAAACTGTTTTCAATCTGTTTCGGACGAAGAACCAGTGCTGCGAGCAGTGCCATCAACAACACCGCGCCCACAATCCACCCGGCGCGGAGGTACGACAACGACTGTGAGCTGGTGGCGTCGAAACCCACCTTCACCGGATTGTGATCGGAGGACCGGAATGGGGTCCCGGGCTCGTCGATGAGCGGTTCGTCGCTGTTGATCGCCCACACCAGGGAATCTTTCACGAGGTCCATCGCGGCATCGTTGGCTAACACGTGGTCGAGTGAGCCTACCTTGTTGTCGTACTGATACGACGGGCGTTCCTGCGGGATCGTGGCGTAGCCGGCGTCGTTGAGCACGGCGATCGCGTCTTCTTGGGAGTAGGCGTTGAAGTCGCCGATGAGGAACGTGGGCAGGTCGCGCCAGTCGTCTTGCATGTCGAGGTGTTCCAGCAGCGTCCGCGACATGTCTGCGCGGAGTCGGGCGTTGTTGCCTTGGCCGTCGGCGGTGGCGTCGTCGTTACGCGAGACTGTGCCCTTGGACTTGAAATGATTCACCACCGCAACAATGTGGTCACCGCCGGCGACAGGCGCGAACTCCTGGGCGAGCGGCTGGCGGGCGATGCCGGTGAACGTGGAGTCATCGAAAATGCGCGACTGCCCAACCGGGCGCACCTTCGCCGGCTGGTAGATAAACGCCACGCGGATCGCATCTTCGCGAGTGCCAAGCTCGCTTGGCGACGACACCACCGCCCACCGATCCTCCCCCGCCGCAGCATTGAGCGCATCGACCAAGTGCTGCAGCGTCTCGTCGCGCCGGGCGGCATCGCCTGTGGTGCGGGCGGTGTTCTCCACCTCCGACAGGCCGAGGATCGCGGTGTCGAGCCGGTTGATCGCCGCGACCAGCTTCGCCTCTTGCAGCGCGAGGGCCTGCGCATCGTGCGCGCCGCGGAACAGGTGGCAGTTCGTGCAGCCGGTCTCCGGGTCGATGTCGGGGAAGTGGGTGAAGTAATTCATCACGTTGAAAAACCCGATGGACAAATCCCCGCGTACCTTCGCTGGCGCATCGAGGATGCCTGCGCGGGAATCGTCCCAGGTGATCGGCAGATCTTCGGCGCGGGTTTGACCGGTGATTGGGCGCAACGGCTGGAACGTCCAATCCCCGTTGTTGTAGCCCACCACCACATCTTGTTGGAAGGCCACGGTGTCGAATGTGCGGATGGACCTCGTGGGGGAAATGTACGGCAGTGGCATGTTGGGTTCTTTGGCGTAGTTGCGGGTGCGTCCGTCGTCGAGGTTGACGAACTCCGCCGCCTGCTGCGCGCTCATCCGCGCTACCTGGTGGGCGTCGGGGCGGATCTTTTCCGTGGGCCAAAAATGCGGCTCGGCGCCCGGTGCCAGACCCACGGTGCCGTACTGGCTGAGGTTGTCATTGCCGGTCACGGTGTAGGCGCCGGGCCTGACCAGCATGCCCTCGTAAGGCTCGCGGGCGGCGTCGCCGGCCGGGAGGGCATCGAGGGGGATGGGCGTTGGGGCGGGCAGGGCGTCGCTGAGACGCGAGATGCTGCTCGCCGAAATCTGGGTCTGGCCGTAGAACTCCTTCGCCGTGCCTTCCACCCGCACCGAATCGCCGTGGGCGGGGTAGTGGCCCTGCTTGCCCACGAACACGAAAATGCCGTCCGAGGCGTCACCGGGTTGTTTCGGCTGGCCGGAGCCGCCTGTTTGCATGAAGAAGCCGCGCTTACCGCCCTCGTCGTAGACTGCCGTGACCACGCCGGTGGTGATCACGGTCGATGACTCATATGGCGTGGTCGCACCGGTGCCTTGGATCTCCGCGATGGTCAACACCCGCGGATCTGCTTGCGCGATCCCAGAATTGCGCGGAGTGGGGGCACCCGCGCGGAAATCGGCGGCGTTGTTGTCGGTATCCGCGCCATCGGTGACGCGCTGGATGGACAGTTGGTTCGTCGTCTTCTCGGCGGGTGTGCCCTCCGCGAGATCGGGTGGCGTATCACCCCAAGCCACACGGTCTACCTCGCCGTCCGCGTTGCGCAGCACCGCAACCGCACTCGTGGCAGAAAAGTTAAACGCGGCCTCACGGTCCGGCGCCGGCAGATCGGCTCCCGTCTCGCCGGAAACCCCGCTGATCAGGTAATACCCACCCGCCGGCACCACCCCGAACAACTCAACCACCGTGCCGGAGTTGCCCTTGGCGGAAAACTGCTCCAGCTCCCAGCCGTCGATTGAAACGTCCTGACCGGTGGGGTTGAACAGTTCCACAAAGTCCGCGTTCAGTGGCGCCTGCGCATTGCTGCCGCCACCGTAGACCTCGTTGATCACCACCGCCTCAGCATGTGGCACAAGCGCGATGCTTAACGACGACACCAGCACCAACCACAGCAGACGAGCCCGAAACATTCCCTTAACGTAGCCGGTCATCCGATATTGCTGGACGCGTCTGTCCGTCCGATATACTCGCTGCCGTACCGCAAAGGTCGATCAACCTCCCGAAATGTGAAGGATTCTCATGGCACGAGTCGTCGTCAATGTCATGCCCAAGGCCGAAATTCTTGACCCCCAGGGTCAGGCGGTGCTGCGCGCACTGGGCCGCATCGGTGTCGAGGGGGTGAGCGACGTCCGCCAAGGCAAGCGATTCGAGATCGAGGTGGACGACTCCGTCACCGACGCCGAACTGCAGCGCATGGCGGAAACCCTGCTGACTAACACTGTGATTGAAGACTTCGAGGTTGTGCGATGAGCGCAACTATCGGAGTCATTACTTTTCCCGGCACCCTCGACGACGTTGACGCGCTGCGCGCCGTCCGCCTCGCCGGTGCCGAGCCGAAGCAACTCTGGCACGCCGACAACGACCTGACTGGCGTCGACGCCGTTGTCGTCCCGGGTGGCTTCTCCTACGGCGACTACCTGCGCTCCGGCGCGATCGCCGCGCAGGCCCCGATGATGGGCGCTGTTGTGGAGGCCGCGAAGAAGGGCATGCCGGTCCTTGGCATCTGCAACGGCTTCCAGATCCTCACCGAAGCCGGACTGCTGCCGGGCGCGCTGACCCGCAACCAGGGCCTGAACTTCCACTGCGTGGACACCTACCTCGAGGTAGCCAACAACGACACCGCGTGGACCAGCCAGTTAGGCGAGCGCATCTACGTGCCCGCCAAGCACGGCGAAGGCCGCTTCCAGGCGTCCCCGGAAACCATCGAGGCGCTGGAGAAGGAAGGCCGCGTGGTCTTCCGCTACACCGACAATTTCAACGGCTCCATCAACGCAATCGCCGGCGTGACTAACGAAACCGGCCGCGTTGTGGGGCTCATGCCGCACCCGGAGCATGCGATTGAGACGCTCACCGGGCCGTCCACCGACGGGTTGGGCCTGTTCACTTCCGCCATCGACGCGATTTCGAAGATCGGAGCGTAAAAGACCATGACTGTGCACAACGACACTGTTGAAAACGCCGTCGACACCCCTGACCTTGAGCAGCCGTACGCGGAACTCGGGTTGCAGGATGACGAATACGCGAAGATCAAGGCAATCCTGGGCCGCCGTCCGACGGACGCGGAGCTCACGCTCTACTCCGTGATGTGGTCGGAGCACTGCTCCTACAAGTCCTCCAAGACCCACCTGCGTTACTTCGGTCAGACCATGACCGAGGAGATGGAAAAGAAGATCCTCGCCGGCATCGGTGAGAACGCTGGCGTGGTGGACATCGGAGACGGCGACGCCGTGACTTTCCGTGTGGAAAGCCACAACCACCCGTCCTTCGTCGAGCCCTACCAGGGCGCGGCCACCGGCGTTGGCGGCATCGTCCGCGACATCATGGCCATGGGTGCCCGCCCGATCGCCGTGATGGACCAGCTCCGCTTCGGCCCGATCGACGCCGAGGACACCAAGCGCGTCCTTCCGGGCGTGGTCCACGGCATCGGCGGATACGGCAACTGCCTGGGCCTGCCGAACATCGGCGGCGAGACCGTCTTCGACGCCGCATACGCCGGCAACCCACTGGTCAACGCACTGTGCGTGGGCACCCTCAAGGTGGAAGACCTCCACCTCGCGTTCGCATCCGGCACCGGCAACAAGGTCATCCTGTTTGGCTCCCGCACCGGTCTCGACGGCATCGGCGGCGTGTCCGTGCTGGGCTCCGCCACCTTCGAGGAAGGCGAAGAGCGCAAGCTCCCAGCAGTCCAGGTGGGCGACCCGTTCGCGGAGAAGGTGCTCATCGAGTGCTGCCTCGAGCTCTACGCCGCTGGCGTGGTCGAGGGCATTCAGGACCTCGGCGGCGGTGGCCTGTCGTGTGCCACCTCCGAGCTGGCTGCATCCGGCGACGGCGGCATGACCGTCAACCTGGACAACGTGCCGCTGCGCGCTGAGAACATGTCCGCCGCAGAGATCCTCGCCTCCGAGTCCCAGGAGCGCATGTGCGCCGTCGTGGCTCCGGAGGACGTGGATAAGTTCATGGAAATCTGCGCCAAGTGGGACGTGCTGGCCTCCGTCATCGGCGAGGTCACCTCCGACAAGGACCGCCTGCAGGTATTCCACAACGGTGAACTCGTGGTGGACGCGCCGCCGTCAACGATTGACGAGGGCCCGGTCTACGAGCGCCCGTACGCTCGTCCGGCGTGGCTGGATGAGGTGCAGGGCGGTGGTGTCGTCGATAAGCAGGCGGACATCAAGGATGCCTGGCTGAAGATGGTTGCCTCCCCGGCACTGTGCTCGCGTGACTTCATCACCGAGCAGTACGACCGCTACGTGCGCGGCAACACCGTGCAGGCCAAGTACGCCAACTCCGGTGTGCTGCGCATCAACGAAGAGACCAACCGCGGCGTTGCCGTCTCCGCCGACGCGTCGGGGCGCTACACCTACCTGGACCCGAATATGGGCGCACGCCTGGCGCTGGCAGAGGCCTACCGCAACGTCGCCGTCACCGGCGCCACCCCGTTTGCGGTAACCAACTGCCTGAACTTCGGTTCCCCGGAAAACCCGGACGTGATGTGGCAGTTCCGCGAAGCAGTCCACGGCCTGGCAGACGGTTCCGCCGAACTGGAAATCCCGGTCTCCGGCGGCAACGTCTCCTTCTACAACCAGACCGGCGAGACCCCGATCCTGCCGACCCCGGTGGTTGGCGTCCTCGGTGTCATCGAGGACGTTGCGCAGGCCATCCCGCACGCCCTGCCTGCGGACGACGAGGACTACACCCTGGTCCTGCTCGGCGAAACCAAGGACGAGTTCGGCGGTTCCGTGTGGCAGGACATCTCCGGCGCTGGCCTGTCGGGCCTTCCGCCGCAGGTGGACCTTGCTAACGAGGAACGCCTCGCACAGTTCCTCGGTGGTAACGCAGCCGGTGTAGCAGCAGCACACGACCTGTCCGAGGGCGGCCTGTCCCAGGCTGTGTTCGAGATGCTGCTCGGCTCCAAGAAGGGCGCTGAGTTGAACCTCGAAGGCGTCCACGAGGACGCGTTTACCGCGCTGTTCTCCGAGTCCGCATCCCGCGTGCTCGTAGCAGTGTCCCGCGACCGTGCGGAAGCAGCGGTCGAGCGCGCAACCTCAGCCGGTATCCCGGTGGCGGTGCTTGGCGACACCACTGGCGACGGCGTCCTGCGCGTCGCCGGCGAAGAAATCTCCGTGCAGGAGCTTGCCGATGCATGGGCTGCGACCATGCCGTCGCACTTCGCAGCCGCAACCGCGCCGAACGCGGCCGTCTAGTCCGTCCGCTGCATAGCCGGTGCCTGTTCCACAATGGGCACCGGCTCATATTGCGCGCGCAGGTCTTTCAGCGTCTGCGTGTGATCCCAGAGGCGCTTGTCCTCGTCGGTCACCGGCGTGAACTTACGTGCCGGCAGCGGGGTGCCGTCGATATCCATGCCGATGTAGGTAAACGTCGCGTGGATCGCATCCTTCAAGTTGTCGCGGCCACCACGCGGGTCGCCCGCGCGCAGGTGCACTGAGGTGTGAATGGAACGCGCATCCGTACGGGTGATGCGCGCATCCACCTCAATCAGGTCGCCGATGTGCACCGGGTGGTAGAAGCGAATACCACCCGCGTAGACGGCGACGGTGCGCTCCCCGGACCATTCCATGGTGCAGGCCGTGCCGGCCTCATCGATCCATTCCATGGCGGTGCCACCGTGGACGTTGCCGCCCCAGTTCACATCGGTTGGTTTCGCCATGAAGCGGTGCACGATGCGCTGCGCCGTGGAGTCGTCGGTGTATGTCTGCGACTCCATCTCCGCCTCAATGGCCTTGCGCAGGTCGATGCGCGACTTTGCTGCTTCGGCCACGCGGCGCTCCTCGGCGTTGGTCGGAACGAATGTCGGCACAGGCATGGACTTGCCAGTGTCCGGATCCTTTGCCACGAAAATGACCAGGCAGTCGCAGGCGCGGGTGAACACGCCCTCGCGCGGGTCGGCGGAAAGCACCTCGTTGACAATGTGCATCGAGGATCGCCCCGTCATGGCGATGCGCGAGCGCACCTCCACAATGTGGCCCGAAGGGATCGGGCGGGTGAAGTGAATGTGGCCCACATACGCGGTCACACAGTAGGTGGCGGACCACTGGGCGGCGCAGGCGTAGGCGGCCTTATCGATCCACTCCAGCACGCGACCACCGGAGACACCCTGTGCGCCGTAGTGGAGCACATCGGTGGGGGAGGCCATAAACCGCAGGGTGACGCGAGGGGAGCGTTCGGTAGCAACTACATGGGAATTGGGCATGCCGACACCTTAATATGGGTCCACATGGTGCAAAAGCAGGACCCGATACTGACACGCCAGGCCGTCGATGCGGTCAAAGCATGGATCGAGGGGGATGAGGAGTCGTCGAGAAGCGAGATTGCAAATGCTTGTCGACGAACCGCGCGCACCCTCGCCGAAGAACTCCCCGGCCACTCCGTGGAACTGCGCGTGCCCCCATTTGTGGCGGTGCAATGCGTCGAAGGCCCACGCCACACCCGCGGCACGCCGCCAAACGTGGTGGAGATGGACCCCCGCACCTGGATGCGACTGGCCACCGGTTTAACCACCTTCGAGGAAGAACTCGCGCAAGGCAACGTGGACGCCTCCGGATCGCGCGCAGGCGAGATCGCGGCGGGTCTTCCAGTAATTGCCCTCCGCTGACATTCCTCGGATACAGTGTTTGTCGTGCATACGAAGAGCCCCACGGGGAAGACCAACTTCGAGAACAACGACGAACCACGCGACGAATGTGGCGTGTTCGGTGTCTGGGCACCGGGCGAGGACGTGTCCAAGCTGACCTATTTCGGCTTGTTCGCGCTGCAGCACCGCGGCCAGGAAGGCGCCGGCATTGCCGTAGGCGACAAGGACAACGTCGTGGTGTTTAAAGACACCGGCCTGGTCAGCCAGGTCTTTGACGAACCTGTCCTGGAGGCGTTGCAGGGCGATGTGGCGATCGGCCACACCCGCTACTCCACAGCTGGCGGGAACTCCTGGGAAAACGTCCAGCCGATGTTCCGCACCTCGCCCAATGGCACCGACATTGCGTTGGCGCACAACGGCAACCTGGTGAACTTCAAGGAACTCGAAGAAGAAGCGATCGAGCGCAAGCTCATCCCGGCGTCGGGCGTGGATGGACAGGGCTCGTCCTCAGACACCGCTGTGGTGTCTGCGTTGCTGGCGGATCTGGTCACTGAGGACAAGACGCTTCTCGACGCCGCACGGGAACTCCTCCCACGCGTCGAAGGCGCATTCTGCTTCATGGTCACCGACGGCCAGACCCTCTACGCCGCGCGCGACCCGCACGGCGTGCGCCCGCTGTCGCTGGGCCGCCTCGACGGCGGTTGGGTGATCGCCTCCGAGACGTGTGCGTTGGACATCGTCGGCGCCTCGTTCGTGCGCGATATCGAGCCGGGCGAGCTTGTGGCGATTGATAACGCGGGCGTCCACTCCGAACGCTTCGCCGAGACCCCGAAGGCGCACTGCGTGTTCGAGTACGTCTACGTCGCCCGCCCCGACTCCATCATCGACGGCCAGACCGTCAACCTGTCGCGCATCGAGATCGGCCGCCGTCTCGCCCGCGTCACCCCGGTGGACGGCGACCTGGTAATGCCGGTGCCCGAATCCGGCACCCCCGCCGCCATCGGCTACGCGGAAGAGTCCGGCATCCCGTTCAAGCAGGGCCTGATGAAGAACGCCTATGTCGGCCGCACCTTCATTCAGCCGTCGGACACCCTGCGTCAGCTGGGCCTGCGCCTGAAGCTGAACCCGGTGCGCGAAGTCATCGAGGGCAAGAAGCTCATCGTTGTCGACGACTCCATCGTGCGCGGCAACACCCAGCGCAAACTCATCCGCATGCTGCGCGAAGCCGGCGCCGCCGAGGTGCACGTGCGTATCGCGTCGCCGCCGGTGAAGTGGCCGTGCTTCTATGGCATCGATTTCGCAAGCCCCGGCGAACTCATCGCCAACCACGGCCGTACTGATTCCGATGAGGCGATCGCGGAGTCGATCCGCACCATGATCGGGGCGGACTCGCTCGCGTTCGTGCCTATCAACGACATGATCGCCTCCACGAACCAACACGAAGACAACCTTTGTGCCGCCTGCTTTACAGGCAAATACCCCCTGGGGCTGCCCGACGGTAACCCCAACGCCGACCTTGTCCGACGCATCCAGAAAGGTGCTGAAGCCTAATGACCACTGAGCAGACCCCAGTTTCCTACGAGGCCGCCGGCGTATCCATCGAGGCCGGCGATAAGGCCGTCGAACTGTTCGCCCCGCACGCCAAGCGCGCCACCCGTCCTGAGGTTCGTGGCAGCCTCGGCGGCTTCGCCGGCCTGTTCGCGCTGGGCAAGTACAAGGAGCCACTGCTGGCAGCAGGCTCTGACGGCGTGGGCACCAAGCTGGCCATTGCGCAGGCGATGGACAAGCACGACACCATCGGTATCGACCTCGTCGCAATGTGCGTAGACGATCTTGTCGTCTGTGGTGCCGAGCCGCTGTTCCTGCAGGACTACATCGCTATTGGCAAGGTCGTGCCGGAGAAGGTCGCTGAAATCGTCGGCGGCATCGCCGAGGGATGCGTCCAGGCAGGTTGTGCGCTGCTCGGTGGCGAGACCGCTGAACACCCCGGCGTGATGGAGCCGGACGACTACGACGTTTCCGCCACCGCCGTCGGTGTCGTTGAGGCCTCGGAACTGCTTGGTCCTGAAAAGGTCCGCGAGGGCGACATCATCATCGGCATGGCATCGTCTGGCCTGCACTCCAACGGCTACTCCCTGGCCCGCCACGTGCTTCTCGAGCGCGCCGGCCTGCCCCTGGACGCCGAGATGGAAGAGCTGGGCCGCACGCTCGGCGAGGAACTTCTCGAGCCAACCCGCATCTACGCACTCGACTGCCTAGAACTGGCCGCCGAGTGCGAGGTCCGCACGTTCTGCCACGTCACCGGCGGTGGCCTGGCAGGCAACATGGAACGCATCATTCCTGAGGGCCTTGTCGCAGAGATGCACCGCAACACCTGGACCCCAGGTCCGATCTTCCGCACCATCAAGTCCGTCGGCCAGGTCCCGGACGAGGAGATGGAGAAGACCTTCAACATGGGCGTCGGCATGACTGCCGTCGTTGCCGAGGAAGACCGCGATCGCGCCCTGGCCATCCTGGCCGCCCGTCACGTGGATGCGTGGGTGCTCGGCGAGGTCCGCGCCGCCAGCGAAGGCGCCGAGAAACGCGCCGTGCTGACAGGCTCCCACCCGCAGTACTAAACGCGATCGCTAGGTCTGTTTTCGGGCTGATACGAGGATTCGTTCTCGTATCAGCCCGTTTCTGCTTTTAGGGCGCGGTGTCTTTTGCTGGTCGTCTAGCTGGTCTCGTGATGTTGCTAGACGGTCTCGTTTCGACGGCTCCAAACCCCCAGGTGGTGTTGAGGGTCATTGTCACTATGGAGCTGATCGTCTGGTTGGCGTTTCGGGGAGCTAGACGATGGTCGTTGTGGCGGCGCAGACGGGCGTGAAACACCCTGTTTTCGTGTCTCGAAGGCTATTGTTGCGTGTGTGCTCCTAAAACGGGGGTAATTTGCGGGGGTAAG
>NZ_KV826408.1:0-242 GCF_001835905.1 Corynebacterium sp. HMSC034E11
TCAGCAGGCTGGCCCGGATCAACCGTTACCGTCCCGTCAATCTTCGGAGCGGTGTAACGATTCTCATCCACCTCAACCTTGACGGTGTAGTCACCCGGACGAATCTTCTGATCCTTAATCGAACCATCCGACTCAACAACAACCGGATGCTCCTTGCCGTTCTCATCAACAAGAACAACCTTCACACCAGGAACCGGCTTGCCCTGATCATCCAAAACCTCGCCGGAAACCGAACCATCATT
>NZ_KV826409.1:0-1430 GCF_001835905.1 Corynebacterium sp. HMSC034E11
AGGGCTATGTCGTCGAGATCGACGAGAACACCGGCGAGATCACCGTGACCTTCCCGGATAAGTCGAAGCTCAACGCGGACACCGTTGAGAAGTTCGATGTTCCGGTGACGGTGACCTACCCGGACAAGTCCACCGACAGCACGACGGCCAACTTCAAGTTGGACACCGACGGTGATGGCACACCTGATACCGAAGATCCGGACGATGATGGTGACGGCATCCCGGATGAGAAGGAGAAGGAAGACAAGACCAACCCGAAGGTTCCGAACCAGAACCTGGACTACGAGCCGGTATACGAGGATGGTTCCGGTAAACCTGGCGAGGACGTGACCGTTCCTGCTCCGGAGTTCAAGGACAAGGACGGCAACCCGACCACACCGCCGGATGGCACCACGTTCACCCCGGGTGAGAACATTCCGGATGGCGTGACCATCGATGAGAACACCGGTGAGATCACCGTGACCATTCCGGAGGATGCGAAGCCGGGTGACAAGATCACGGTTCCGGTGGTTGTGACCTACCCGGATGGTTCTAAGGACAACGTTGACGTCACTGTCACGGTGACCGACAAGGACGTTCCGGCTCCTGTCGATAAGGACGCTGACCTTTACGAGCCGTCCTACGAGGACAAGCTCGTCGTCCCAGGTAAGGAGACGAAGTCGTCGCCGACCTTCACCGGCAAGGATGGCAAGGACGCGACCGCTCCTGAGGGCTCGACGTTCAAGATCACTGATGGTTTCTCGGCTCCCGAGGGCTACGTGGTCACTATCGACGAGAACTCCGGCGAGATCACGGTGACCTTCCCGGATAAGTCGAAGCTCAACGCAGATACCGTTGAGGAGTTCGATGTTCCGGTCATTGTGACCTACCCGGACAAGTCCACCGACGACGCGACCGCGAAGTTCAAGCTGGATACCGACGGTGATGGCACGCCTGATACCGAGGATCCGGACGATGACGGTGATGGCATCCCGGATGAGAAGGAGAAGGAAGACAAGACCAACCCGAAGGTTCCGAACCAGAACCTGGACTACGAGCCGGAGTACACCGACGTCACCGGTAAGCCTGGTGAGGACGTCAAGGTGGACAAGCCAACCTTCAAGGACAAGGATGGCAACCCGACCACCCCGCCGGAGGGCACGAAGTTCACCCCGGGTGAGAACACCCCGGATGGCGTGACCATCGATGAGAACACCGGTGAGATCACGGTGACCATCCCGGAGGATGCCAAGCCGGGCGACAAGATCACCGTTCCGGTGGTTGTGACCTACCCGGACGGCACGAAGGACAACGTTGACGTCACCGTCACGGTGACCGACAAGGACGCTGACCTCTACGAGCCGTCCTACGAGGACAAGTTGGTCGTCCCGGGTAAGGAGACGAAGTCTTCGCCGTTCTTCACCGGCAAGGATGGCAAGGACGCGACCGCT
>NZ_KV826410.1:0-47696 GCF_001835905.1 Corynebacterium sp. HMSC034E11
CGGATTGCCCCTACCAACTACACGGAAACGGCACCGTGATTGATATTGCAGCAGATCCTGTCTTCGACTCGTGGAGCTTTTCTGACAAAGTGCTCTACGCGCTCGATAAAGAAGTCGCGGCCAAGCGTGAACGACGAGTCAACAAATTACTCAAAGCATCCCGATCGCCAAATCTCGATGCGTGTATCGAAGACATCACCTACGCACCCGGCCGCAACCTCAACAAAGAGCAAATCACCAGACTCGCTCACTGCCAATGGTGTCAAAAAGCGCAAAGCATTGTCATCCTCGGCAAATCATCCGTCGGCAAAACATACCTGGCCCAAGCACTCCTTACCGCTGCGTGCAGAAACGACTACTCTGCCTGTTTCTTCCGCACAGACACCCTGGCCAACCAGCTAATGGTGCTACGCCATGATGACACAGCACGCATGGAGTTTCTTCAAGACTTACACCTGGCAGACGTACTCGTACTTGATGACTTCTTAACAACGCCGATTGATGCTGCCACAGCACACCAGCTGCTCAACATTCTTGCTGAGCGTGAACACCGGGGATCAACCATTGTCACCTCCCAGTTCACGCCCGATGAGTGGTACAAGTCCATCCCGGATGCTGTCATCGCCGAGTCGATACTGAATCGGCTTGTCGTTGGCGCTGAGATCATCACGCTGGAAGGCCCGAACATGCGCCTCGAAGCCAATACGCAGTAGCGGCTCATAGTCAACGCCCGGGTGTTACCCGATACTCACCCGGGCGTTACTGGATACTCACCACAGCGTTACTAAATCCGTGGTCCTAACATTCGCCCGCGCGGTTGCTAACCGCATCGCGTTTATGGACGCCGGCCACATCGTGGAGATCGCCCCACCCGAGGAGTTCTTCGCCGCCCCGAAGTCCGAACGCGCGCAACGCTTCCTGGACCAGTTGGTGTTTTAGAGGTTGGGTCGGGGCGGTTGGCTTGGCGAATCCATCCGGTCGTATATACTCGTGCTCATAGATCCCCCGTCCTCTTCGGAGGCGGGTTTCCTTTTACCCAGAACGGGCGTTGCACTGAACCTTGATGTTCAGTGCAACGCCCGTTCTGTTCGTTTACCCGCGAGGGGTGCCCCGGTTATACCTTACGACGTCCCACGAGCGCACCCGCAGCGATCAGCGCACCACCGAGCAGGATCGGCAGCTGGAGACCAGTTCCTCCTGTCTTCGGCAGATCGCCCTGGCGAACGTTGGCTACTGTCAAAACGGCATCTGTCGAGGTAAGACCCCAGGTAGATGGCGCAGATTCATTGTTCACCTGTTTCGCGATGACCTCCGAATCCTGGTCAATCACAACTGCTGCCTTGCCGTCTTTCATGGTAACCGAGAACAGAATCGGCTTAACCAGCAAACTATAGACATTTCCATCTACCACAGGAGACTTTGTCTCGATAAGTCGATAGTTACCGACTTCCAAATCATCCGCCCTGTAAAAGCCGAATTCCTCACTGAAGTCGAGCAGTTTTCGGTCCACGACATGTTCACCATCGCCAAGCTTTTCCAGAGTGAATTCGGCTCCCTCCAAACGGTTTTCAGGCTTTGGCAACTCTCCTTCAAAGTCTTCGGATGAAATCTTCACAAGACGTAAAGAAACCTTTTCATTTTTGCTTTCTGGAGGTGGAACACAGGCTGTGTCCTCGTTTGGTCCGACTTTAACTGTATTGAAGAGACCTTGATATGGCTTACATTCTTCTTCCGCCGAAAGCACTACGCCTGGGCGAACTGAGAAGACCATTTTGACGTTAAAGGAATGCATACCGTTGCTTGTAGCGTCGAATTGCTTTTCGCCTCTCGGTCGGATCTCGCCACCTTCTGAAAGGATAAACGGGCCATCTCCATTTTGGGAAGACTTTGAACGCTCACGTCCAAACTCATCAATGAAAGACCAACTTGTTCGTTCAAGCACGACACCCTCTGGCATCTGAGGTGTATCAACTACCCGCCGGTAACGCGCACTATTAGCCTTATCTTCGTTTTTAAGCAGCACCCGATAGTCAACCGTGTATGTTCCATCACCATTGTCGACCACTTGATCCTGAATGGCCTTTTTCTCGACCTTTGGGTCGACCCTGACGCTTGGACTCTCCGGCGCAGGGGCCGAAGCGGCATCCGTGTTATACGAGGTTGGAGCCCAGCCTGTCCCGACTACGGTAATCCCGAGGTCTTTAGCAGTCTTAGTCCCACTTAGCTTTTTCGTTGGATCATTAATCTTAAGCTTGATGATCTGCGCTTCATTCTGTCCGGCCGCGGACCCGCCACCAAGCCCGAACGCAATTGATCCGTCAGCCTCCACCCAAGCTTGTCCAAAGACAAGATAGCGGTTGTTCGAAGCGCCGAGAAATTGTCCCAACGTCTGGTTCGTATCTGGAACTAGAAGGTCAGTAACATCAAGCCGAAGTCCTTGCTGCTTTCCGCTCAGATCAACGCGCTCGAGATAGATCTTCCCTTGCCCTGCTGCCCAAGTACTTTGTAGTCCCCATACATAATCTGGGGCGGAATCAATGCTGACAAAGTCCTCGGACACTGAACGGAATTTATGCTCTTGGCGCCATGGTGTTTGTCGTGGTGTCCGATCTCCGAGAGAACTCTTCGATGTTGCTTTTACATTGGCTAGATCAATTTCATATAGCCTACCTGTGCCCCAGTTCGATGAGCCGGAGACCCAGTACCGCCCCTGCGAATCGAAGGTACCAGCGTTAATTCCACTACCAAGGTCGTTAGCTACCGCATCATAATTGTTGTGGTCCTCAGGTAGCTGGCCTTCAAAGCCATCCACTTTTCCAAGGTCGTAGATCTGTCCCGTGTAGGGGTTAATTTGGAGCAAATGACCTGCAGGAAAACAGGGGTCATCCTCGTAACCGTGTCCAGTGGAGTGCCGTGGCTGACTGATCGCATACAAGTAGTTGTCTTGACGATTGTATGCAAGTGCGTTGTACACCCATCCAGTCTTCGGACCAATCTTCATCTGTACGAATCGACCATCGTAATCTTCATCGTCGATTTCGAGATAAAGCTGCGAGGAGATACGGGATCCAGAACTATTCGGACTGGCCACAATGAATCGACGAAAACCGAATTCTTCCTCTGCAACAGTCAATGAGCGCGCGGGTTGACGAGTATCGACTTTACTAGGGTCACGGTAGGTACATTTTTCACCGGGCTTCGTAATTGGAGGGACATCATCCTCCGTAATCGGCGGCGCAATCGGCAATGGTGCCGTGGTTGTGCTTGACCCATCTGGATCTTCCGTTGCTTCCTTTTCGACTACCTTTCCGTGCAGTACGATTTCCTCATCCCGCGTCGGAGCCGACCGATATGTTGTCCTCAAAGTGACAGTTGAATCTGCAGGAATTATTACGGAGTCGATTTGCTTACCATCCTTTACCGGATACCAGGTAATAACAACACGGTCTCCGTATTTTTCGACCTTTCGCTGAATTGAAACGCCTTCCGCCTTTTCAATGGGGAGAGAGAAAAATACGTCTTCAGTATTTGCTGTAGGACTCAGCGTTACGGTCGCACTCGTAAACTCGGATCGCGACTTCACGTCAAAAGTCGTCTCGTATGGATTGTTTCCCAGAGTTTTGTGCTCGGACACTGGGATACCGTCACCAGACACTACAACCGTGTGATCCTGCGGCTGGCTATCGAGATTCTGTCCCCAAACTTGCACACGGTAAAAACCACTTGCAGGCGCAACGGGATTAAGAATGACCGTATCCCCGCCCTTGAGGTACAAGTCATCGACCTTGGGAAGAAGACGGAATTCCGTATCTTCAGATTTACCGTTAGCGTTCCACCCCCACTCTCTCTTCTGAATGTCAGCGAAGGTACGGTCAACAACGGTATTCCCCCCGCGGACAACCCGGACTCGAACCGGTCCATCAATAGCCTTAGTGGCTGCATTGTCTTTGTTCTTCTTGATGGCAAATCGCGTCATCCGCCAGTTTCCGGTTTCATTCACGCGAAACTGGAGTTGTGGGTTCCCATCTAGCCAATCTGCTTTCGGACTAGTCAGCGAAAACTCTTGATCGTAAACGCCTGGGAGATCGGGAAATTGCCCTGGCTGCGAGGCTCGAAGTTCACCAACGCCAAGCTCAATTCCCGCATTAAGCTCGGCGCCGATTGTCTGCCCAAAGCCTGACTCTGCAAGTTCATCCTTAGTCGGCACATCGTTGCTGTCCGCGATTGAGTAGACAGATTCCCCGGAAGTCACTACTTCGAACTCGACTCGCATTGGTGGGATCGTGTGGAGGCCCTGGATGTCAAATGCGAGGTAATCGGCATCTTCGCCGTTAACGAATCCATAGAACTCTGGTTCAATTACGCGATCATCGATTGTGACAGAACGAATCTCCTCAATATCACCTTCACCTACACGTTTGATAGCGAACACATCTTCCTTTGACGCTTTGCCGCCAAACTCCCAGACTTCACCTTCTGGGTCTTCTACGACGACGCGTTCGACGTCACCTTCACGGGTCCAGCTAATTGGAGATTGTGAAATCTGGGGTGTAGCGGGTCCAGATCCATTATCTTTCTCAAGCTTTTCCGAGTGGAACATATCACCCTCGGTTTTGACCGGCGCTACCGAGCTAGTTTCTACAGCCTCCGACGCCACCGTGTTCTCCGCCACAGCACTCTCCGCAGCACCTGCCGTAGTCGCAGAAGCAACCCCCTCCTGCGCGTCGACCGGGTAGGAGCCCAGTCCAGCGGCGAGCGCGAACGAGGCGACCACGGCAGCGACTCCACGAACGGAGCGACGGGTGCGCGAGCTCGCAGTGGCTGCAGGCTTCATAATGTTTCGCATAATCCTTGTTCCTAAATCCGCTTATCTACCGTGTTTACGATTCGTTTTTGCTTCGCCGGGCCAGCACGAACCCGATGAGGATGAGCAGTCCGCCGAGTCCTGCGGCCCACAACACGTTCGCGCCCGTGGAAGCCAGGTCGCCGCCGCGGGTGTTATCTGCTGGTTTGGTCACTGTGGTCACGGAGCTGGTTCGCGTGGTCACCACGGTGGTGGAGCCGTCGGGCCGGGTGGTGGTCAACGTGGTCTTGACCGGGGTGGTCACCGTGGTCACGGTGCTGCCCGACGGTGTTGTTGTCCGCGAGGTGGTCCCTGGCGAGGTCGGCGTTGTCGGTGTCGCGGGTGTCGACGACCCCGGCGTCGGGGTTGGCGTCGGCGACGGCGATGGGGACAGGCCTGGATCGGTGTCCCACTTGGTCACGATGACGTTGTCGTAGGTGAAGTGCTCACCCGACACGTCGCCAAGCGGCAAGATGATCAGCTGCGGGCTGGAGAGGTGGTACTCGTGGTCGTCGTCAGGCGCTTGCTCCTCGAGCAGGTACAGACCAGGCTTCAGGTAGCTGAACTGCACGCGGCCCTTCGCGTCGGTGGTCGCCCTATCGGCGTCCTCCAGTCCACGCTTCCGAACATCCTCCATCGTGAGGTTCTTGGCGCCCTCGCGGCCTTCCTCCGTGGTCACGTCGATGCCCTTCACGCGGGAAAGCACGAAGATGGAGCCTTCGATGGCTGGTGGTTTCGCGCCGGCAGGGATGTCGTCGTTAGGGTTCGGCTCGTTCTTCTTCACCACCAGGAAGATCGGCTTGGTGGCGTCCACGCTGTTGGCGGGGATGTTTTTGTCGTTGCCGGAGACCACGCGGGCATCAGCAAACGGCATGAATGCGCCGGTGGCCAGGATGGATGCCGCGCCAAGCGTGGCGACAGTCTTCGAAGCTCGCATTAGGACTGAACCTCCTTGTTCATAGCGTCCTTGCGGTCGCTCTTCTTCTTTTCGCGGATGATCCACCAGATCAGGGCCAGCAGTACCAGCAGGGAGACGCCGCCGAGGGCCCACATCCACCACTGGAAGGTGGACGTGGATTCGTCGAGAATCTGCGCTTCGTCCGGATCCATCGGCACGCGCTCGGCGTGGACCAGCAGGCGGTGCGTATTGATGCCGTACGGGGTGCACGTGATCAGCGTGAGCAGGTCGCGGCCGGGCTCGGCGCGCAGGCTGTCGGTCTCGTCGGGGAGGACGACCTCGATGTCGTACACCTTGTACTTCATGCGCTCACCGAACGTGGAGACGTAGATGGCGTCGCCGACTTCGACGTCTGACAGGTTGTCAAACAGGGTTGCAGTCGTGAGCCCCGTGTGGCCGGTGATCACGGAGTGGAAGCCCTTGCCGCCGGTCGGCAGTGCGGAGCCGTACAGGTGGCCGAGGCCTTTCTGCAGTGTGTTTTCGCTGGTGCCGTGGAAGACGGGCAGGCGGACGTCGATAGACGGGATCGCAATTTGCGACATCGCCGACACCCCCGCCAACTGCGCCTCATACGCCTTGTACTCAGCGTTGTCTTCACTGATGCGCGCAAGCCACGGGTCCAGAATCGGACCGTCGGTATGCGCGCGGTTGTACGCGACCGCCGCCTCGTACGCGCGGTTGACCTGCTCCGGCGGTGCCGCCTCGAGCTGGTCTTCGTACATCTTCGCCACCTGCTCCTGCACACGGTTGTTCCACTGGGTGGAGATCACCGGGTACATCAGCACCGTCAGGCCAACGAGGATGATGAGGACAGGCAGCGCGACACGCTGGAAGAACGACTTCTGCGCCGGCTGCTTCCGGTGCTTCGCCTTCACTGCTGTGGTCACGTTGTTGTCCTCTCTGGGGCCATCGCTTATCGACGACAACCCTTTCCTTCAAAACTGGAGCAGGAATTTAACGCCCTCCTGCTGGCGGGCGTGCGCCCCGGCGGGTCCGGTTGGGTCCGGCTCCGGGGCGCCTCCGGGGTTAGCGCTCTTTGGTGAGCACTAGCCCTGGAGTCCGCTTATGCGTTTGCGCTTATGCGTTCTTGCTTATGCGGACTGGGAGTTGCGACGTGCCGCGTAGACACCGCCACCGATGATCGCGAGGCCAGCCAATGCGATGATCAGCACACCCATGCCACCGGTGGCCGGGAGCAGAGGAACCTTGGTATCCGGAATGTTCTCAATATCCTTGCTGACCTGGCGGACCTTAACCCCGTCAGTCTCGACGATGTCTTCACGGGTAAGGGTCAACTTGGTGACAGCCTTGTCACCTTCCGGAAGGATGTAACCCTTCGGCGCTTCCGTCTCCTTGAGGCAGTACTCGAAGTTCTTCTTTGCCGGCTTTGCCTCATCCCCGTCAACCCAGTCAGTGACGTGAATACCGGTGAAGGAGAGTTCACCCTGGTCCGAAGTCACGCCTTCCTGGATGATCGTGCCTGGAACATCGCAGCGGTAAAGCTGGAACTTCGCACCCGCCAGCTTCTCTTCCTTGTTGTCCTTGTCAACCTTCACAACGTTGATGTTTCCGATGTAGGAAATCACCTTGTCGTGCGGGGTCTCGCCGTCCGGTTCGTCTCCTTCACCGACGTCCTCGCCTGGGTTTCTGAAGAAGAAGTGCTCGTTCACACTGTTTTCAATCTGCTGATCGTTCTCCTGCAGCAGCGTTGCCTTCACGGTTACGCGAAGCTTTTCGTTCGCCTTCAGCCCTGCACCTGCAGGATCATCAACGATGACCCGGAACGCTTGGTCAGCGCCAGCCGCAACGTTATCGGCACTAGGAACCGGCGCTTCCTTCACCACACGGAAGTTCGTGATAGGAGCAGTTTGCTCCTCACCCTGAGCATTCTTGTAGACGCGCTCAACCTTCTCAATGAGATTGTTGTTATCGAAGTCCCACTTCAGTTCGTCGGACTTCGAAGCATCCGTCAGCGTCAGGTTCTTCAGCACCTTACCCTCTGGCGCGGACGGAACAACACCTTCCAGGACGTACTTCACGGTGGAGTTAGCTTCTGCACGCTTCCCATCTTCAGCGTGAACGTTGTCGTCCTGAACTTCCTTGGTGACGCGAGCCATAGAGTTCTTTGGATAAACCTGAACGTTCTCGTTCCAGCCATCGCCCTTGCTGTTCGTCATTGGAACGAAAACAATAAACGGCTGCGCACCAACGTAGGTCTGCTTATCTTCGATCTTCGGCGTTTCCGTCTCCGTCACAAGGTAGGCACCCGGTGCAAGATTCTCGAAGACAGCCTGGCCTTGGCCTTTGGTCTCCTTTGTTTGCTTGGTGAACTTATTATCCTTGTTAGGCAGATCCGCATCTGCATGGCTCTTGTTGTACTTGTTCGCCTTTTCGACGAGATCGTTGTACACAGCCTGCTTGGTGATGTCGCCCTCGAGTTTCTCGATCTGGAAGGTGGCACCGTTGAGCGGCTCGCTGTACTTTCCGGCATCGGCGAATGCTTCGCCGTTAGAGTTGACCAGCTCGGTCGGGTTAACACGCTTGTTGATGGTCAGGGCGTACGTCGACTTATTATCAATCGTCGAAGCAGCGGGAGCTTTCTCTGCAAGCGCTGGCGCGACAACGGCGGGTGCTTCAGCTCCATCCTGAGCCAGCGCATCCTGCGCGGCGATGCCGGCGGAACCGGCGAAGGTCAGGCCTGCGGCGATTGCGATCGCAGCGGTCTTCTTCATGGCAATTGCCATAGTGGTGGTCCTTTCGGAGAAATGTTTGTCGCTGGGCCCTATTGGTCAGCGAGAGAAGTACTTCAACACGGTGGCGCGGTACATCCTCCGTGCGATTCTTCTGGGCCCAGCCTGGGCGCCACCGTAAAATCTATTTGGTTGCACAACTTAAGTAAAGCGCAAATATGAGCCGTTTTCCCTCGTTAAGGATGGTTTCAGGCAAGTTTCCAAACCTTTGCGTTAGCTGCGAAAAGCGAGCTGGCCTTACAGACAAATGACACCGAAAAACGGGTGACCGGCGTCACCTAATAGGTGGTGGGAGATGTTCGACACACTTTTTCGTGTGAGTTTTCAAGGGAATTCTTAGCAACCGCGCACGCCGCGCGGACACCTCCCCAACTGTGCGCTTATCCGCCGGTCGGGCACACAAAAAACGACCCCCTGCGCCGGAGATTCCGGGGCAGAGGGTCGTCGATAAGCAGGGGCTCTAGTCGCCGATCTGGTCGCGGCCGCGCTTCACAATCAACGGGTCGGGCTCGCCAACCACGTCGTGGTCCTTGTTCGTGTACTCAAACTTGGACAGAATGTAGCGCATCGCATTCAGGCGGGCGCGCTTCTTGTCATTGGACTTGATGGTGATCCAGGGGGACTCGTCAGTATCCGTGTAGCGGAACTGCTCCTCCTTCGCACGCGTGTAGTCCTCCCACTTATCCAGCGACGCCAAGTCCATCGGCGACAGCTTCCACTGACGCACCGGATCCACCTGGCGGATAGCAAAGCGGGTGCGCTGCTCCTTCTGGGTCACCGAGAACCAGAACTTGGTCAGCGAGATGCCGGAGCCGAGGATCATGTTCTCCAGCATCGGCACCTCACGCAGGAACTCGGCGTGCTGCGACTCGGTGCAGAAACCCATCACGCGCTCAACGCCGGAGCGGTTGTACCAGGAGCGGTCGAAGAACACGATCTCGCCCGCAGCCGGGAAGTGCTCGATGTAGCGCTGGAAGTACCACGACGTGCTCTCGCGTGGCGAAGGCTTCTCCAACGCAACGGTACGAGCACCACGGGGGTTGAGGTGCTCGTTAAAGCGCTTGATGGTGCCTCCCTTACCGGCGGCGTCGCGGCCCTCAAAGATAATGATGTGGCGCTGACCAGTATCCTTCGTCCAGTTCTGCCACTTCAGCAGCTCAATCTGGAGCGCGCGCTTCTCATGCTCATACTCATCGCGGGAGAGGCGCTCATCGTACGGGTAATTCTCGCGCCACGTCTGAATCGCAGTGCCGTCCGGCATCAGCAGCACCGGATCGTCTTCATCGGTGTCGTCCACAACCCAGCCTTCGGTCTGGGCGAGGTCGATCATCGGCAGTTCGTCATCCTTGTGGTCAGCCATACCACTCATTCTATTCCGCTTTGCCTCGCTGCGCTGGGAAAGCCCCCCACTAACAGAAAAATGCCCCGTCGCACGTAGCGACGAGGCACCTTACAGGTCGGTCTTATGCAACCAGACCAACGAGGTCGGCGAGAGCGCCTGCGAGGACGCCGAAGTTGCCAAGCAGCTCAACGAGAGCGCCCGGGATACGGGTGACCTCGGTAGCGGTGCCGTTCTCAACGCCGAGACCGGTGCCGGAGGAAAGTGCAACCCAGTTGTACAGTGCTTCCATGATGTTTTTCTCCTAGTTAAGAGGTGTGCTTACTTAGCTTCTGCAGCCGGCTTCGGGGTGACCTTCTTGCCGGTCGCCTTCTCAGCGAACGTCAGCAGAGACTCCGGGGTCTTGGTGAAGATCTTCTCGATCGCGGTTGCGAACGTCTTGAAGTCCTTGAGCGCCTTCTGGATGACCTTGAGATCTACAGGCATTACATGCTCCTAAAAGTTAGGTGCCAGTCTGTGTCTGGCTTTACTGACAGGTACTGACACCCATCGGGCGTCAGGGAGTTATTTTGCCATAGGTAACGATTACGTCAAGGGGAACTGCAGAATTGTTTTCAATGCTGACAGATATTTTTCAACACCTCACGTTTACCAAAACGTAACCATATTTCAGCTCTATCGACTACCTGCCCAAATTCAATAAAAGAAGTAAACGTCATATGAATTCGATGACGACTGTATAGACCATTCAGCGCCGAAACCCGCGACGGAAACTCCACAAACCGGAAGTGGATGTGGGGAACTACACCTATTCAGGGGGTCGTCGACAAGCAATTGCGCAAAAGAAAAACGCGCCCCGAAGGACGCGTCTCTCAACAAGCGGGCGTTACATCATGCCCATTGCTTCCGGGTCCATGCCCGGGTTTGCACCAGCCGGCTCCGGCTTGTCAGCCACAACCGCCTCAGTGGTCAGGAACAGCGCGGCGATGGACGCAGCGTTCTGCAGCGCGGAACGGGTCACCTTCGCCGGGTCCGCAATGCCGTTAGCCAGCATGTCGACGTACTCGCCGGTCGCAGCGTTCAGACCCTCGCCATCCGGGAGGTTGGCAACCTTGTCAGCCACCACGCCCGGCTCCAGGCCAGCGTTCAGCGCGATCTGCTTCAGCGGAGCGGACAGGGCCTCGCGGACGATCTTCACGCCCGTAGCCTCGTCGCCCTCAAGGCCGAGGTCGCCCTCGAGCTCGTTGGCAGCCTGCAGCAGAGCCACGCCGCCACCAGCGACGATGCCCTCCTCCACAGCAGCCTTAGCGTTACGCACAGCATCCTCAATGCGCAGCTTCTGCTCCTTGAGCTCCACCTCAGTAGCAGCGCCAACCTTGATCACCGCAACACCGCCGGCCAGCTTGGCCAGGCGCTCCTGCAGCTTCTCGCGGTCGTAATCGGAGTCGGAGTTCTCGATCTCAGCGCGGATCTGCTTCACGCGGCCGTCGATCTGCTCCTGCTGACCAGCACCCTGCACGATCGTGGTCTCATCCTTGGTCACCACAACCTTGCGAGCCTGACCCAGCAGCTCAACGCCAGCAGTCTCCAGGGACAGGCCGACCTCTTCGGAGATGACCTGGCCGCCGGTCAGGATCGCCAGATCCTGCAGCATTGCCTTGCGACGATCACCGAAGCCCGGAGCCTTCACAGCCACAGACTTGAAGGTGCCGCGGATCTTGTTCACAACCAGGGTGGACAGGGCTTCGCCCTCAACGTCCTCAGCGATGATCAGCAGCGGCTTGCCGGACTGCATGACCTGCTCCAGCACCGGCACAAGCTCCTTGACGTTGGAGATCTTGCCGGACACCAGCAGGATGTACGGGTCCTCGAGCACGGCCTCGCCGCGCTCCATGTCGGTAGCGAAGTAAGCGGAGATGAAGCCCTTGTCAAAGCGCATACCCTCCGTGACCTCGAGGTCCACACCAAACGTGTTGGACTCCTCGACCGTGATCACGGACTCCTTGTTCACCGCACCGTTGCCAACGGCGTACATTGCCTCGGCGATCTTCTTGCCGATCTCCGGGTCAGAAGCGGAGATACCAGCGGTGGAAGCGATCTCCTCCTGGGTCTCAACTTCCTTTGCCTGATCCAGCAGGTACTTGGATACCTTGTCGGTGGCAGCCTGGATGCCGCGCTTGATACCCATCGGGTTGGAACCAGCCGCAACGTTGCGCAGGCCCTCGCGCACGAGTGCCTGGGCGAGAACGGTAGCGGTGGTGGTGCCGTCACCGGCGACGTCATCGGTCTTCTTCGCGACTTCCTTGACCAGCTCAGCGCCGATCTTCTCGTACGGATCCTCAAGATCAATCTCGCGAGCGATGCTCACGCCGTCGTTGGTAATCATCGGAGCGCCCCAAGACTTCTCCAACACCACGTTGCGGCCCTTCGGGCCCAACGTGACCTTCACGGCATCAGCCAGGGTGTTCAGACCGGTCTCGAGGCCGCGACGTGCTTCCTCATCAAATGCAATCATCTTTGCCATGTGAGTGTGTCACTCCTTATATATAGGCGTACGTGGACGATCACTCAGTTCGTCGGTGCAAGCAGGCGCCCGCGACGGCACGGCTGACGAGTGGTCTCAGCCTCACCCGCTCTTCTTCGTTTATTTGGCACTCGGTTGAGATGAGTGCCAGCCACATTTTTAGCACTCTCGGGGGTTGAGTGCAAGAGACGCAGGGGCTGGCTCGGTTGCTGCTAGCGTAGTGCCATGACTGACGCACAGAACAGCACAAGCAACAGCACAGCAACCTACGCACCGCAGCGCGACCGGATCTTCGCGGATCTGTCCAAGCTGGTGTCCTTTAACTCCCCGCACTCCACCCCGGCCCTGAAGGACGAGCACGAGGCAGCGTGTGTGTGGACGGTCGAGGCGCTCAAGGATCTCGGCTTTGAGGTCACCCGCTACCCGACGGTGGACGACGCGGACACGATCGTCGCTACGAAGCCAGCGAAGAACGGCATGCCGACGGTGCTGCTGTACTCGCACTACGACGTCGTCCCGGCGAACGATCCAGAGGCTTGGACGAACAACCCGTTCGAACTCACCGAGCGTGACGGCCGCTGGTACGGGCGCGGCGCCGCGGACTGCAAGGGCAACCTGGCCATGCACCTGGAGGCACTGCGCCTCGTCGAGGAAAACGGCGGCACGGACCTGGGGCTGAAGGTTGTCGTCGAGGGCTCCGAGGAGCTCGGTGGGGATGACGGTCTGGGTAAGTTGATCGTCGACAAGCCTGAGGTGTTTGAGGCGGACGCGATCCTGATCGCGGACTCCGGCAACGTCGCTGTCGGTGTGCCAACGCTGACCACTTCCCTGCGCGGCGGCGCCCAGATCAACGTGACGGTGGAAACACTCAAGGGCGCGATCCACTCCGGCGGTTTCGGCGGCGCGGCTCCGGATGCGGCGCACGCACTGATGGTCATTGCAACGTCGCTTTTCGACGAGCACGGCCGCACCACCATCGACGGCGTGGACACCACCGCGAAGTGGGACGGCGACCCGTACGATCCGGAAACCTTCCGCGGCGACGCGACCGTCCTGGACGGCGTGGAACTGCTGGGCACCGCAGACGATAACCCGGCTGACCTGGTGTGGGCGCGCCCGGCCGTGACCATGATCGGCTTTACCTCCACCCCGGTTGCAGAGGCGATGAACGCGGTGAACCCGCGCGCGGAAGCACAGTTCAACCTGCGCGTCCCGGCTGGCCAGGATTCCGCCAAGGTGGCGGAGAAGATGGTGGAGCACATCAAGGCCCACACCCCGTGGGGCGCCAAGGTGGACGTACAGGTCAGTGGCGTGAATCAGCCGTTTTCTACGGATGTGGAAGCGGAGGCCGTCGCAAAGCTTGGGCAGTGCCTGAAGGACGCATACGGCGCAGACGAGCTGGCTGTCGTAGGCACCGGCGGCTCGATCCCACTGACCATCACCCTGCAGGAGCAGTTCCCCAACGCGGAGATCGCACTGTACGGCGTGGAGGAGCCGCTGTGTGGCATTCACGGTGTTGACGAGTCCGTCGACCCGACCGAGATCGAACATGTGGCCATCGCCGAGGCGATGTTCCTGCAGCAATACGGGAAGTAAGAAAAATTCGCTACAGTGGCAAAAAGACGGCCGCGCCACTGGTGTTGACGCGTTGTATCTTGTTGCCGCGATGAGCAAGTTATTTCTGTGTGAACTGGAAAGCCCCTGAGGTTAGGCGCGCCAACGGTACGACCGACCTCAAAGGAGGGCTGCCAGAAACGTGCTCACGTTACTTCTTGCGCTCACGGCTGCCAGCGCCATCGCCCCGGTGCTGCTGCGCAGCATCGGCCGCTCGGCGTTCGCCCTACTGGCGTTGGTGCCGCTCGGCGGCTTCCTGTGGGTGGTCAAACTCTTCGCCGACGGGGTGTTCCGCGACGGCGGGGAGATCGTTTCCACGTTCACGTGGATGCCATCGACCAACCTCAACTTAGAGTTTCGCCTCGATGCCCTAGCAGCGCTCTTTAGCCTGATCATCCTGGGTGTCGGGGCGCTTGTGTTGTTCTACTGCTGGGGCTACTTCGACTCGAACCCGCGCAGGCTGGCCAAGTTCGGGTTTGAGCTCAGCGCCTTCGCCATGGCCATGTACGGCTTGGTCATCTCGGACAACTTCCTGCTCATGTACGTGTTCTGGGAGTTGACCTCGATCCTGTCGTACATGCTGGTGTCGTATTACGGGGAGCGGGCGACCTCCAGACGCGCAGCCATGCAGGCGCTGATGGTCACCACGATGGGTGGCCTGGCCATGCTGGTGGGCATCAACCTCCTAGGCTTCAACGCCGGCATCTGGCGTCTGTCCGAGGTGTCCCAGATCGCCGACATCGAGGGCACCCCGGCGATCTCCGCGGCAATCGTGCTGATCATGTTGGGTGCGCTGACCAAGTCCGCCCAGGCCCCGTGGCACTTCTGGTTGCCCGGCGCGATGGCGGCGCCGACGCCGGTGTCGGCGTATCTGCACTCGGCGGCGATGGTCAAGGCGGGTATCTATCTCGTCGCTAGGCTTGCGCCCGACATGTCGGCGGTGACCACGTGGCACCTGCTGGTGCTGTCTACGGGTGGGTTCACCATGCTGCTGGGTGGCTGGATGGCGCTGAAGCAGCGCGACCTGAAGCTGGTGCTGGCGTACGGCACGGTGAGCCAGCTGGGCTTCATCATCACGGTGATCGGCGTGGGGTCGCGTGAGGCCGCGATGGCGGGGCTTGCGATCACGTTCGCGCACTCGCTGTTTAAGGCCGCGCTGTTCATGATTGTGGGCACGATCGACCACGCCACCGGCACGCGCGACATCCACGAACTGTCGGGGCTGGGCAAGAAGCAGCCGTTGTTGGCGGGGTTGGCCATTGTGTCAGCTGCGTCGATGGCTGGCATCCCGCCGCTGTTCGGGTTTGTGGCCAAGGAAGCCGCGCTGGAGATGATCCTGCACGAGGAGTTGCTCACCGGTATGCCGGGCAGGATCACGCTGGTAGTGATGGTCGCTGGTTCCATCCTGACCATGGCGTACTCGCTCTACTTCCTGCACGGTGCCTTTGCGACGAAACCAGAGCACGACCGCAAGCCTTCCGAAGCCGTGCGCGACATGCACCGGGTGGGCCCCACACTGTGGCTCTCCCCCGCCATCCTGACTGCCGGCACGATCGTGTTTGGCCTGGTGCCGGCGTTGCTGTCGGACCCGATCAACAACCACCTCGACGCGCGCTTCCCGGACGTGGAGGGCGAAACGCTCGCGCTGTGGCACGGCATCAACGTGCCGCTGATCCTGTCTGCGGTAATCATCACTGCGGGCGCGATCATGTTCTGGCAGCGCGACCTGGTGGCAAAGGCCCAGTTTGAACAGCCCGCGCTGGGTAACGCCAACAGCGTCTACGACACCATCCTGAGCAAGCTGCACCACTGGTCGATGCGCCTGACCGCGTCGACCCAGCGTGGTTCGTTGGCGATCAACCTGGGTGTCATCTTCGCCACCCTCATGGTTGTGCCGCTGGCGGCGCTGATCCTGGGGGCGTCGAACAACATCCGCATGATCGTGTGGGAAAACGTGTGGCAGGGCCTGATCGTGATCATCATGGCGGGCATGGCGTTCTTTGCCACCCTGCAGCGCAACCGCCTGTCTGCCGTGGTCATGGTCGGCATGACCGGCTACTGCCTGGCCATGATCTTCGCGCTGCACGGCGCACCGGACTTGGCGCTGACGCAGGCGCTGGTGGAGACCATTGTGATGGTTATCTTCATGCTGGTGCTGCGCAAGATGCCCACAGAGGTCGAGCCGCGTCACGACGACAACCGTCTCCGCGCCTGGCTCTCCATCGGCACCGGCGTATCAGTGGTGGTCGTGGCCATGACGGCGATGTCCGCACGCGTGGCCGAGCCGATCTCCACAACCATGCCGGAGCTGGCGTACGAAATCGGTCACGGCCGCAACACCGTCAACGTGCTGCTGGTGGACCTGCGTGCCGCCGATACGCTCGGTGAGATCACCGTGCTGGTCATCGCCGCAGTGGGTGTGGCCAGCCTGATCTTCGGCACCGGCAAGTTTGAAACCCAGTCACGCCGCCCGACCCTGCAGACCACAAAGGCCCGCTGGTTGGCCTCCGGCGTGAACGACGAAACCGCACAGAACCGCTCCCTGATGGTGGAGGTTGCCACCCGCATCCTGTTCCCATCGATGATGCTGCTGTCGGCGTACTTCTTCTTCTCCGGCCACAACGCCCCAGGCGGCGGGTTCGCAGGCGGCCTTGTCGCCGCACTCGCGCTCACGCTGCGCTACCTGGCGGGCGGCCGCAAGGAGATCGAAGCAACCCTGCCGGTGCACCCAAGCAAGGTGCTCGCCGCTGGCCTGCTGATGTCCGCCACTGCGGCGGTCGTGCCCATGTTCTTCGGCAACCCGCCACTGACCTCTGGGTACGCCACGTTCAGTCTGCCGCTCATCGGCGAGTTCGACGTCCCATCCGCCCTGCTTTTCGACGCCGGCGTCTACGCCATCGTCGTCGGCCTCATCATGCACGTGCTGGCCTCCATGGGCGCCCACATCGACCTCGAAGAAGAGTCCCGTAAGCAGCGCGCCCGCGACCGCGCCATCGAACTGCAAGAGAAGAACCGCAGGCGCCGCGAACAGCAAAAGCGTGATCGCCTGCAGCGGTTTGATGAGCGGGCGGCGGTGTCGTCGGCAGGGTCGTCGTCGATTAGCAAGAGCTCGGAGAAGTAAATGGAAGCGAACCTGTTCTTACTCATCGGCTCGGGCGTACTCATCGCGTGCGGTGTGTACCTCATGCTGGACAAAGTGATGACGCGCATGATCATGGGCGTGCTGCTCATCGGCAACGGCGCGAACCTGCTCCTGCTGCAGTCGGGCGGTCGCGCGGGCTCGCCGCCGATCCTCGGACGCGACTCCGTAGCAGCAGCCGACGCCGCCGATCCGCTCGCGCAGGCGATGATCCTGACCGCCATTGTCATCTCGATGGCGATGGTCGGATTCATGCTCGCGCTCGCCTACCGCCAGTACCGCTACCGCAGCGACGACGTGGTCGAACGCGACGAAGAGGACCGCGCAATTGCGGTGCGCCCAACCACGCCGACGGGCGACCGCGACGAAGAGGAAGCGGCCGGCAAGGCTGCTGCGTCGGCATCGTTCGAAGAGCCAGTAAAGGGGGCGGAGCGTGAGAAGTAGTATGTTAGCCCTCGCCGACTGGGCCCTGCCCGCAGTGCCGTACCTGACGGTGCTGATGATTCTGCTGCCGCTCATCTCCGCGGCGTTCATCCTGGTGTTCCGCGGCGTGAACCTGCAGCGCTTCATTGCCCTGCTGACCCTGGCCACACTGACGGTCATGTCGGCGGTGCTGATCATCGTCGCCGACATCCACGGCATCCAAACGGTGCAAATGGGCGGCTGGGAGGCGCCGATCGGGATTACGTTGGTGGCGGACAGGTTGTCGTCGATAATGTTGTTCGTCTCCTCGATCGTGCTGTTCGCGGTGATGTGGTACGGCATCTCCCAAGGTCTGCGCGATGGTGACGACGACGACCCAGTCGCCGTCTTCCTCCCCACCTACATGCTGCTGAGCATGGGCGTGAACCTATCATTCCTGGCAGGTGACCTGTTCAACCTGTACGTCGGGTTTGAGATCTTCCTCGTCGCCTCCTACGTGCTGCTCACCCTGGGCGCGTCGCCGCAGCGTGTGCGCGCCGGCATCGGTTACGTGATGGTGTCCATGGCGTCGTCGATGGTGTTCCTGTTTGCGCTTGCGCTCGTGTACGCGTCCGTGGGCACGGTGAACATGGCACAAGTCGGAATCCGCATGGCCGAACTACCCACCGGTACGCGCGCCGCAATCTTTGCGACGATCCTCGTCGCCTTCAGCATCAAAGCCGCCGTCTTCCCCCTCGACGCCTGGCTGCCGGACTCCTACCCCACCGCCGCCTCCATCGTGACCGCCGTGTTCGCAGGCCTCCTCACCAAAGTTGGCGTGTACGCGATCATCCGCATGCGCTCCACCGTGTTCACCGACGGCTCGCTCGACAACATGCTCATGTGGGTCGCCCTGTTGACCATGATCGTCGGCGTGATGGGCGCAATCGCCCAAAACGACATCAAACGTCTCATGTCGTTTACCCTGGTCAGCCACATCGGCTACATGATCTTCGGCGTGGCCCTCGGCTCCGTCGCAGGCCTATCCGGCGCGATCTTCTACGCCGTCCACCACATTCTGGTGCAGACGTCGCTGTTCCTGGTGATTGGGCTCGTCGAAAGGCAAGCAGGCTCCGCCCAACTGCGCCGCCTGGGCTCCCTGCTGTACACCGCACCCGTCATCGGCGTGCTGTACCTCATCCCGGCGCTCAACCTCGGCGGCATCCCACCCCTATCCGGCTTCCTGGGCAAAGTCATGCTCATCCAAGCCGGTGCCGAAGACGGCTCCTGGCTCGCTTGGACCCTCATCGGCGGCGCAGTGGTCACCTCGCTGCTCACCCTGTACGCCATGATGAACGTCTGGTCCAAAGGCTTCCTGCGAGATCGCGCCGACGCCCCCGAAGGCGACGTCGTCCTCGCCCGCCCCGCCAACCTTGCCGAGCGCGGCGAAACCGTCTCTGCCGGCGAACGCGACGACGTCGGCCGCATCCCCGTCGGCATGTTCCTCTCCACCGCACTGCTGGTACTCGCCTCCACGTCGATCACGTTCCTGGCCGGCCCGATCTCCAACATCACCGACCGCGCCGCCCAATCCGCCCAAGACGTCACCATCTACCGCAGCGCAGTGCTTATCGACGACCCCACCCAAGCCACCCGCAACCTCGACGCCTTCACCGAACCCACCGACTCCCACGGCGGGCACGACTCGCTGATGAACCGTCGCAACCAGGAGGTGCGTAACTGATGAGCCTGCTCACCGGTGTAAAAAACCGCATGCGCCCCGCCTCCGTCGCGTGGCTAACCTTCATGTGGGTCCTGCTCATGGGCGAAGTGTCCTGGGGTAACGTGGCCGCCGGCCTCGCCTTAGGCGTCGTCATCGTGCTGGCCCTGCCGCTGCCGCGCGTCCCCCGCAGCGGAAACCGCATCCACTGGCCACGCCTGATCGCCTTCGTCGGCATCTGGCTGTGGGACCTCATCGTCGCCTCCGCCAAAGTGGCCTGGCTCTCGCTGAGGCCCCAACCGCAACCCAAAAACGCGATCCTGCGCGTACCCATGCGCGTCAGCAACGAATTGGTGTTCTACCTGGCCACCTGCGCCTACAACCTGCAGCCCGGCGGCACCGTCACCGACATCGACCTGGCCAACCGCGAATGGACCATCCACGTCCTCGACGCGTCCACCCCGGCCGACATCGAACGCGAAATTGCCAACGTAGCCACCCTGGAACGCCAAATGATCGGGATCTTCGAAAGCAGGAGCAAATGAACGAAACGATCTACAACGTCTTCCTCGCCATAGCCGCCATCTTCATCTTCGCCGGCTTCTTCATCCTCGCCTGGCGAGTCATCGTCGGCCCCGACTCCCTCGACCGCGTCCTAGCCAACGACGGCATCACCGCCTCCCTCCAGTGCGCCCTCGCCCTCTACATCTGCTGGACCTTAGACACCACCGTGGTCAACGTGATGATCGTCATCGCACTCCTCGGCTTCATCGCCTCCCTGTCCGTCGCCCGCTTCCGCAAGAGGGATGGTTCCCTATGATCACCGACATCATCTCCCTGATCTTCATCCTGCCCGGCGCGTTCATGGTCTTCTCCGCCGCCGTCGGCACCGCACGCTTCAACTCCACCCTCGCGCGCGTCCACGCCATCACCAAACCCCAAACCACCGGGCTCGTGCTGTTCATGATCGGCACCATCATCCGAGTCACCACCGCCGAAGACTTCGGCGTCCACGAAAAAGGCGACATCGGCATCATGATCCTGCTGGTGCTGTTCGCCCTCATGACCAACCCCGTCACCGGCCAACGCCTCGGCCGCATCGCCCGACGCGAAGGCCTCTACGGCGAAGACGGCCAACTCACCCGCAACGACCGCCCCGCCAGCTACCACCCCAAGCGCATCAACCCCAACAAGCCCACCGAAACCGAACGGCCGGCGGGCTAAGGGCTGGCTGCTACGGCGCTACGGCGCTACGGCGTGAGTTCCCACATTTCGTCGCAGGTCGCGTCCACAACCGCCTTCCAATCACCCGTGCGCTGGTAAATCTCCCGCTGGCGCTGGTAGCCAGCGCCGCGCTCGACGATTTCGCTGACCAGCCGTAGCTCGTCGAGGCAGTTGAGGTCTTGGGCCGTGGGCGTGAGTTCGTCGATAAGCAATTGCAGCTCGTGCTTAATCCAGTCCTCGTCCGTATCGCGGCTAGTGATCACGAGCGCGTCCATGCCATAGCGAGCGCCGCGCCACTTATTCTCCGCGACGTGCCACTGCTGCAGGGTGGGCAGGGACTCGCCGCGATCGAGCATCCGGTCGTAGTGGACCACGAGACAGTGCGTGAGCGCCACGACCGCGGCAAGCTCGCGCAGGTTAGACGTGGCATCCGAAATGCGAACCTCGATCGTGCCCCACTTCGCGGCCGGGCGGACATCGAAATGCATCGAACCCGTGTGATTAATCACGCCCGAAGTCTGCTGATCGCGCATAAATGCAACCCACTCATCCCAATCCTGGAACTGATACGGCATACCCGCGGTGGGAAGCTGCTGGTAAAGCATCGTGCGGTTCGAAGCGTAACCCGTATCGATGCCGTCCCAACCCGGGCTCGAGGCGCTTATCGCGAGCAGGTGCGGGTACTTCGTCATCACCGCATTAATGATCGGCCACACCTTGTCCTCATGACTGATCCCAATGTGGCAGTGGATACCCCACAACAACATGTGCTGACCCCAATACTGGGTGCGATCCGCGATCTCCTGATACGTGTTCTTCGGACTCAGCGGATTCGTGCGGAAATCCGAAAACGGGTGGCCGCCGCTCGCCCACAGGCGGAGGTTCTTCTCATCCGCGACCTCCTTGATCGCTTTGAGGTCGCGCTGGAGGGCGTCGACCGCCTCCCTGGTATTCGTGCAGATCGGCGTGACAAGCTCGATCGTGTTCTGCAGAAACTCCGGCTCCAGGTGCACGTCCGGATTGCGCTTCTGCACCTCCTCGATCACCTCAGCCGCACGCGGCACAAGGTCGCGCGTTTCCGGGTCGACGAGACAAATCTCCCACTCGACACCGAGGGTAGGGGCGGCCGACCTGGCAAAATCGCGAAACGGATCCATAGTCAGCCAGCCTAACCGCTTCGGTTCCCGGGACTGGCATGGCGAAGCGGTTTATATGCGGGGCGGTGCTGTTGGGGTTCCGCCTTCCACACAGATGGTGAGGACGCAACGGAGAGCTTGCCGATTTTTGGCCATCTTCACCCTTGCATTCTCACCATGTGTTGGGGTGGTGCCGGGGTGGTGTCGTCGTAAAGCTAAACGGCGCCTCCTACACGGCATATTTCGCCAATTTTCGACGAAATGCACCGTGTAGGAGGCGCCGTTTGGAGGCTAAAACTAGCCGGCGAGGACGACCGCGACCGCACTGCGGTTATTCGCGGCCTGCTCCGGAAGGCCGACGGCGCCCTCCGGGATGTCATTCTTGGCGCGGGCGGTGCCACCGACGCGGCGGGCGATGTCGGCAGCGACCTGCTCAGCACCCGGGGTGGCCGGGTCGAAGAACACGTAGGTCTCCGGGAAGATACCGTACTGCTGCTCAGGCATGTTCATCGTCGCAGCGTCCTGGGACTGATTAGCGACGTTGAACTGACCCTTAAGCTGGTCCGCCGTGCGATTAGCCAGGTCAGCGATGCCGGAGTTGTTGTAGACGAAGACCTGCGCGCTCGCATTGTCGAGCTGCGCGCCCTGCGGGGCAGGAGCCGGAGCCGGTGCCGGGGTCTCGGCGTTCGGGTCTTGCGCGTTGGGGTCCTGGGCCTGGTCGCCTTCGCGCTGTTCGGCGTTCGGGTCCTGCGGCGCGTTCGGATCCTGGGAGGCGTTGGGATCCTGGGCGCCCTGGCCCTGGCCCTCGCCAGGCTGGGCCGCGGACGGGGCGGCCTCGGCGGTAGCGGAGGTGGAGGTTTCGGACGAGGCGGAGGATGCGGCGTTGTTGTCGTCGCCCTTCTGGGTCATCGCCCACAGGGCCCAGAGCAGCAGCAACGCGGCGACGGCGATAAGGATCATGGCGAGGCCACGGCGGGGCAGGCCGCCCTGGGCAGCGGCGCCCGCGCCAGCACCGGCACCAGCAGCGCCAGCGGTGACGGCGGTCGAGCCGGCACCGGCACCGGCGGCGTAGCCTGCGTACGCCTCGTCGTAGGCCTCGTCATAGTCATAGTCGGCGTCGTCGTCGCGACGGTGCGCGCCGCGGTATTCCTCGGCGGGTGCGTCGGTGGGGGTGTCGTCGATAATTTCGGCGTCGAGGGGCTCGTCGCCCACGTTGTCGTAGCGGGGGTCGTTGCCATACTGATCTTTAGTCACAGCAGCAACAATAGCCACACCTGGCGGGGGAAGGGAGGCAACACACCGGGTTAGGCGTCGCGAAGCCTTTGCAACCGCCGCACCAACTGAGGCTCCGCCGCGAGCGCCTCCGGATTATCCAAAAGAACGTTGAGGCGCTGGTAGTAGCGGATCGGCGTCATGCCAAGTTCAGCGCGGATGGCATCCTCGCGCTTGCCGAGGGACCGCGGGGCGCGCGCGGCGAAACGGAGCACGGCGAGGTCGGTGTCGGAAAGCATGCCTAATATATTGGCATGACCATCCGACCCATCGTTATCCACGGCGACCCTGTGCTGCACGAACCGACCAAACAGGTCACGCAGCCCGTTGAGGAACTGCAGGAACTCATCGCCGACATGCACGAAACCATGGACGCCGCCCACGGTGTGGGCCTGGCCGCCAACCAGATTGGTGTGCCGCTGCGCCTGTTCGTCTACCACTGCCCCGACGGCGACGAGATGCGCCGCGGCACCGTGATCAACCCGGTGCTGGAAACTTCCGAAATTCCGAAGACAATGCCTAGCGACGACGGCGAGGACGACGAAGGCTGTCTCTCCGTCCCGGGCTACTCCTGGCCGACCGGCCGCGCCGACTGGGCCAAAGTCACCGGCCTGGACGAGAACGGCAACGAGATCGAGGTGGAGGGCACCGGCTTCTTCGCCCGCTGCCTGCAGCACGAGGTCGGCCACCTGGACGGCTTCCTGTACACCGACGTGCTCACCGGCCGTTACAAGAAGGAAGCGAAGCGCGAAATCCGCGACAAGGGCTGGCGCGAGCCGGGCAACACGTGGCTTCCAGGCACCGACGAGGATCCGTTCGGCCACTAACGCGGTATGATGTGCGGGACTGTCTATTTTTCCGGAGGCACCCATGCGCATCCCCGCCGTCATCGCTGCGACTGCGATCACGCTGACCACTCCCGCTGCGCCCGAAACGCCGCTCGAGCAGCTGCTTAGCGACGTCACCGAGACCCGCACCACCTCCCTCACCGCACTTAAGGAAGCGGATGGGGAGGACGAGGTCCGCGAGATCCTCACCGATTGGCGCAAGAACCTCATCGAGGCCGCTGACGACCTCGAGGAGCTTCGCGAGGACGCCGGCGACCTGACCGACGAGGAAGAAGCCGAGTTCGACGAGGCAGCCGACGCCCTCAAGGCCGAGCGCGCCGGTGTGCGTAAGTTGCGCTCAGAGCTTTTGCTTAACGACGACACCGTTGTCCTCCCCTCCGCCCTCAAGGGCCTCGACGGCATCTTGGGCACCACCGCCTTCGACGCCTTCGAGCGCTCCGAGAACGGCGACGCCCGCATCATCTACGGCATCCCGGGCAGCAAGGAAGAGGCTGCCGCGTCGGAGGATACGACTGCGGAGAAGGCTGGCGAGAAGGCTTCGGAGAAGGCTGCTGTTCCGGCAACCACGGTGTCGACCACCCCGAAGACTACTGCGCCGAAAACCACTGCACCGGAGGTCAGCGAGTCGCTGAGCCTGCGCGCCGAGCGGATGCAGGACGAGACCACCACCTCGGAGACCACTGAGTCCACCACCAGCGAGACGACCACGACGAACACGTCGTCCGGCACCGAGACCACAACCACCACGACCGGTACGACTACCGGGCAAACCACAACCTCCGGCACTTCGTCGAGCACGACGTCCAGCGCGACCGCCACGACCTCGTCGTCTTCGTCTTCCTCTTCGTCGACGACGTCGGCGTCGGTGCTGCAGAACCGCACCACCTCTGCAACGTCGAGCACGACGCGCTCGACCACGTCCTCGTCGACCACGTCACGCACCACGACCAGCACCGAAGATGAGCGCGACGGCGACCTCGCCGACACCGGCACGCCGATGCGCGGGCTGATCGGCCTGGGTATGCTCGCGCTGCTGGCCGGTGTGGCGTTTATGTTGCCGGGTGCGGGTAGGGCTCGTCGATAAGAAAATGTCGCGTATTTTCCGCTCGGATGACGTCGTGGTGGGGGACCGCGTCGTGGTCAGGCAGCGGCGCGGCGAGCACGCCAGCGACATCATCGGGCACGTCGTGTCGCTCGACCCGCTGGTGGTGCGGCCGCAGGAGGTGGGTGGCTTCCCGTCCTCGAAGGAGGCGATCGAGGTGGCCAACGTGCACATCATTAAGAAACTGTCGGCGAGAACGGTGCGCAACTCCGAGATCCGCGCGCTGGAGCGCCGCATCGCCGAGGACATCCCCACCACCGAAGAAGCCTGGGCCGAAGGCTGGCTCATGCGCACCGGGGAGACCGACGAAGCGAACTCGGCCGTGCCGCTCGGGCCGTCCGCAGGCCTGCAACCAGTGCCTATCGACACCATCCGCGACTTCTACCGCGAACGCAACCTGCCAGTACGGCTTATGATCCCGGAGCGCATCGGGAAACCCGCGCTGAAACTCCTCACCGACGAATGGACACTTGCGGAGGAGCAGGTGGCGTGGGTTGACGGTGAGGGGTACGGGGTGTCGTCGATTAGCAATGTGCCCGAGGGGGCGCTCGAACATCACCGTCGGCGGCTGGCGCTAGGCTAGGCACATGCGAATCGCCACCTGGAACGTCAACTCCGTGCGCACCCGCGCGGAACGCATCGCCGCATTCCTCGAACGCAACGACGTGGACGTACTCGCGATGCAAGAAACCAAAACCGCAGACGCGACATTCCCCTACGCCACCTTCGAAGCCGCAGGCTACGAGGTCGCGCACGTGGGCGTGAACCAGTGGAACGGCGTGGCCATCGCCTCGCGGGTGGGGTTGGACAACGTGCGCGACCACTTCGACGGCCAACCCGCGTTTGCCAAGAAAGGCGAACCGAAGGTGGAAGCGCGCGCGGTCGGCGCCAACTGCGGCGGCGTGGAAGTGTGGAGCCTGTACGTGCCCAACGGCCGCGAGATCGGCGACCCGCACTACGACTACAAACTGCAATTCCTGTGGTCCCTGGCGGAATCGGTACGGCCCGGCGACCTGCAGGTATTCATGGGAGACTTCAACGTCGCACCCCGCGACGAAGACGTGTGGGACGTCGCCTGGTTCGAAGGCAAAACCCACGTCACCGAACCCGAACGCGCCGCGTTCCAGATGCTGCTGGAGGCGGGGTTGTACGAAATTCGTCACAACGAGCCCTACACCTTCTGGGACTACAAATCCATGCGGTTCCAGCACAACGAAGGCATGCTCATCGACTTCCAACTCGCCACCGCACCCATGCGCGACCTGGTCAAACGCGCCTGGGTGGACGTCGACGAACGCCGCGGCAAGGGTGCCTCCGACCACGCACCCGTAATCGTCGATTACGACACGCGCGGCCTCTCCTATGATGAGGTCCGATGAATATCGACCTCGGCTGGTGGCAATTCGCGGCGATGGTCCTCGACTACGCCATCAAATTCGTCATGATCGGTGTGGTGCCGGGCGGGCGCAAACCGTCGTCGGCAAACGCGTGGCTTTTGCTCATCCTGCTGCTGCCCGTCGTCGGGCTGCCGCTGTACCTCCTCATGGGCTCCACGTTCGTGTCGCGACGCCGCCACCGCATCCAAGTTGAAGCACGCCGACACATCGACGACACCAACCTCAACGTCGCCGACTTCCCCGCCGACGTACCCCTGCCCGACGTCACCACCTCCATCGTGCGCCTCAACCGCACCCTCACCGGCTACCCCGCCGTCCACGCCGACGTACGCGCACTCTGGACCGACTACCACAAAACGATGCACCGCATGGCATCGCTCATCGACGACGCCACCACCCACGTCAACATCGAAATCTACGCCGTAGCCTGGGACGACACCACCGACGTCGTCTTCCGCGCCATCGAACGAGCCGTCGTCCGCGGCGTCCACGTCCGCCTCCTCTTCGACCACATCGGCAGCCAAAAATACCCCGGGTTCCGGAAACTGAAACGCCGACTGACCGAAATCGGCGTCGACTGGCACATGATGCTGCCACTCGCCCCACTCCGCGGCCGCTGGCGCCGCCCCGACCTACGCAACCACCGCAAACTCCTCGTCGTCGACTCACGCGTAGCCATGCTCGGATCCTTCAACCTCATCGACCGCTCCTACCTCGTCCGCCAACACCGCCGCGCCGGCCGCCAATGGGTCGACGCGTTTGTCGAACTCGAAGGCCCCATCGTCGCGTCCGCCGACTCCATGTTCGCCACAGACTGGTACACAGAATCTGGTGAGGTGATTGAGCAGGCGCCGGTGAGGGAGTCGTCGACAAGCAATGGCGTGCTCCAACTCGTCCCCTCGGGACCCGGATACCTCACCGAGCCGAACCTGCGCATGTTCGTGTCCATGATCCACAACGCAAAAACGCACGTCACGCTGTGTTCGCCCTACTTCGTACCCGACGACTCGCTGCTGGAAGCCATCACCTCCGCCTGCTACCGCGGCGTACGCGTCGACCTCCTCGTCAGCGCCAAATCCGACCAATTCATGGTCCAACACGCCCAATCCGCCTACTACGAACAACTCCTCAAAGCCGGCGTGCGCATCTGGGAATTCCCCGCGCCATTCGTGCTCCACACCAAGTTCGTACTTATCGACGACGGCCTCCCCGGCTCCTCCGCCGTCGTCGGATCCTCCAACATGGACATTCGCTCCTTCAGCCTCAACTACGAATCCTCCCTCTTCGTCGCCTCCGGGACGCTGCTGCACATGCTGTCCGAACTCGGCGCGTGTTATCTAGCCGTGTCGCGGGAGCTTACTTTGGAGCGGTGGGATCAGCGGCCCTGGTACAGGCGCTACATCGACAACGTGATGAAACTGACCTCCGCCCTGCAGTAGGGGTGTGTGGGCTGGGTGGCTGGGCGGCTGGGTGGCCCTTGCGTCGCTTCCCCGCCCGGCCCCTTTAACGCAAACGGCACATCCTGCACGGTACATTTCGCTAATTTTCGACGAAATGCGCCGTGTTAGATGTGCCGTTTGGCTAAGTTTGGTGCCTCACCACGCGGGCAGAGCCTCAACCGACGCCGGGCCGATCTTCTCCGAACGACGCTTTGCCGCAACAATGCGGTGAAGCACCTTTTCCTCATCCGCCCATATTTCTTTAGGCGTGATGCGGATGATCCAGTAGCCGGCCTCCCGAAGCTGATTTTCACGATGAATGTGCTGTTGAGCGGCACGTGACGCATCCTCCTCAAACTTGATGGCACCGTCGACCTCAATGACCAGCTGGCCCCACAGCAAATCCACCCGGTATTTGCCGATGCGCATCTGCTCCTGCGCCACGACACCGACGCGCCGAAGCAGAAGGCGAACGAGCGTCTCATACGGAGACTCCGACAGCATCGACAATTGCCCAAACGCCTCTCGGGCCTGTTCAATGCCGCGGTTACCGCTAAGGCGGTGGATTGTTTCCTCCAGCTCAGTGTGGATGCCCCCCTTGAACGCGTCGAGTTTCCCGAAGAACAGGCTGTCCATCGCGACCACGCCTTCTTTCACGCCGTGCCACCGAGCAATGTCGACTGCCGTGCGCACCGGGGTCGTGAGTTTCACCTCGTCGTTCTGGCCTAACGCGGTGATGTCCATGCCTGGTACGACGATTCGTCGATAGGTAACGCCCGAAGGACGCTGCGAGTGTCGGGGAACGCGCCCCTTCGGGTTTGCCATCTCCACCTCAAACGTGCGGGGCAGAACCCACATTCCGTGCGCCGTCGCCGCAGCACGTCCCACCAGTATCGACGTGTGTGCCGCCGCCCCCGCTGCCCAGCACCGTAGGAACTGTTGTTCGTGGGGCTTCAGTTTTACCCATTCCGTGCGCGCGATAAACCTTGTCGACGACAGCTTCACACAAACTTGTTCAGCAGCCTTGCCGCGTCCAACTAGTTTCCCCACCAAATCTTGTCTAATCATGTTGCCCCCTCCCCGAGACGCGCTTGAGTGTAGCGCAGTAGGGTGCGGCGCGGGGTGTCTCAAAGCTAAACGGCGCATCCTGCACGGTACATTTCGCTAATTTTCGACGAAATGCGCCGTGTAGGATGCGCCGTTTGCGGGAGGTGGCGCGCCGGGGTGGCGGCACCAGCGCGGCACCAGGGTGGCGGCGCCAGCGCGGCGGCGCCAACGCGGCACCGGCGGCACCCGCCCCTCAAGCCCCTACGCGTCGCGGGACTCGAGCGCCACCAGGCCCGCGATCCAGAGCCCCACCGCCCACACGGCGAAGACCAGCAGCGATACGCCGAGGCCCCAGTGGCCGTTGGGCTGGTTGACCATGAAGGAGGTGAGGTTGCCGAAGGGCAGGAACTTGGCCACGTCGGCACCGAAGCGCGGGATGAAGCCGACGATGGTTTCTACCAGCAGCATCATGCTGATGCAGGCCACGATGGTGCCGGAGGTGTTGCGCACCAGCCAGCCGACGCCCTGGGTAAACATGGTGATCAGCGCCATGCCAAGCGGGACGGCCCAGAGGGCGCGTTGGGTGGCGGGGTTGGTGGTCCAGTTGGCGGGGACGGAGGCGGTGAGGTCGCCAAGAATGAAGGCGAGCACCAGCGCGACCAGCGCCACGATAGCGGCCAATACGGCCCCGAGCAGCACCTTCGCTACGGCGAGTTGCCAGCGTTGGGCGACGACGCGGAAGTTGGTGGCGGGGATGCCGTAGCGGTATTCGGTGGTGACGGTCATGGCGGCCTGCACGATCACGATGATGGCGATGGTGGTGGCCACGGATGCGATGACGGTCAGGGGCGCGTAGGGCATGCCGCTGGTGCGGGAGGCGTAGCCGAATAGGAGACCGTAGAGGGCGGAGATGACCAGGGTGATGCCGGTGGTCCAGAAGAAGGATGCGGTGGTGCGCAGTTTGGTCCACTCGGCTTGGATGAGGTTATGCATTGGGGGCCTCCGCGGATACGTACTGGGCTTGGTCTTGGGTGCTGTGCATGTAGGCCTCTTCGAGGGAGGCGCGGCGTTCGGTGAGTTCGGCGAGTTGGATGCCGGCGGCGAAGGCGAGGGCACCGATGTCGTCGGAGGTGCGGTCGGCGATTTCGAGTGTCGCGCGCCCTTCACTATCGACGACGCGCGTAAACGGCACCCCACCCAACGCCGCTTCGAGCGCCTGCGTGTCTGCGGCGCGCACCACGGTGGTCACGCCGGAGTTGTTACGGATGAATTCGGCGACGGAGGTGTCGGCGACGAGGCGGCCGCGGCCGATGATGATGAGGTTGTCGGCGGTTTGGGCCATCTCGGCGAGGAGGTGGGAGGACACGAGCACGGTGCGGCCCTCCGCTGCCAGGGACTTCAGTAGGCCGCGGACCCAGCGGATGCCGGCGGGGTCGAGGCCGTTGACGGGTTCGTCGAGGATGAGGTATTCGGGGTCGCCGAGCAGTGCGGCGGCGATGCCGAGGCGCTGGCCCATGCCGAGGGAGAATCCGCCGACGCGTTTGCCGGCGGCGTCGGTGAGGCCGACGAGGTCGAGGACCTCGTCGACACGCTTGCGCGCAATGCCGGCTGCCTGGGCTTGCCAGAGCAGGGTGGCGCGTGCGGAGCGGTTGGGGTGGACCCCTTTGGCGTCGAGGAGGGCGCCGACTTTGCGGGTGGGGTTGGGGATGTTGCGGTAGGGGGTGCCGTCGATAAGCGAATGGCCCGAGGTGGGTTTATCCAGCCCCAGGATCATGCGCATGGTGGTGGATTTGCCGGCGCCGTTGGGGCCGAGGAAGCCGGTGACCACACCGGGTTTGACCGTGAAGGTGAGGTCATCGACGGCTTGGACGGAGCCGTAGCGTTTCGTCAGTCCTTGGACTTCAATCATGCGGTTTAGTATGCACCATCGCGCGCGCAAGCACTGTGTCTAGGGAGGCGGCGAAGGCGGGGTGCAGCGGAAAATCGCGCAGGGTGTCCAGGGGGACCCAGCGCAGTTCTTCGGATTCTTCGTTGGGGGTGGTGGGCAGGGGCTCGTCGCAAAGCGCGAGCACTGTTGTGTAGGACCAGTTGGGGAACTCCGCAGTGCGCAGCGTATCGACGACCGCCACCTCCCCGGGGTCAATCGCACACTCCTCCACTGACTCGCGGATGGCGGCCTCGGCGGGGGTTTCGTGCGAATCGATCGCGCCGCCGGGGATACCCCACGTGTCGCCCTGGGCGGTCCAGGCGGCGCGGTGTTGCAGCAGCACACGCGCGTTTTCGCCGGTCCCCGCGATAAGGAAGAGGCCAGCGGCCCCGTGAAGACCCCAGAATTTTGTGCCGTTGGGTGCGGTGACCCAGCCGTTTCCGTCGCCAAGCATGCCCCCACTGTAGGTGGAAGCGGTTATTATTGCGGAATGGTAATGTGGGCGACGGCCTCGGCTGCGGGGCTGGAGGAGACGAGCGCGGACGCATGGCTCGATGAGCTGGAGCCGCGCCGTGAACGTGCCCGCTTCTTGCAGGGGCGGCTTGTGCGGCCGATGGCGATGGGGCGCCGGGGCAAGGCGTTTCTGCAGACCACGCCCGGCAAGTTGATCGTGGTGATGGTGGTGCTGACCACCTCGATGCTGGCGGCCGGGCTGTCCATGAGCCAGTCCATGTCGCTGCGCAACCAGTCGCTGGACACGGTGCTGAATGCCACGGAGCCGATGAGTGCGGCGGCGCACGTGCTGTCCACGTCGCTGCTGCGGGCGGACACCATTGCCGCGGGGTCCTACGTGCAGGCGGGGCCTATGTCGGAGGACGACATGCGCACGTATACGGCGGCGCTGGACCAGGCGGTCAGTTCCGCCTCCGAGATTTACAAGGGCGCGGTGGAGGCCGATTCTGCCTCGAGCCGGGAGATCGAGGACCTGGTGATTAACATCCAGCGCGACCTGCCCGTCTACAGCGGCCTGAACGCGCGGGCGCAGGTGAACCAGCGCATGGGCAACCCGGTGGGCGTGGCGTACATGTCGCAGGCCAGCGCGATTATGCGTACGCGGATGCTGTCGGCGGCACAAGAGATCAATACGCTCACCCGCCAGGACGTTGCCGACGAGATGCGCCGACTGTCCCAGCCGCAGTGGGTGACCCTGTCCGGCTTCCTGGCGGCGCTGGGGTTCCTGTTGCTGGCGCAGTGGTGGCTGTGGCTGACGTTCCGCCGCCGTTTCAACCGTGGCTTCCTTGCCGCCACGCTGGCGCTGCTCATCGCGATCAGTTGGGCCGGGGTGTCTAACTTCCAGTCCTGGCGCTCCGGTTCCGTGGCGTACGCGCGGGCGGCGCAGCCCTGGGAGGAACTCACGGCGGCGCGCATCGACGCCCTGGAGACCCGCACCGACGAAACCTTCGCGTTGCTGCGCCGCGAAACCGCCGCCCAGTCCGCCCGCGACTTCACCGAGACCTACTCGTCGGTCGCCGGCGCGGTGCATACGGCGGAGGATTACGGCATGAACAAGCAACTTATCGACGACTCCCGCTCCCACCTCAACGCTTGGTCCAACGAACACGCCGAACTGGTCGGGGCGCTGAACTCCGGCAGTTACGACCAGGCGGCGGCGCTTTTGAGCACGCGTGGCGACGCCGACGGGGAGGCCTCCTTCCGTGGCCTCGACGGGTCCCTGGCGGAACTGATTGCGTCCTCGAGGGAGAACACGCGGCTCTACATTGCGGAGTCGTTGGACGCGACCCGGCGCGTCTCCGCCGCCGTGGCGCTGCTGTCCGTGCTGGCAGTGGTGTGTATCTGGTGGGGCATCCGCCGCAGGTTGGGTGAGTACCTATGATGCGCGCTCGGTTCGGCTCGCGTGTGGTTGCGGCGTGTGCGGTGGCGACGCTTGCGGTGCCGTCGTTGGTGGCGTGCGCCGGCGGTGAGGGGCATGAGGGGAAGGTATCGGCGACGATCGAAACGCCGTCGCCGACCCGCGAGATGGTGCCGCTGCCGCCGGGCGCCCAGTTGGATCCGGCGGCCGGTCCCCCGGCGGATCCGTTCACGCCGGACGAGTTCGAGTGGGAGGGGTCGTTGGACCCGCGCGGGGGCGCTGGAAGTGAAGCGGACGGTGCCGAGGAGGAGGCCCCGAAGCCGAACGTGGAGCGCATCCGCCAGCGCGGCCGCATCATCGTCGGCATCGACCAGTCTTTGTACCTGCTGTCCTACCGCGACACGGACTCCGGCAAGTTGCGCGGGCTCGAGGTGGACCTGGCCCGGGCGATCGCCCACGACATCTTCGAGGATGACCAGGACCTGCGCGTCGATTTCCGCTTCGTCGATTCGGCGGCCCGCACGGAGGCGCTTAACTCGGGTGAGGTGGACATCATTATCCGGACGATGTCGATTACGCCCGAGCGGGCTGAGGTGATTGAGTTTTCTACGCCGTACCTGACGTCGTCGGTAAGAGTGCTCGTGCCCAAAGACCGCGACGTGAATAGCTTGGAGGACCTCGCCGGGCGCACCGCCTGCATCGTCGACGGGACAAACCTGCTGCGTATCGCCAAAACCTACGTGCCGGACTCGAACATTTTGCGCACCCGCTCCTGGTCGGATTGCCTGATGGCGGTGCAGCAGTTTAGGGCGGAGGCGATCGTGGCGGATGATGCGATCCTCGCCGGCCTGGCCGCGCAGGACCCGCACACGACCATTCTGGAAGGCGCGTTTGCCACCCAGTACTACGGCGTCGGCGTGGCCAAGGGGCAGGACGATCTGGTGCGCCAGGTCAACGCCACCCTGGAGCGGATGCGTAACGACGGCTCCTGGTACACCCTCTACAACACCTGGCTCGGCGGGTCTATAGCTGAATCCTCACCGCCGCCGCTGCGGTACCGGAAGGAGGACAACGATGGCTAAGCCACACGACCACGACGACGTCCAGCCCACCGAGGCGGTCGCCTTCGACCCCTTCGCGGATGATGAACCAGGCACCGAAGCCGTCGCCTTCGACCCGTTCGCCGACGATGATGATCTTGACGACGACTCCGACGCCGCATACGCCGGCCTCGGCGAAATGGCCGGGCTGCTCAAAGACCTGGACAAGTTGCGTAAGGGTTCGGGGCGCGAGGATACGTCGCAACGCTCGCGCCAAGCTGCGCTGGACACCTTCCGCGAACGCCGCGGCACCCGGCGCGCCAGCCGCATCATCGCCGACGGCATGGTGGAACTGCCGTGGGTGGAGCCAACCGAACCGCGCGAGGCGCTGATCGACCCGGAGCCAGCCGTGGTGAAGAAGGGCATCGCGCCGCCGGTGCTGCACCCCGGCGACATCGTGGCTGGCCAGTACGAGATCACCGGCGTGATCGCGCACGGCGGCATGGGCTGGATCTACCTCGCGCAGGACCACTACGTGGCCGGGCGCGTGGTGGTGCTCAAGGGCCTGCACTCCACCGACAACCCCGACGAGGCCGCAGCCGCCGAAGCAGAGCGCGAGTTCCTGGCGGACATCACCCACCCCGGGATCGTGAAAATCTTCAACTTTATCGACGACCCCCGCGTCCCCGGGGGCTTCACCGTCATGGAGTACGTGGGTGGGCCTTCGCTACGGGCGAGAAGGAATTCGTCGCTAAGCGGAGTGCTCGAACCCGACATCGCCATCGCCTACATCCTGGAAGTACTGCCCGCGCTGGACTATCTGCACTCGCGCGGGGTGGTGTACAACGACCTGAAACCCGACAACATCATTGTCACCGAAGACCAGGTGAAACTCATCGACATGGGCGCGGTGTCCGGCATCGGCGCGTATGGGTTTATTTACGGCACGAAGGGGTTCCAGGCGCCCGAGGTGGCCACGGAGGGCCCGTCGATCGCGTCCGATATTTACACGGTCGGGCGCACACTCGCCTCGCTCGTGGTGGACCTGCCGCAAACCGACGGCATCTACGACCCCGGCCTACCCACGCCCACCGACGAGCCACTCTTCCGCCAATACACCTCCCTGTACCGGCTGCTCGCGCGCTGCTGCAACGAAGACCCCGCCCGGCGGTTCGATAGCGTCTCCGAACTGGAAAGCCAGCTCCTCGGCGTACTACGCGAGGTCGTGGCGGTTCACGACGGCCGCACCTACCCCGCCCAACACTCCCTCTTCTCCCCGCAACGCCGCACCTTTGGCACCAAACACCTGGTGTTCCGCACCGACCAACTCATCGACGGCATCTCCCGCACCGTCGACATCACCCCACAAGAAGTCGTCGCTGCCCTGCCATCCCCGCTGATCAACCGTGACGACGTCGGCGCCGCCATGCTCCAAGGCTCCTCCTACGCCGAACCCCGCGAAACCCTGGAAACCCTGCGCCAAGCCATGACCACCCCGCAATACGAACACTCCGTGGAAATCCCGTTCGGCGTCGTGCGCACCATGATCGACCTCGGCCTCACCTCCCAAGCCCGCTCCTGGCTGCTCACCCTCCAGGACCGCTTCGGCGACACCTGGCGCTTCTCGTGGTACTCCGGCGTCGTAGAAATGCTGCTCGGCGACTTCCCCACCGCCACCCGCTCCTTCTCCGAAGTGCTCAACCAACTCCCCGGCGAGGCCGCCCCCAAACTCGCACTCGCCGCCGTTTCCGAGTTGTTGCTGCAAGAGCGAGGCCTCCAAGAGCAATCGCTTATCGACGACTCCCTCGCCCGCACCGCCACCAACCTCGAACACCCCCTCTCCAACGTCCCCACCACCGTGCTTCGCGCCATGGTGGAAAACGGCCAAATGGACCCCACCTGGACCGTCACCGCCCTCGAACCCGGCGCGCTACGCTTCCACGCGATCCGGCTGTACTCCCTGGTGTGGCTCACTAACCCCACCACCGTCTCCTCCGCCTTCGGACTCGCCCGCATGCTCATGCGCGAAGGGGAAACCGATTTGGCGTTGCGGGCCCTGGACAAGGTGCCCAACGCCTCGCGCCACTCCCGCATGGCCCAACTCACCGCCATCCTCTACCTGGTCCTGCCCGTCGCAGGCACCGGCGCCGACCCCACCGAAGCGCAAATCCGGGAGGCCGCCGCCCGCCTCGACCAGATCCCCACCACCGAGCCACGCTTCCTGCAGATCAAGACCGCCGTCCTCGACGCCGCCCTGCACTACCTGGTCACCGAAGGCTCCGCCAACACCCCCACCCTTTTCGAATACTCCTTCACCGAACGCGAAATCCGCCACGGCCTCGCCCAAACCCTGCGCGCCCAGGCCCGCGTCGCCCCCTACGCCCAGCACCGCTACGCGCTTGTGGACATGGCGAACAAGGTCCGCCCCGCCACCTGGTTCTGAGGGTGGTGGCTGGTGGGGCCGGTGGGCCGGTCAAAAGCTAAACGGCGCATCCTACACGGCATATTTCGCTGATTTTCGACGAAATGCACCGTGTAGGATGCGCCGTTTGGGTCCACGGGCCGGGGGCGCGAGGCCGGGGGCCGAGCGCCCCGGCGCGTGGCTAGCGGTTCATGTACGCGGCCGCGGCACCGCCGAGGCCCAGCACCGCCAGGACCGCGATGATGATGCCGACGATCGCACCCGGCGAGGAGCTAGAGCCGCTTCCGGAGCCGCTAGAGCTGCCAGAGCTGCCGGAGGCCTGCGGCTCGACGGTGGAGGTCGGTTTGGTCACGGTGGGGCCAGGGGTGGTGTAGACCGTCTTGGAAGGCTTGGTTGGCCGCGGCGTGGTCGGCTTCGGGCCCAGGGAGGTGATCGCCGGGTCGCGCTGGCCGGGCAGGACCGGCAGGTTGGTGGCAGTTGGGATCGGCGGGGCCTGGGTCAGGGTCGGCTTGGACGGGTCGGGCTTGGCCAGGATGTCGCGGACCTGGTCGGCCTTCTCTGGGTTGGTTTTCTCCAGGTCGGCGATGAGGTCTTGCATGTCCTTGGCGGAGTAGTTGAGGACGGAGAAGTTGACGGTTTGGTCCTCGACAAGCAGGCCTTCCTCGTTGAAGACGCGGAACTGGATCGGCATTTCGGCTTCGTCGTAGCCGATGGTGTTGGTGATCGGTACTTCGATGGGCAGGGCTGCGTTTTCGGTCAGGGCGCCTTCGACTGGGTATTCCCTGCGGAAGTCGCCGCCGGGGTAGTTCACCTGGAGGGTGAATTTGTGCAGGTCGATGCCGAGGTTGGAGAGTTCGACGTTGACGCGGGAGTCGTAACGATTAGCCACGATGTAGGACGGGTTGTCCTTCAGGCTGAGCATGCGCAGGCCCGCCTTGCCGTTGTTGCGTTCGGCGGACAGGGCGACGAGTTGGCTCACGGAGGGGTGGGTGTGGCCGGATTCGTCGGGGTCCTCGTCGGCGACGCCGGAGGTGCCGGTGGCCTTGCGGATTTCGCCGTTGACCAGGTCGAGGTTGTCCCAGTCGGGGGCGATGCTGTAGTTGCCCTTGAAGCATTCGACGGAGCCGTCGGTGCACTTGGCCGGCAGCGGCTTTGTGCTGTCGGGCGTGGCGGTTTCTTTGGAGTAGTTGAACACGCTGAACTGGTAGAGGTAGTTCATGACCGATTCGTAGTGCGGGACGTACTCGCTGTCGGGGCGCTTTACTTTCGACGAGCCCGAGTGGGTCAGGCCGAGGTTGTGGCCGAATTCGTGCAGGATGGTGTTGCGGAGTTGTTCCTGCGAGGTCATGCGTTCGTTTTTGGCGATGTAGAAGGCGCCGTCGGCAAGTAGGGCGTTGCCGGAGGACGGGTTGTCTGCGGCTTGGCTGTCGCCGATGACACCGACGCGGAAGATGTTTTTGCGGTCGCCGAGCAGGCGGTCGCGGTCCTTGATCATCCTGACTGCCGGGTTTTCGCCGGCGAAGTAGTACTCCGCGTAGTCCTCGGTTGGCCCGCCGTGGGGTTCGAGGCCGGGGATGTTGTTGTAGTAGACGCCGGCGTCGATGTGCAGGTTGTAGCCCTCTTTGTCGAAGAGGTCGACGAGGTCGTTCAGCGTTTGGCGTGAGGGGCGGTACACGTTGGTGTTCGCATTGGCGCATTCCTGGAACTTGTCAAAGTCTTCTTCGGTGGGCGCGTACTTGCGCTTGTCGGAGCAGCCCAGGGATTCCCATTCGGATTTCATCCAGTTGAGTTGGAGGAACAGGTCTGGGCGCGTGGGGTCGGCGCCCCAGCGGTGGAGCGGGAATTCTTTGCCGTCGGCGGAGGTGAAGCCGTTGCGTTCCCATTCGTCGGGGAAGCCGTCGCCGTCGGTGTCTTTTAGCGCTTCGCTGGCGGTGCCTTGGAAGGTGACGGTGGCTTCGAGGGTTTCGCCTGGTGCAACGGTGTTTTCCCATTTGCCGGTTTGGAAGCGGCTGGCGTTGTTGGCGCCGGAAAGCGCGTTGTTGAGGGTGTCGCCGGTTGCGGTGGTGGTGGGGTCGTCGAAAAGCGTGTGCACCTTGTAGCGTCCGCCGACGGAGACCTCGTACCCGTTGTTTTTGGGGGTGGCGGTGAGTTCGTAGTCGTAAGACATCATGCCTGCGGTGAGGTCGATGGCCAGGGGGCTCGGTGCGTCGGTGACGTTGCGTGCGACGACGTTGACGGTGACTTCTTTCGCCGTGACGGTGAAGGTGCGGGTGAGCTCGACGCCGTTTTTGGTGTGCGTGAGCGTGATGGTGTCTACGCCGTCTTTGCTGGAGGTTTTGACGTCGGTGTCGTTGCCGACGTATTGGACGCGGGTGCCGTCGTTAAACGCGTCGATGTAGAGGGCGGTGGGCAGGCTGCCGTAGGTGGGGTTGTTGTAGGTCAGCCAGCTGACGCGGCCCTTGTTGGCTTCGACGGTTTGGAAGCCTTCGAACGCACCGGTTTTCGCGTCGACGGAGAAGGGACGCGTCTGCTCAATGACGGCGCCTGCCTGTATTGGCACTACGAGCCCTGCACCGAGGCTCGCGGCAACCGCGGCGGCGGCGACTTTCTTGTGTACTCGCATGTTCTCCTACTTCCACCAGACTAGGAATTGTTGGTAAAACTCTCGGTTTTCGTACAGGGCGTAGTTGGTTGCCCCGATGAGGCCGAGGATGGCAAGCAGCCCGGCGATCCAGCCTATCGCGCGGGTGTCTACGGAGCTACTGCTTGTCGACGACTCCACCGCCCGTGTCGCCTCCACCGTCACCGTGAACTTGCCACGGGACCCGTCGAGGTATTCGACGAACACCGGCACGGCCTTCGCATGGCCCTCCGCACCTGCGGGGATGCTGGCGGTGAGTTCGCCGGTGGCGTGGTCGATGCCGAAGGTCCAGCCGTCGGATTCGGTTTGGCCGAGCGAGAACGGGTGGTCGATGGCGGTCTCCGGGCGCGTCAGGGCGAAGCGGGAGGTCTCGCCAGCGGTGCCTTTGACCAGCATGTTCTCCAGCTTCGCGTCCTTGGCCAGGGTGGTCGCGCCGTTGGCGGTGAGCACCTGGACGGGCGCGGAGGTGAACAGTTCCGAGCCGTCGCTGAAGCTAATACGCACGGGCACCTCGCGGATGCCGGGCAGGGTATCTGGGGTGGCCTTGACGGTGAGCACGCCGTTTTCCGGGTCGATGGCGGTGTGCAGCCCCTCCACCGGGGTGACCAGGGAGAAGGATCCCTTGTGCTTGGTGGGGGTCAGTACACGTTCCGCGCCTGCGCGGACGTTGCCGCCGAGGTATTCGATGCCGGTGAGGGCGGCCTCGCCACGCACGGCGGTGGCCGGGACCTCGACGATGCGTTGGGAGCCGTCGGTGAACGTGACCACGATCGGGATCAGGGTGGCCAGCGCGTTGCTCCTCGCCGCCTTGCCGCCGTCGATGGCGGCGGTGATGGCGCCGGTGGTTTCGTCGACATGGACGCGCCAGCCGGGCTCGCTAAACGACGCCGCCAGCCCGTACCGCGCCCCCTCCGGTGCAGCGGTGGGCAGTTTGGTGGTCGGGTCGCCGCCCTCGGTGAGTTTCAGCGGCGCCCACGACACGGCCTTGCCTTTGGCTTCGGAGCGGGTGGTCACCGGTACGACGACCTCCTGGGTGGAGCCGTCCGGCAGTGTCAGTTTGATCGGTACGTCGAAGGGTGCGTCGGCCGGTGCGTCGGTTGGCACCTTGATCGTGATCTCACCGGTGTTCTCGTCAAGCTCTACCGGCAGGGTGGTCAGGCCGTCTGCCTCGAACTTCGTGCCTTCCGGCACCGAGCCGGTGGGGGTGATCCTGATGTTGCCTTCGGCGTCGAATACCGGCTTGTACTCCAGGCTGCGGACGCCGTCGGCGAGGGTGTCGCCGGTGAGGGCGTCGATACGCACGGTGGCAGCCTCGCCGTCTTCGCGGTTGGCGCTGGGCTCGCCTTCGCTCGGCGGCACGTCGTCGATGGTGCCGTCCGAGTACAGCGCGCGGACCTGCACCTCGATCGGCTTGGCGTTGTCCTTCGGCGCGGTCGCGCGGATCAGGCCGGAGTCTAGATCGACGGCAACATCCCAGCCCTCGAGTTCGGTGTGCGGGGTGGCCAGCACGTACTCCGCATCCTCAGGCATCTTGCCAATCTGGCGGATGAGCACCGTCTTACCCGGCTGCGCGCCCTTGTTCTGCTCGTAGGCGGGTTGGTAGGTGACGTTGTGCGGAGCGGGGTCCACGATGAACTTCGCATAACGCTCCGCGATGGTGTCATCCGGGAATGTGATCCGCACGCGGACGTCGAAGTTCTCGGTGCGTGGCTTTGTCACCGTGATCACGCCGGTGGACTTGTCCATTTCAAGGCCCGTGGAATCACCCAGAATCTCGAACTTCGTGCCGGCAGGCAGCGGCTGGTTGCGGTAGCTGCGGCCGCCCTCGGTCAGCGTCGCGGTCGGCGCGCTGTTGTTGCCGGTCTCGCCGTAGCGCAGGTAGCCCGGGCGGTACTCGGGCCAGTAGCGGGAGGCGTCGGTGTTGGGAGGTTGGACGTCGATGGTGACGGTGCTGCGCGTGCCGTCGTCGGTAATCACGCCAAACTTGTACTCCCCTGGTTTCAGGTCGCGCGGCGGGACCGCCTTGATCACGCCGTCGACGCCAACGGTGACCCACTCGGGCGCATCGTCGGCGGCGCGGATGCCCATGCTTGTCGACGGCACCCTCGACGGCGCAGCCTCTACATCCTCACCAGCGCGCACCGTGATTGGATGCCACGCGAAGCCGTCGGCCACGGACACCGAGATCTCAAGGTGCTCCTCCAACAACCTGTCGTCTTCGGTGATGACCTCCACGACCACGTCGTAGTCGCCCGGCTCCTTGGGGGTACCGGTGATGACGCTGTTTTCCTCGTCGTAAATCACACCGTCCGGCAGGCCCTGGACGTCCACGGAGGAGGCGTTTTCGGTGTCGACGGGGATCTCCAACTTCTCACCGGGCCGGACGGTGCCGTCCGGCGGGGTGGTCAGCTTCTCTCGGACAGGCTCAGGAAGCTCCGAGGTGTCCTTGACGGTGATGGTGAACATGGAGGTGACGACGTTGCCTGCGGTATCGACGAGCGGGCTGCCATCTTCGCCCAGCACACGCGCAGTGACGTTGTAGGTGCCCGGGGTGGTCGGGGCGCCCTTGAGGTAGACATGCTGGAAACGGCCCTTGGCGCGGGAGGTGTCGGCGGTGATGCCTTCGGGGAGGGTGGAGGCGTCGATAGTCAATGTGGCGCCATCGGGAACCCGCAGTGCGCGAACGGGGACCGGCTTGATGCGCTTGTGCGCCCAGAAGGTGCGGTCCTCGACCCGCATGAAGTACGGGTCCGCGGAAAGCACGATGTCGAACGGCACGATCTTGTGGTCGCCGTCCTTGTACACCGCCATGATGTTGATGGTCTCTTCATCCGGCAGCTCTTCGGCCTTGGACGGATCCGGGGTGATGGTCACGGTGCCCGAATCGCCGTCGATCTCAGCACCCCAGGCCGGGTTTACTGCCTCGGGTTTTGCAAAGCGGTAGTGCACCGGCTTGTTGATGTACGACTCGAGGAAACCGAGCACCACCTCCGTGGAGGTGGTTTGGCCAAGGCGCACCTTAGCCGCCGGGTAGGAGACGCCGGACCAGCCCTCGTCGACCTCGGGGGGATTCGCCGGGTCTGCAACCGGATCCGGTGCGGGTTCTGTGGCTTCCATGGTTTCTTCGGCCGCCTGCACCGGTTGCACCGCGCCTGCGATGAGCGACAGGCCGATGGCACATGCTGCGATTGAGGTTCCACGTCGGCGCACACTGGAAACGTTGCGGTGCTGCTCGGCCATCTGCCCATCCCCTTTGACGGTATGTTCAGCCCGCAATGCGGGCGTTGTTACTACACGTCAATATATCGGCTTAGGGTAAGTTGTTACAACATTTTGCTTTTATACCCGTGCGGCGACGGCGGCGGCCTTCTGCGCGATGGCCAACTCCTCGTTGGTAGGCACGACGAGAACCTTCACGGTGGAGTCGTCGGTGGAGATGATACGTGGGCCGTCGTTAGGCAAATCGTTCTTCGCCGGATCGATCTCGATGCCGTAGTGCTTCAGGTTGTCCAGCGAATCCATGCGAACAAACTTATCGTTCTCGCCAACGCCGGCGGTGAACGTAATGGCGTCCACGCGGCCGAGCGCGATCATGTAGGAACCGATGAAGCGGCGCAGCTGGTTGAGGTACACGTTGTAGGCCAGCCAGGCGTTTTCGTCCTCGTTTTCGATCATGGCGCGCAGTTCGCGGAAGTCATTGACGCCCGACAGGCCCTTGACGCCAGATTGGCGGTTGAGGAGGTTGTCGATCTCGTCGATAGTCATGCCGCTTTGACGCACCAGGTGGAAGATGATGCCCGGGTCGATGTCGCCGGAGCGGGTACCCATGACCAGGCCGGCCAGCGGCGTCATGCCCATGGAGGTGTCGATCGGGTGGCCGTTGGCAACCGCGGAAGCGGAAGCGCCGTTGCCCAGGTGGAGCACGATCTGGCGGGTGTGCGCCGGGTCGCGGCCGATGAGTTCCGGCACCTGGGAGGACACGAACTCGTGCGAGGTGCCGTGGAAGCCGTAGCGGCGGATCAGGTTGCGCTCGGAGACCTCAGCGTTGATGGCATACAGCGCTGCGGCCGGGGGCAGGTCGCGGAAGAAGCCGGTGTCGAACACGGCGACGTGCGGGATGTCCGGCAGCAACTCGCGGGCGACCTCGATGCCGTCGATGTTGGCCGGGTTGTGCAGCGGCGCCAGTGGGATGAGGTCCCGGATCATGTCCACGACCGGGTCCAGGATCAGCTCTGGCTCGGAGAACACCATGCCGCCGTGGACAACACGGTGGCCTGCGGCGACGATGTCGAGTTGGGTCGGGCCGACGCCTTTGGCGTCGAGAAGCTTGAACGTCTCCTGCAAACCGGACGCGTGAGAGGGCACGGCCTTTTGCACGACGTGCTTCTGGCCGTCGTACTTGATGGTGATGCGGCCCTGGGGCTCACCGATCTGCTCGACAAGACCCGAGACGAACGGGTCTGCCGATGCGTCGGAAGTTGGGTCGACGATCTGGAACTTGATCGAGGACGAGCCGGAGTTGATAACCAGTACGTATGACATTTACTTCGCCCCTGCCTGAATCGCGGTGATAGCTACGGTGTTCACGATATCTGGCACGGTGGCGCCGCGGGACAAATCGTTGACCGGTTTATTCAGACCCTGCAGCACCGGGCCGACGGCGAGGGCGCCTGCGGTGCGCTGGGCGATCTTGTAGCCCGCGTTGCCGGCCTCCAGGTCGGGGAAGATGAACACGTTGGCCTGGCCCGCTACCGGGGAGTCGGGGGCCTTCTTCGCGCCCACGCCCGGGTCGCAGGCGGCGTCGAACTGCAGCGGGCCGTCGATGGCAACGTCCGGGGCGAGTTCCTTCGCCTTCGCAGTCGCCTCGACCGCGCGCTCCACGTCCGGGCCCGCACCGGAGGAGCCGGTGGAGTACGACAGGATGGCCACCTTCGGGTCGATGCCGAACTGGGCGGCGGTCTTGGCGGACACGGCTGCGATCTCGCCGATCTGCTCTGCGGTCGGGTTCGGGTTCACGGCACAGTCGCCGAACGCCCAGAGGCGGTCCTGCATGACCATGAGGAAGATCGAGGACACCACGGACGCACCCGGGGCGGTTTTGATGATCTGGAACGAAGGCTTAATCGTGTGCGCGGTGGTGTGCGCGGCACCGGAGACCATGCCGTCTGCCAGGCCCTTGTGCACCATCATGGTGCCAAAGTAGGAGACGTCCTTCATGGTCTCGCGGGCCTCCTCGAGCGTCACGCCCTTCTTCTTGCGCAGCTCCGCAAAGTCGGCGGCGAACTCCTCAAGCAGATCGGATTCGAGGTGGTTGAGCAGGTGTGCACCGCTTAAGTCCAGGCCGAGGTCGGTGGCGCGGCGGTTCATGTCGGCGACATCGCCAAGAATCGTGATCTGTGCAATCCCCTGGCGCAGCAGCTGATCCGCCGCCTGCAGAATACGGTCGTCTTCACCCTCCGGCAGCACCACATGGGAGTCTGCGGCCTTGGCCTGCTCCAGCAGCTGATGCTCGAACACGATGGGGCTCATGACCTGCTTGGCCTCGACAGCAGCGGGTTCGAAGGTGTCCACTTCGCCACCGCTAATCGACGACACCACAACCGCCCCGAACTCCTCCACGCGGCGCTTGGCCAGGGTGGCGGTGGTGTCGTCGCCAGTAATCAGCACCACGGGCACACCAAGCGCTGCGGCGAGCTCGGCGTCAAAGTTGTAGTCACCAGTGCCCTGGATCAGCTTCGCATCGCCGAACAGTGCGCCGGAGTTGAAGATCTCGGCCACACTGTCGCCTTCGGCGCGCACCAGCTCCAGGCCGAGACGGCCGGCGAGCTGCTTTAGATCCACACCGTCAAAGGTGCGGTTCGCAAGGGTTACAAGCAAGGACTGGGACATTGTCTCACCTTTCGTTGTGGGGCAAACATTCCATAGTTTACCGACACTGCCGACACGGCGAGACACTATATGGTGTGACCTACATCTTCTTCATGGCGCGCGCCGCGTCATCGGTACGCACACGCGCCTCTGCGGCCGAATCTGCGGTGGAAAGAATCAACACATCCGGGCCGAACATGCGCACTGTGGTCTCCTCCACCTCCATCGCGGCGGCGATAGCCCCCAACGAGGGGGTTACGCCCGGCAGGAAGCGCACGGCACCGGGGCTGACCAGCGTCGAATCGATGGGCAACTCCTGCGTCGCACGCGCCTGCAGATCAAACTGATTGACGCGCTGCGTGGCAAGCGTGACCAACCCATCACGGCTCGGGCGTGGGGTGACTTGGGAGAAGTAGACATCGTCGCCAGAGACAAACAGCTCAATGGAGTACACGCCGCAACTTGCAAGCCCACCCATGATGCGCGCGGCAATCGAGCGCGCGTTGTCCATCGCAGCTTCCGGCATCGGCGCAGGCTGCCACGCCTCCACCAGTTTGCCGTCGCGGTGGCGGGTGCCAATCGGCTCGCAGAACCACGTAGCCAACTCGCCCGTGTTCGGGTCTATGGAGCGCGCCGCGAGGATCGTGGCCTCGAAATCAAAGTCGATGTAGCGCTCCACCACCACACCGTCGCCCTCCCCTTCCGAGGCGATACTCCAGGCCTCCGCAAGGTCGGCGTTGCTGTGCACCGTGGAAAATCCCTGCCCGTCGCGGGATGTCGGCGACTTCACCACACACGGAAACCCGAGGCGCTCCACCGCGTCCTGCATTTCCTGCGGCGTGGCCACAAACTCACAATCCAGCGTGGGCAAGCCCAGTTCCTCGCTCGCCTGGGTGCGCACCGCCATGCGGTCCGCAGTACGGCGGCATGCGCTTGTCGACGGCGCCACCGCCGCCCCGGCAGCCTCCGCCGCCACCTCAACCTCTTCGAGCGTGTCCGGCGAATCCCCCGTGGTCACAATGATGTCCGGGTGGAACTGATCAGCCAGCGACACAGCACCAATCTGAGTCTCAAACCCGAGGCGCTGGTAAGCCTGCTCAAGCTCGCGGGCCATCGGCGACGTGCCAAGGATCAGCGCGCGACGCTGTGCAGAAGATGGAACAGTCATAACGCCAGATTGTCCCACACTTATATGTCGCGCAGGTAGCCAAGAGTCTCGGCTATGCTCAGAGACAGAGGCGGCGCCCTCGCCAGATTATCTGGGGACAGCGACGCGCCCGGTCCCCGTCGTGCTGCTGGCCGGCGGGGCTTTCATAACCCCTCATTACACTCAAGGTCCAGCCGAGGGAATCGCCATACAGGCGCAACCGCGAGAGCTCTCCGAACAACCCGATGCCCACGTAGGCGATGTAGTCTTCATCCAAGGTATATTCATCGAGGACACAGGTGCAGACTTGGAAGTCCAGGCGGATGAAATCACCCCAGCCGAAACAGCCTCTTAATCGTTGCGACTATGCGACGTGAAGAATCATCTAGCTTGGAATGAGTCCACAACAGCACATACATCCCACTGTTGCACCCACGCAAATGAATAGCCAGTCCGTCAACATTCGACTGGCTCCAACATTCGCATCCACTAAAACACGCTGAACCACAAGGGTATTGCTATCGCCTTAGATTCCAAGCCTGGAGATCAGTCATCAATCGGACCGAACTCCCGGACCTCGAAGGAACGAAGTTCTTCAAATGCGTCATTCCGCTTCTTCTCCAAACCTCGTTTGAAATCGAGAACATCATCCCGGTTAAACCGAGTGTGCGTGCCGACTTTAAAACTATCGACCTTGCCCTCCTTCGCCCACTTCATCAGGGTTGGCCGAGATACACCGAGGATTTCCGCTGCTGACGTGCTGGTGAGCTCCGCAGGCATTCGCATGATTGCGACCTCACCGTTTTCAATTATGGATTGCAGCGCGGCAAGCACGGTCTTCTGGACATCCTTCGGCAGATCAACCTCGTCACCGTCCGGACCATGGATTGCAATGTCTGCCCCATCCGGGATCTGCAGCGCCCCGAACGACGCCGTCTCCTCGGCAGTGAGAACTATGGAGTTCGACGACGAAAGTGCGGTAGCCATTTGAGCCTCCTTTTGAGTATGCACTGCACAATATCGCCTTTCACTTATAAGTGCAATGCGGCTAGTTCGCTCCAGGCAAACTCGAGACAAAACGCCGTTGCCCCGCCCACCGGGTTGGTGAGCGGGGCAACGGCGTTTCGAGGAAGGTGCCTTCAAAGAAGGCGTGTGGCTACCGAATTAGTTCTTCGGTTCTGCCTTCTGCGTCGTAGCAGGTGCCTTCTCCTCCTTGGAAGAGCCGGCGTAGGTCTTGCCGGAAGAACCCTTCAGTTCCAGGTCCTTCACGGAAGAGCCACCACCTGGGGTGCAGTTGTCGTAGATGATCGTGCCGGCGAGGATGCCAGCGGCGATCAGAGCCAGACCACCGGCGACCGTCGCAATGTCGGTGCCGTACTGCCCCAGCTGCTTGTTCAGACCCTCAACCTGTGCAGCGAGCTGCGGGTTGAAGATGCCCAGCTGCTGCTGCAGCTGCGTGTTGGCGTTCTGGATCTGTGCGTTCGCCTGTGCGGCGAAATCGGACAGACCCGGGATCTCGATCTGGGTTGCCAGACCAAGCGGCAGCAGTGCGATCAGCGGCAGACCGAACCCGACAGAGGTTGCGACACACTTGCCGGTGTCGATGGTTTCACCGATCTGGATCTTGAAGCGGTGGATCTCCTTGCCGTCTTCCTTAACGACGACCCAAGCCTCGCCGGCCGGGGTGCCCTTCGGGACGGAGACAATGATGTTGCCATCCTTGTCAATGGTGACCTTGGCGCCCTTGATCAGGTTGCCATCCTTATCGACGAGCTCACCCGTCAGTTCACCCTTCTTGTCAGAGTTACCCTGATCAACCTTGCCAACGTTCTGGCCCTTGCCGTTCGGCGTGACCGTGCTCTTGCCCGGGGAGACAGTGGTCTTGTCGTCGGACGCGCCGGAACCGTTGTCGTCGCGACCCTTCTTGTGGCCGTTGACGTCGATTTCGACCTCGGTCTTGCCGCCGTCCAGGTCCGGATCCTCGATGGTTACCGTGATCGGACCATCAACATCCTCACCCGGAGTGA
>NZ_KV826411.1:0-243 GCF_001835905.1 Corynebacterium sp. HMSC034E11
AGCGGTCGCGTCCTTGCCATCCTTGCCGGTGAAGGTCGGCGACGACTTCGTCTCCTTACCTGGGACGACGAGCTTGTCCTCGTAGGACGGCTCGTAAAGGTCAGCGTCCTTGTCGGTCACCGTGACGGTGACGTCAACGTTGTCCTTCGTGCCGTCCGGGTAGGTCACAACCACCGGAACGGTGATCTTGTCGCCCGGCTTGGCATCCTCCGGAATGGTCACCGTGATCTCACCGGTGTTCTC
>NZ_KV826412.1:0-49437 GCF_001835905.1 Corynebacterium sp. HMSC034E11
AGGTGACGGTGATCTCACCGGTGTTCTCGTCGATAGTGACCACGTAGCCCTCAGGAGCCTTGAAGTCCCCTGGAATTGCGAACTTGGAGCCCTCCGGAGCGTCGACCTTCTCCTCGGTCTCGTTGCCATCCTCGTCGACCTTGGTAAAGGTCGGAGCAGACTTCGTCTCCTCGCCCGGGACAACGAGCTTGTCCTCATAGGACGGGGTGTACTCGTCCGCGTCGCGGGTGACCAGCACGGTCCATGCGGAAACATCATTGCCGCCAGAGACCAGGACCACGTTGAAGAAGTCGCCCTTCTTCGCATCATCCGGGATGTCGAAGGTGCACGCTGCGACCTGGGCCTTGATACCCTTGGACTGGTCGAGGTCGCACGTCTTGAGGACCTTGCCCTTAGCGTCGCGCCACTCCACCTTCGACGGCAGCGTGGACAGGTTGCCGTGGAATTCCGGCGTCACCGTGACGCCAGGTGCAGCCGGCTTATCCGTCGCGTTGTAATCAGCCGTGATCGACACCGGGGTGTACGGCATGACCGCGTAGTTAACGTTGTACAGCGAGTTCAGTTCCTGGTACGGAAGACCGTTGAAGTTAATCGGCAGCTGGTTCTCGCCCGGGGAAGCCGCCGCCTTGAAGTTTCCACCGCCGTTAAAGCGCTGGAAGATCGGGGTGTGGAAGCCCGTGTAGCCGTTCTGGACCACACCGTCCTTGTTCTCCACCCACACGAACATGTGGTTCGGGTTGAGGATATCCTCGCGGACCTGGCCCTTCTCGTAGTTGCCAAAGCGCAGGGTGTAGCGGCCTTCGTTATCGGTCTTGCCGTAGACGGTCTTGAGGATGTACTCCGGATTGTCCTCGAGCATCTGCTTGGTCGCCTCGGCCAACTTCGCCGGGTCGTTCTTGTACTGCTCGTGCAGCACCTGGTTTGCCGCGGCACCATCCTTGGTCAGGGTGGATGCGTAAACGGTGTAGCCGTCCGCGGGTTCGTCGATACCGTTGTACGACGGGCCGGTGGCCACGATGCCCTTGTCCGGACCGCCGGTCTCCAGCCACACGCGACCGGAAACGGTATTCGGTACGTCAGTCTGGGTTGACGCCAGACCGATCGGGCCCTCGGGGTCCTCGACCAGCCTGTCGCCCTTGGCAGCCATCCAGCTTTCCTTGTGGCTTGGCGGGACTTCCTGGTAGAACGCAGCCATGAGCTGAATGTTCGCGTCAGCAACGCCAAAGGATCCCAGCGGCCCTTCAACCAGCCCGTTGAACGAGCCAGGGACGAAACCGTTGGCCTGACGGAACATGACAACGTTGTTGCCGCGCTCGTTGGTAAACGGCTCAACCCAGATGCGGTGCTTCTGGTCCGTACGGGCAGACCACGTGTGCTCACGGCCAAGCTTGTCCGTCCAGGTAATGCCTTTATCGCCAGTACCGAACGCAAACGTACCCTGACCGCCGTTACCACCGACGACGTCCGGCAGCGTGTGCGTCTGCGCCTTGAAGATCGGCGAGTACGAACCGTCCTTGTCACGGAACTGGGCATAGACGGTGATGCCGTCGAGCTTCACGTTGCCGTTGTCATACGCCGCACCCGGGTTACCGCCAGGGGTGGTCAAGTAGACGTGGCCCGAGATCAAGCCCTTACCAACACCGTGTGCATCAGTCAGGTTCGCGGCCTTGGTGACACGACCGCTGGCGATCATGTCCGCATCAATGATTCCGTTCTCATCAACCACCGGAGCAGGCGAATTCTGCTCAGACTCAGCAGCAGGCGCTTCCTCCTGCGCGAACGCAACTGGCTGTGCGAACGGCGCAACCAACGCAAACGACAGCGCGGCTGCGGCAATGGAAGTGCCGCGGCGGCGGGAAATGTAGTTCTTCTTCACCGAAATTCCTTCCCTCGAAAATGATCCTTCGGTTAGATACGTGCATCTCTTTGTGCCCCGTCTTTGACACATGTCACACAGAGACGACATAGCCGAGAGTAAGGAGTTAGACAAGTGTCTGCAATATTTTGTTTCTTTCGCTTGATAATGCTTTTAATTCTTTAAGCTTCTTCAAAGCGTTCAAGCCTCTCCACATGGCAAAACCCACACCGCAATCCCCCTTTTCTTAGGTTGTGAAATTTTGCATAGGGTCGCTTGCTGACGGTGGGGTTGGTGACGATCACATAGTGCCATCAACGCACGTTCTCACCCCTCAACTTGAGGCGCGAGGCAGCGTGGCGTACATTGTGCGCACAGGTTCTACACGTTGCTTGAAGACCTCACCACACAAAAGTAAGGACAGTGGTCCCTATGACTCAGCCAAAAGTTAAGCGACTTCACCTCAGGACAACAGAGGTCCAGGACGAGACGCTACGAAGTGCCGCCGAAGCCCAGGATGTTCCGGTGTCCGATTTCGTGCTCGGCAGCGCAATGATCGAAGCGGAAAAGATTCTTGCCGATCGCCGTTGGTTCGAATTGAGCGACGAAGACTTCGCCAAATTCGAGAAAGCCCTCGATACCCCCGTCGACGGCACGAAACTAGCGCGCCTTCTCGCATCCGACTCCGTCTTCGGAAAGGAGTTCCACCTTGACTAGGGACATCATCCAACCTCCGCGAACGATCGAAAAGGAAGATGATGTTGCAGGTTTCTCCTGCGGGGTGGAAAGCCTAGACAAGTGGCTCAAAGAAAACGCTTGGAAAAACCAACGCGCCAACAATTCTGTCACCTACGTGACAACGCTTAACGACAAGGTAGTTGGTTACTACGCTCTCGCATCGGGCGGAGTCAGCCGAGATGCCCTGCCCAAGCGATTCCGCAACAACCGTCCCAAGGATGTTCCGATCATCCTTCTGGGGCGGTTCGCTGTCGATTCGCGCGCTCAAGGCAGACAACTAGGCAAATCCCTATTACAGGACATGTTTAGACGCGCGATCGCCGCAGCGGAGATAATCGGTGCGGCAGCGATCCTCATCCACGCACACGATGAAAGCGCAAAACAGTTCTACCTCCATAACGCTAACTTTCATGAAATGCCAGGAGAACCGCTCCATCTCCTCCTGCCGGTGGAATCACTGATCCAACAAGCCCAGAACTCTTAGCATGCGGCGCCTCCACGCTTCCAACTCAATCGGCACAACGGTAGGCGTATCCCTCAGGGTTTCAGGCTCCCACAACCACATCGATCCCGTCGGCATACCGGCGGGCAAAGCATCAATCAGAAACTGGATACTCTCTAGTGGCGCATCCCTATTGCAGCGGTATGAAGCGGCGACGAGATTGAAATGATTGAGCGTGCTGACCAGCGACCCCTCCTCTACCGGTTGGTAGAGCTTCAACGTCTCCAAGGCGCGCTCCGGGTTTTCTCCAATAATGCAGAACCCGAAGTTTCTCTTCACCTCTGGCTCATTAGGAAACAGGTTTATGTTTTCACTTGCCAGGTTGACCGCCTGGTCCACGTCACCTTTGTCTAATGCGGCAATTACGGATTTCTGTGCTTTCTCCAGCTCAGCCAATGGCCCCCGCTGATAGGGCGCAATTTGTGAAGTCGCGCGCCTAGCGAGCTCTTGGGTTACATCAAACAAAGAGACTCTGCGTTCCTCCAGAAGACCAACGTCAAATTGGGCTAATCCCTGAACCGCACCGGGCTTCGTTATGAAAGTCAGCTCCCACAGCAGGGACTCACTAGCCCACTCGTCTAGATACGTTTTTGTAAACCGCTCACATACCCAAACCGTTGCGTCACGGCCATTGAGCAAAAACAGATCCTCATCATCGGCAAGAGACTGGTCTGTTGAGTAACGCCACCCAACGAGATGCGCAATAGGCGCCTCTTGAAGCCAACGTTGCACCTCCCGAACAAAAGACCCATTCATCGCCCTAGCTCGGGCCAAGCTCCGGTCTCCTGCTGCTACGCCTTGAAGCTCTGGACTTGCAATAAGAAGATCAGCCCATTCTCCCAGAAGCAGTTCATCACTCCCGCGTTCTTTTTCCAGCACGAGCTGCCGGCACGCTAACGCTCCTTCAAGGACAAAATCGATCAACATCGGCCCGAATCCAGTTCGGATGATCGCATCGGCGGACAGACCGCGATCGGCCAACTTGCCAAGTGCGGACGTGATTTGAGTATCACGACGCAACCTGTCTGGGACGTTCAATCGCCGCAGATTGTCCGAGACAAGCCGAAGGAGCTGCGCAGTCGTCCAGCAGCTCGTTGGCTCACCCGGGAGGTGCACATAATCTGCCCCTACGCCCTCTGAGTGATCAGCCGAGGAAACGAGTAACTCACTTAGTGTTTCACAAGTCCGTAGCCCGTTGCACAACCGATGGTCAGTGACGCTACATTCTTGGCTGGCAGCGGCAACATAATCGGCCAGATCACGTCCGCCCTGTGCCACTTCCCCTACCGCTCCATGATGTCGTGGCGCACGATGGTCTGGTCGCGGCCCGGGCCGACGCCGATGTAGGAGATCGGCGCGCCGGAGAGTTCCTCGAGGCGCAGCACGTAATCCTGGGCCTTCTGCGGCAGCTCCTCAAAGGTGCGGCAGCCGGTGATGTCCTCGTCCCAGGCGGGCATCGTCTCGTAGATCGGCGTTGCGTGGTGGAAGTCGGTCTGGGTCATCGGCATTTCGTCGAAACGCTTGCCGTCCACGTCATAGGCCACGCAGATCGGGATCTCGCCGATGCCGGTGAGCACGTCAAGCTTGGTCAGGAACAGGTCCGTAAAGCCGTTGACGCGGGAGGCGTAGCGCGCGATCACGCTGTCGTACCAGCCGGTGCGGCGCACGCGGCCGGTGTTCACGCCGACCTCACCGCCGGTGACCTGCAGGAACTCGCCCCACTTGTCAAACAGTTCCGTCGGGAACGGGCCCGCACCCACGCGGGTGGTGTACGCCTTGATAATGCCCAGCACGCCCGTGATCTTGGTCGGGCCGATACCCGCACCCACACACGCGCCGCCGGCGGTCGGGTTCGAGGACGTCACGAACGGGTAGGTGCCGTGGTCCACGTCCAACATGGTGGCTTGGCCGCCCTCCATGAGGACGTGCTTGCCGGCGAGGAGGGCGTCGTTAAGCACTCGCTCCGCATCAATCACCATCGGCTCGAGGCGCTCCGCGTAACGGCCGAAGTAATCCATCGTCTCCTCGACCGAAATCGCGCGACGGTTATACATCTTGACCAGCATCTGGTTCTTCACATCGAGCGCAGACTCGATCTTCTGGCGCAGGATGGACTCGTCGAAAACGTCCTGCACGCGCAGGCCCACGCGAGCGACCTTGTCGGCGTAGGTCGGGCCGATGCCGCGACCCGTCGTGCCAATCGCGCGCTTGCCCAAGAAACGCTCCTGCACACGATCCAACTGCTGGTGATACGGCGCCACCAAATGCGCATTCGCACTGATCTTCAACCGCGACGCATTCGCACCGCGCGCCTCAAGACCGTCGATCTCCTCGAACAACGCCTCAAGGTTGACCACCACACCGTTGCCCAGAATCGGGGTAGCGTTTTCGGACAGGACGCCGGCGGGCAACAACTTCAGCTCGTACTTCTCCCCACCGACAACCACCGTGTGCCCAGCGTTATTACCGCCGTTGGGCTTAACCACGTAGTCGACCCGACCGCCGAGAATGTCAGTTGCTTTGCCTTTGCCCTCGTCGCCCCACTGGGCGCCCACGATGATGATGGCGGACATCACGCACTCCTTAAATATGGCGTATGAACGGGCATATTGTACCGTGAGCGCCATGCGGCTCATCCACTGCGCATGCGGCGCGTCCCCCGAACCCTCAATTCCGGGCGCAGAAACGTTCCAACTCCCCGCGCACCCCACCCAGCGCGACCTCAAGTTTCTCGACGCCATCGCGCGCGAAGTGCTCCCCTCAGATCCCACCCCGTCGCTTGACGAGATCCAGAAAAACCCCGCCGTCGACCACCTCGGCGCACCCACGTTTGCGCCGCAGCAACCCTCTGAGCCGTTGCGTGTTGTGGTGTCAGGCAGCGACCGCGCCCTCGGGCTCGTGCTCACCCGCCTGATGCGCGCGGATTGCATGTGGGTGGAGGTCGGGTACGTGCCCGCGGATCCGCAATCGCCCGCGGCGGTGCTCTGGGGCGCGGAGTCTGCGGATCTTGCTGCAGGCGGGCCCGTGCGGCCCATCCCCTGCATCCGCACCGACTTCGGCGAGGTCGTTGCAGGATCCGCGGAGCTCTTTACTGACGACGGCGCCACGCCCTACTACGGCGAAGTCGTCGTCGACTCGGACGTGCTGGTCCACCCCGGCGTCGAATACGGCGCACGCCTCGTGCCCACCGTCGACGCGCCCGGCATCGCCGCCGCCCCCTTCACCAGCCCACTCGTACCCACCCGCCGCTTCCTACGCCGCCAACCCGTCGCACGCCTCGACGGCAGCCGCACCCTCACCGGTCGCGCCCTGCAATCCGGTGGCAATGAGATCGCAGTGCGTATCGACGACCACCTGCGCCCCCGACCCGTCTCCCGCGTCACCTTCTACCGCCACCTGCGCGACATTCAGGCGGTCCGTTCGGCATAGTTTCAGGAATTATATTCACGCTCTGGCGGACTTCACATTTCGCGTTTTCTCTATGCGATTGGTAGCTCGCTGTTACCTAACTGACACATTGCGTTCATTTCGCTGAACGTTTTGCCACCTTTCAGACTTTCGTTTCCGCTGGCTGTTGGCGGTTTCCATGGGACTACCTGAACTTGTCGTGTTTGTCGCTCGAACACCCGTTCTACTTTTCGAGGCTCAGGTTGGGTCCGCTGCCAGAACGGTTGATCGTCGTTACGGTCGGAATCGTTCTCGCAACAACAAATCAAAAGGAGAAACAACAATGACTAACCTCAACCGCATCGAGGATCTTGCAAACGCAACCGCATACGACGTCAACGGCGACAAGGTCGGCGGCGTCAAGGACGTCTACGTCAACGACTCCTCCGGCCAGCCGGACTTCGTATCCGTTAGCCACGGCCTCTTCGGTGGCGGCGACTCCATCGTCCCGCTGCGTGGCCACACGCTTCGCGACGGCGACCTGCACCTCGCATTCTCCAAGGACCGCATCGAGGACGCACCGGATCTCGACGAAAACGGCCACCTGACCACCCAGGACCAGGACGCCTTCTACCGCCACTACGGCCTGGAGACCACCGAGGACGTGACCACCTACGAGACCGGTAAGCACGCCGCTGCTGGTGCCGGTGTCGGTGCTGCTAGTGCTGCGGGTGCTGGTGCCGCGGGTGCTGGTGCTGGTGCCGGTGAGCGTGGTGTCGTCGATAATGAGCGCGCCGCTGCCGCAGACCGCACCACCGACGTCGACGGCGAACTGATCCGCTCCGAGGAGCAGCTCAACGTCTCCAAGGACCGCGTCGAATCCGGCCAGGTCAGCCTGCGTAAGTACGTCGTCGAGGAGACCGAAACCGTCGAGGTCCCGGTCGAGCGCGAGGAAGTCCGCATCGTACGCGAGCCGATCACCGACGCAGACCGCGCAAACTACGACGGCAACATCGGCGAGCAGGAAGCATCCGTCACGCTTCACGAGGACCGCGTCACCGTATCCAAGGAATCCGTCCCGGTAGAGAAGGTTTCCCTGGAGAAGGACACCGTCCGCGACACCGAGCGCGTCTCTGAAGAGGTGCGCAAGGAGCGCTTCGAGACCGACGGCATCGTCGAAGACAACAAGTAAAACCTGCATAGGGGCTTAGCCCCTGGCTTTCGCCCCTGGCTTTCGCCCCTGGCTTTCGCCCCGGTTGGGAATGTTCCTAACCGGGGCTTTTTGCTGTTCGTTTTGCTGATCGTCTAGCTCGGCTAGGCTCCCTACTAGACGATCAGCATTCGGGTTCGAAGTTTTCCCAGGTGATATTGCACATGATGTTCGGTAGCGGCGAGATCGTCTAGTTGTGCCGCGAGGGAGCTAGACGATCAGGGAGCAGGGCGGGCAACAGGGCGGCGCGGCGGAAGGGCGGCTCACCGGCGCCGGCAACAGGGCGGCGTGAAACTAGTCGAAGTCGAAGGTTTCGGGCTCGTACTTCGGCGTCATGGAAGTAGGCACCAGGGCGGCGAGGGCGGACTCGCGGGACATGCCGCACACCATCAGCAGGTCCACGATCAGGGAGCGGGTCTGCGCGAGGATGGCGTAGGCGGACAGGACGGCATCCTTGGGGACGATATCCATGCCGGCGGCCTGGCCCGCAGCACGCAACTCGTTGACGCACTCCGGGATGACGGTGGCCTGGGCGACGCGGGAGTTCACGTCGTAGACCTCGGAAAGTTCGAGGCAGACGCGGGACAAGGTGTCCAAGAGCTCGATTTGTTGTTCGGTGATGGTGTCGCTGTCCTCGACAAGAACGTGAGCCCGGCGCGCGAGCACACGGGAGGTACGCACCGCGTTATCCACCGGCGGGATCACGCGTGCCAGGGAGTTGATGTAGCGGCGAGTGCCCCACAAAAACGGGGAGACACGGCTGGCTTCTTCGCCGGACTTGATCGCGGCGGCTAAGTCATCGATACCCGTTTGGGTGCCACGGATTTGCTCGAGGGCCTCGTCGATGATGTTGGGGTTGCGTTCGCGGAGGCCGGTGGCCACGTCGTCGAGAACCGAAGAGACGATGCCCATCACTTTGGACACTTCCGCGCGGGCCTCCGACATCGGAGCCTGAGGCACCAGGGCGATGACTGCCATTGCGATCAGGCAGCCGATGATGGCGTCGATAGTGCGGTCCACGCCGGTGAACTCGCTACCAGGCGGCATGATTGTCGCGATCAGGATCGAACCGATCGCAGCCTGGTTATTCACCAGAACCGACTTGCTCAAAAACGATGCGATCAACAACGACCCGGCGACAATCACCGCGATCTGCCAGCCGCCGGCGCCGAGCCGGTAGAAAATCAGGTCGCCCACCAGCACGCCGAGCACGCAGCCCATGGCCATCTCCACCGACTTCGACACACGGTCGCCGCCCGTCATGCCAATGATGATCACCGTGGCAATCGGGGCGAAAAACGGCCGGGCGTGACCCATCACGTCGTGCGCAATGTAGTACGCGAACCCGGCGGCCAAGGCGATCTGCAAAATTGGCAACAACCGCTTCCGCACACGCTTCACCCGCGACTGCAGCGACTTATCAACCAACTGCAGTCGGGCGCGCGTGCCCATCCTCTGCTTAGCCATGGTTAAACAGCTTAGGCCCGAAAGGGAAAACCTCCCTGGGCTGTGGGCCCGGGGAGGTGGTGTCGTCGATAAGCAGTGGCTTACTTGGAAACCGACTTGCCCACCGAGTGGAGGTCCTGGCACGCCTCGATGACGCGCTCAGCCATAGCGTTCTCGGCCTTCTTCAGGTAGGAACGCGGGTCGTACATCTTCTTGTTGCCCACCTCGCCATCAATCTTGAGCACACCGTCGTAGTTCTCAAACATGTGCGACACAACCGGGCGGGTGAACGCGTACTGAGTATCCGTGTCCACGTTCATCTTGATCACGCCGTAACGTAGGGACTCCTCGATCTTCTCCTTCTCCGAGCCGGAGCCGCCGTGGAAGACGAAGTCGAACGGATTCGTGCCCTCAGCCAGGCCGAGCTTCTTCTCCGCAACCTTCTGGCCCATATCCAGGACCTCGGGGCGCAGCTTCACGTTGCCCGGCTTGTACACGCCGTGGACATTGCCGAAGGTCGCCGCCAGCAGGTAACGGCCGTTCTCGCCGGTACCCAGGGCATCAACGGTCTTGGCGAAGTCCTCCTCCGAGGTGTACAGGTTCGCGCCGGCCTTCGCCTCAACGCCGTCCTCTTCACCACCGACAACACCAATCTCCACCTCGAGAATGATGTTCGCAGCGCGAGCCTTAGCAAGGAGTTCCTGGGCGATCTCCAGGTTCTCGTCGATAGGAACCGCGGAACCATCCCACATGTGAGACTGGAACAACGGCAGCTCGCCGGCGTTCACGCGCTCCTGGGAGTAAGCGATCAGCGGACGCACGTAGTCGTCGAGCACTTCCTTCTGGCAGTGGTCGGTGTGCAGTACAATGTTGACGTCGTAATGCTTCGCCACCTCATGCGCAAACGCAGCCAACGCCTTCGCGCCCGTCACCTTGTTCTTCACAGCCTGACCAGACGCAAACTCCGCACCACCGATGGAGAACTGAATGATGCCGTCCGACTCCGCCTCCGCGAACCCCTTGATGGCCGCGTTGATCGTCTCCGAAGACGTGCAGTTAATCGCTGGAAACGCGTAGCCGCCCTTCTTGGCGGAATCCAGCATCTGGTTATAGACCTCGGGGGTTGCGATAGGCATGAAAATCCTCCTGGGATTGGGACCGTTTACGCACACCAGTATGCCCGTTTTAGAAAACTACCGCTGACGGAAAACCACAATGCCCCCAACAGTGGCCAAGAGGAGCCACGCAGCGAAAGAAAACGGGTGGGTAGCAAACGTGTTTGGGCGGAGTGGAAGCTCGACAAGAAGCTCGGCTAGACCCGCTACACCGAAAACCCACGCTGCGAATTCAATGAGTCTTCGGCCTTTTAGGTTCGAGCGTTCGTCGTAATACGCCATCGTTGCAACAGCAGATTCGAGGTTTGTCTCGGCTCGAGCTATTTCGGCGTCGAGATCACTCGAACGATTGATTTCGTCCAACAAGCTTGAGTGGAGTGCAGGTGAATGAGCCCCTAAGCGTTCACGGTGCCGTGCGACAACCAATACAAAGTCAGACTGGAGGAATCGCATTTTGGAGGATCCCTTCGAATCGAGATCTGCGAGGTCAACCTGTGCTGCCATCTTCGCGGTCTTGTGTGCAGCGACCCAGGTCGACTGAACTCTGAATTCACTAAGTGAGACGAGTTCCTCTAGTCCTGAACAACTTGCCCCGATAACGCTGGCCGACCAGCTGCTCCAGAAACGGTGCCCTTGACTATCAATGATCGGGCACGGAAGATTTGGGATTGTTCCATTGATTCGGTCTACCAAGTGGTTGGTCGACGGAAGGTTGGCTTGATCCAGTCCTAGGGAACAACCAACATCTCTTGGATGCAGAAGCGCGTGGACCAAGCGATCGTCGACGGGCTCAGATACCGCGTAGACCGAGAATGAATATTCGTGCACCGCGTCGTTTGCAGAACCTCGGAAGAGTTCCCGACGGTAACGCTCCTGAATCTTCCGAATGCGCCGAATCAATTCTTCGACTTCACGCACTGCCTCATCCGGTGAATCGCTGAGTGATTGTTGGAACAGAACACGATCCCGAAGCGCGTTTGCCACGGATGCAACTGGCTCTTCCCCGATATCAGCGCGGTAGTCGAATTGGTATCGGGCCACTCCGTACCCGGATTGGGAAAGGTAAAGCAAGGTATCGCCCTTTGAGACGATTGCATACGTGCGTGGCAGCAACAATGCGCGATCGCGCGTACCAAACACTTCCGTGCATTGCTCCCACCCGAGAGCTCGGAATTCGCCTTCGATACGAGCTATGACGCGCGCATCTGTGATCGGCCCACCGACATCTGTCGGCGCAAACTCGTATCTTGTAAACCCCCACTGCATTTCGCCCCCCGAAATTGTTCCTACGCTGCGGTGTGTCCGCGCGTGTGTTTATAACCGATTGTCCGCCCCATCAGACGTGCCGCGGCAGCGTCTGCTTCGGGGCCACCGTTTGTGGCGCAACCCGCTAGGTCCACATCAACATTGACGCCATGGTCAAAGAGGTACGCAGCGTTTTGCAAAACGCACACGTCAGTATCAATGCCGACAAGGGTAGCCCCCGAAATCCCGTGAGACTTCAGTGCAGAAAGCAAAGCCTCGCCGCAACCGTAGGTGTCCTTGTCGATGATGATGTCCGCGCGCTCTTCCACGAGCCGATCGAGCTGCACTTCCTCAGGCGAGGACAACCGATCCCAGTTAATGCGGGTACGGAACGCCGACCCATCAGGGTTGAAAAACCTGGTAGCGATAACCAGGTCAAACTCATCAGAAGCGAGGAGCTCGTGCACGCGCGGTAGGCAACGCGACGTGTAGTCGGACAGGAATCCTGCCTGCACATCAACGACGATCAACGCCCGCTTGTTCTTCTGCATGCGTCCCGAGCACCTCCCTTTGCCACAACGGTGCCCACGATATTACGCCATTGCTGCAGACACCTTCGCCGCTGCTTCAAGCAGCATCCAGCCGGAGAGTTGGACGGAGAGGTCGCGTTCGTCGATACGCACGAGCCCCACGGCCTCGCTAATCGACGCCGGCCCCAACCCATAGTTATGCGGCAGTCGCGCATCCTCGGTCCACTCCGCGGCGAAAACCGGCAGGCCGTCGACCTCCAGGCGGTGCGACCACAGCGACTCGGCGGACTGCATGACCAGGCGCGCCGCGATCTTCTTCGTGGCGATGTTCTCCTTCGAATCCTCCGGCAGACGCGTGGCCACGTCGGCGAGGTAGCGCGCGAGGATGCCCTTGAACAGGCCGCCGTCGCCCTCGCCGGACTCCTCCGGTGGGCTCAGCAGCACGCCGTGCGGGGTGGCCATCTCCAGGGCGATGGCCTGCACGATCGCGCGGATGTGGGTGATGTAGAACATGGAAGCATCGGCGCGCTCGGAGTTTTCGAACGAGTCGATGGGTTCGTCGTGGGCCAGGCCGACATCCTCGCGCAGCGCGAGCGCGATCTCCAGGCTCGCGCCGAGCACCGTGCCCTGATTGTAGGTGTAAATCTTATCGACGACCTCAGGCCCCGACATACGCATCCGAACACCGTCGCTGAGCAGACCGTCCTCGCGCACCAGGTTGTCAAAGATCCAGTCGACGATCTCGCGCGCCTTATCCAACCGGCCGGTGCGCGCGAACACCATCGCGGCGGTCGCGTTCGACGGAATGTTGTAGAACGTCTCCCCCGTACGCCACGGCAGCACGCCCACCACCGGGTCGATGCCCGAGAGCAGGTCAAACTCCAGATCCTCGAGCACCTTCGAGCGTTTCGACGACACCTTGCCGTTATTCTTCGGCAACTGCCCCGCACGCGCCCAGGCAAGCGCGAGCCACGCTTTGTCGTCGTAGTAAATGTTGCGAGTCAAGCGGCCGCGGCTACGCCCCTGGATCGTGCGCATCGTCTGGAGGATCCGGCGCCGACGCGTCTTCGTCGGACGTCGCATCGCCGCATCCACCTGGCAATCCAGGTACTGCGCCTGCCACCAGTAATGCCAGTGCCAAAACAGCTTGTCTTTCAGCCCCGGCGGCCAGGCGACGACCGCCATGTTGGTTTTCGGCAACATCCAGAGCTTCTGGGCGTGACGTTCAGTAATTGCCGATTCCGCCAAATCAGCACGATGCGCCCAGGTTTCAGGCACTGATGTCTCCTCTAAGTAGTGACGTTTCCACGTGTGTTGCCAGTTATTTTGCCTGTTATATTGCCAGACCGCGCCGTTTTGCTACCACGCGTGAGACAGGTCTGCATGCTGGCGGATCCAGGCATGCATGGCAATCCCCGCCGCCACGCCCGCGTTAATCGAGCGCGTCGAGCCGAATTGGGCGATTGAGCAGGTCATCACCGCCGCCTCCTGGGCGGCCTCGGTCACGCCGGGGCCTTCCTGCCCGAAGAGGAGCACGCACTCGCGGGGCAGCTCGGCTGTTTCCAGGGGTACGCATCCGGGGGTGTTATCGATGGCCACGACAGCGATGCCCTCGCCGTTCGCCCACTCGATGAGATCCGCGACCGTTTCGTGGTGACGAATATGTTGGTAGCGGTCCGTCACCATCGCGCCGCGCCGGTTCCAACGCTTCCGGCCCACGATGTGGACCTCCTTGGCCAGAAACGCGTTCGCGGTGCGCACGACGGTGCCGATATTCATGTCGTTTTCAAAGTTCTCAATCGCGACATGGAACGGGTGCCGGCGCGTATCCAGATCTGCGACGACCGCGTCCAGCGACCAGTAACGGTAGGCGTCGACGACGTTTCGGGTGTCGCCGTGTTCGAGGTACTCCGGGTCGTAGCGCGGATCATCCGGCCACTCGCCCTCCCAGGGGTCCACACCGTGGCGGCCCTCCATCCACTCGGTCGGGCCCTTTGCTGGCTCTGCGCCGTCCCCGGCGCTGTTTTCTAGCTCAGGCAAGCCCGAGATCCTCCAGGCCCAGCAGGTAGCGGTACTCCAGGCCGGCGTCCGCAATCACCTTGTCCGCACCCGTCGCACGATCGACCACCGTGGCCACCGCAACCACCTCGGCGCCCTCCGCACGGCAGGCCTCCACGGCGGTCAGCGGGGAGTTGCCGGTCGTGGTGGTGTCCTCCACCACCAGCACGCGCTTGCCCTTGATGGACGGGCCCTCGATGCGGCGCTGCATACCGTGCTTCTTCGCTTCCTTGCGCACCACAAACGCGTCGATCGGGCGCCCCTCCGCATGCATCACGGCAGTAGCCACTGGGTCCGCGCCCAGGGTCAGGCCGCCAACAGCGTCGAAGTCCAGGTCAGCGGTGAGTTCACGCAGCAGTTTGCCGATCAGCGGGCTGGCCTCGTGGTGCAGCGTCGCGCGACGCAGATCCACGTAGTAATCAGCCTCCTTGCCCGACGACAGCGTTACCTTCCCGTGCACCACGGCAAGCTCTTTGACCAGTTCAGCAAGTTGTTCTTTCATCATTTCTCCTCAGAATCAAAAATCGACGACGGTCCCTGCACACGCTTGACCCGTGTCAGGTCGGTGCCGGTGCGCTCGTCGCCAGCAATCGCGGCAACATCGTCGCCACCAAGATCGCGCTCCTCGACCTCACCGCGCTCCCCACCCGTGACCCGCGTGGGCAGCTCCACCGGATCTTCCGGCCGCTCAGGGCCCGCTTGCTTTTCGACGACCCCCTGCACCTTCTCCTCCCCCACCCACAACGGAGCATCCTCGACCGGCGGGAGTGTGCGCGCAGCATCCGCCAGCAGCGCCACCGCGGCCAACGACGCATCCCAATCCTGCGCCGTTGACCCCGGCGCGAACTGGGCAATCACCCACGCCCCCTCGAACCACACCGCGTTGACTGCGGGCGGGAGGGTGGATAAGGCGGTGCGCACGCGGTCGTCGATAAGCCTGCGCGCAGGGCCAACACTCGTGGCATGGACCGTGAACGCGCCCTCGCGGGTGGCCTCCACCAGGTCATCGTCGCGCTGTGTCGGCTCGAACCCGTCGCGGCGCATATCCACCACAACATCCGCCTCGCGGCCCGTGGGTACCGCGAGCACCGTCGTCTCCCCTAAATCCGCCAAGTGCAGATCATGGCCGAACGCGGAGCCCGACACGACCTCGCGCGCCGTCGCCCCCGCAGACGCCGCACCACGACGCCACTCCGCCGCCAGCAGATCGTCTACCTTGGCAAACGTAAATCCGTGCTGCCGCGCCCACGTACGCCGTGGGCTTCGTTCACGCGCATCAGCGACAAACAGCGCAACACCAGCGGCGAGCGCCACAAACGCGAGAACTAACAGCACAGCAATCATCAGCGACGATGTTACAGCGCCCGCCGACACGACACGCTAAACACGCGTAACCACGCGGTTCTCCTTATTCGCACTCCACTGCGACCAACCGCCCACATAGTGCGTCAACACCGGCAGGCCAGCGTGCTCCATCGCCGCCAACAACTTCGCCGAGTGGTTGCCCGAACCCGAATACGTAATCACGCTCTCCGGATCCGTGTTCTGGGTGATACCGACCTCCGCCAGGCGGCCACGGATGGTGTTGGTGTCCTTGATCAGGTGCGTGGTGTCGTCGAAAAGATCTGTCACCGGCAGATTCACCGCACCCGGAATGTGACCCGCGCGCAGGTCCAGGATCTCGCGGCGGCCTGCGAAACGGCGCGCGCTCCTCGCGTCCAGGATCATGCCCTCAAACTCGCGGACATCCTCCATCGACGCCGTCGGCATACTCCCCGGCTCCAGGCGCTCCGGCTCGCGCGGCACCACAATGCCACCCGGGCCCGCCACCGTGGGGAGCTTCTCGCGCTTCCACGCCGCAAACCCACCATCCACGATGTGCACATCAGTCACGCCCACCCAACGCAAAATCCACCACGTGCGCGCCGCGAACAGCCCGTTGCCACCGTCGTAGATGTACACCGGGCGATCCTCCTCGATCCCCCAATTCGCAACCGCCTTCTTCACCACACCAAACGCCGGCAACGGGTTACGCCCCGCCTTGCGCCCCGGCAGCCCCGCCAACTGCGACGACGGATCACAAAACAACGCCGTCGGCACATGCTCGGACTGAAACTTCGACCACGCCTTACCGGCCTCCGGCTCCCACAGCGAAGCAATAACGGTCTGCTTCAGGCCAGCCTGAATACGTTCATTGAGATCCGCGGCAGAAACGAAAACGCTCATGCGCGCAAGTGTAACGAGGTTTCGGGGTCGGGGCGCGGTGTAAGGCGGTTGGTGCCGCTGCTAAGCCATATAGCCCGGAGCAAGCTGAATCGCACCCTGCTCCGCCAAACCGCCAAGCCACTCCGCGATCCCCTCGCGCGGACAATCCGCACCAATGCTCGCCGCCAACATGCCGCCAGGGCCCAACTCCACGCGACAACCAAACGCCAGCAGCGTCGCCGCAATCTCCTGCGGACTCTCATCCTCCGGCAACACACGCACCGTCGACGCGCCCCCACGCACCACCACACGATCCACGTGGAACGTGCCCCCGACCAGCACGCACTCCACAATGTCCCCCAATGCGAGCGTCGTATCGACGAACGGCACACTCGCCACCACAAACAAATTCGACCCAATCTGCTGAGCCCGAAGCTGCTCACTCTCCACACCAGGAATGACAACACGGGTGAGAATCGTCGTAGTCGGCTGCATAAGGGGCAGTGTATCGCGGAGTGGCCGGATTGTTGGAAGGGTTGGTGGAAGGGTTGTTGGTTTGTGGGCTTTCGGTGGCTGTGCGCCGTCGCCCCCTTCGACGAAGTCACAGTGCTAAACGAAACGAGGGCCTTGCAAGCAACAAATGCTTCAACAAGACCCTCACCGCCGAAGACAAGGTCTATCAAGACGGTCTGTCGGCTAGTGTACAGAAAAACACGCCACAGGCGAAGAGCGGAACGCCTAGTACTTGATGGACATACGGCCAGCGATCTTGCCGTTGCGCATGTCCTCAAACACCTTGTTCACGTCGTCGAGCTCGCACGCCGTGACATGCGGCTTCACCTCGCCGCGGGCGTAGAAGTCGAGCGCCTCCGCCATGTCCTGACGGGTGCCGACCAGCGAGCCGCGGATGGTGATGCCGCGCAGCACGATGTCGAAGATCGGTGCCGGGAACTCCCCCGGAGGCAGGCCGTTGAAGACGATCGTGCCGTTGGAGCGGCACATCGCGATGGCCTGGCCGAATGCAGCCGGGTGCACCGCCGTGACCAGCACGCCGTGCGCGCCGCCGTCGGTGAACTCCTGCACGGCCTCACCCGGGTCGGTGTTAGCAGCGTTAACGGTGAACTCGGCGCCGAGTTCCTTGGCGAGTTCGAGCTTGTCGTCGGCAATGTCCACCGCGATCACGCGCATGCCCATGGCCACGCCGTACTGCACCGCGAGGTGGCCGAGGCCGCCGATGCCGGAGATGACCATGAACTGGCCTGGCTTCGTCTGCGCTTCCTTCAGGCCCTTGTAGACGGTGACGCCAGCGCAGAGGATCGGTGCGACCTCGACCGGGTCGGCGCCTTCCGGGATGCGCGGGGCGTAGCGCGTATCCACGAGCATGTACTCGCCAAAGGATCCATTCACCGTGTAGCCGCCGTATTCTGCCTGCTTGCAGTACGTCTCACGGCCGGTGCGGCAGAACTCGCATTCACCACATGCGGACCAGAGCCAAGCGTTGCCGACCATGTCGCCAACCTTGACCGAATGCTCACCCGGACCCAACTCGATGACCTCACCGACGCCCTCGTGACCAGGCACGAACGGCGGAGCCGGCTTTACCGGCCAGTCACCTTCCACCGCGTGGAGGTCGGTGTGGCAGATGCCGCTGGCGGAGAGCTTCACCAGTGCCTGGAACGGGCCCGGCTTGGGAAGGTCGATTTCCTTGACATTGACGGTTGGGCCGAACTGTTCGGCAACTGCTGCGCGCATAGAAGTTGGGGTGGACATGTGGTGCTCCTTTCCTAAAGGGGACGGTCGCCATGAATGATACGGACCACACCGGGGTACGTCGAGTGAATTGAAACACGTTTTCATTAAGCGACAAATGTCCGGGAAAAGGAGCGTACAGAAGAAAAGGCCGGGCGGATTTTCTCCACCCGACCTGGGCTTACAGCGACAGCACCGAACTAGGCGGCGGTGGCGCCAGCGGTGACGTCGAGGAACTCGCCGCCGTCGGCAACATCGACGTGGACGGTGTCGCCGTCACGGATCTCACCGGCCAGCAACTTCTTCGCCAGACGGTCACCGATCGCCTGCTGGATCAGGCGACGCAGCGGACGAGCACCGTAGGCCGGGTCGTAGCCGCGATCTGCGAGCCAGGACTTCGCCGAATCCGACACCTCCAGCACCAGGCGGCGGGCGGCGAGACGCTCGGCCAGGCCCTCCAGCTGGATGTCGACGATGCCGACCAACTGGTCCTTGCTCAGCGGATCGAACACCACAACATCGTCGAGACGGTTGATGAACTCCGGCTTGAAGTGGCGCTTCACAGCCTCCATGATCTGGTCGCGGTCGCCACCGGCGCCCAGGTTGGAGGTCAGGATCACCACCGTGTTGCGGAAGTCGACCGTGCGGCCCTGGCCGTCGGTGAGGCGCCCCTCGTCCAGCACTTGGAGAAGCACGTCGAAGACGTCGGGGTGGCCCTTCTCTACCTCGTCGAAAAGCACGAGCGAGTACGGGCGACGACGAACAGCCTCAGTGAGCTGGCCGCCAGCGTCGTAGCCGACATATCCCGGAGGGGCACCGACCAGGCGCGCAACCGAGTGCTTCTCACCGTATTCGGACATGTCGATGCGGATCATTGCGGTTTCGTCGTCGAAAAGGAACTCCGAAAGCGACTTGGCCAACTCCGTCTTACCCACACCCGTCGGGCCGAGGAAGAGGAACGAGCCGATCGGACGGTTCGGATCCGCCACGCCCGCACGGGAGCGACGCACCGCGTCCGACACCGCGACGACGGCTTCTTTCTGGCCGACGACACGCTCACCCAGCACAGATTCCATGTTGAGCAGCTTCTCGGTCTCGCCCTGCATCATCTTGCCGGCTGGAATGCCCGTCCAGGAAGAGACGACATCGGCGATGATGTCCGGCGTGACTTCCTCCTCCAGCATCGTCTTGTTGCTGGCCTCGGACTCCGCCTTGGCCACCTCCGCTTCCAGTTCAGGGATGCGCCCGTAGCGCAGCTCGGAGACCTTGGCGTAGTCGCCGTCACGCTCCGCGATCTCGGACTCGTTGCGCAGGCGCTCGAGCTCCTCCTTCGCAGACTGGACCTTGTTCACCTCAGCCTTCTCGTTCTCCCAACGAGCCTTCATCTCACCGAGGCGTTCGCGCTGATCAGCAAGTTCCTCGCGCAGGTGCTCGAGGCGCTGCTTCGACGCCGCGTCAGACTCCTTCTGCAGCGCGATCTCCTCGATTTCTAGACGACGAACAATACGCTCCAGCTCATCAATCTCCTGCGGGGAAGAATCGATTTGCATGCGCAAGCGGGAGCCGGCTTCGTCGACAAGATCGATTGCCTTATCCGGCAGGAACCGGTTCGTGATGTAGCGGTTGGAAAGCTCCGCCGCCGACACCAGCGCCGAGTCCTGGATGCGCACACCGTGGTGCACCTCGTAGCGCTCCTTCAGGCCACGCAGGATGCCGATCGTGTCCTCGACCGTCGGCTCCCCAACGTAAACCTGCTGGAAGCGACGCTCCAAGGCGGCGTCCTTCTCGATGTACTGACGGTACTCATCCAGCGTCGTCGCACCGACCAGACGCAGCTCACCGCGAGCCAGCAACGGCTTAATCATGTTGCCGGCATCCATCGCGGAATCACCGGTGGCGCCGGCGCCGACGATGGTGTGCAGCTCGTCGATAAACGTAATGATCTGGCCGTTCGACTCCTTAATCTCATCGAGCACAGCCTTCAGACGCTCCTCGAACTCACCGCGGTACTTCGCACCCGCAACCATCGAGCCAAGATCCAACGAAATCAGGGTCTTGCCCTTCAGGCTCTCCGGGACGTCGCCCGCCACAATGCGGCGCGCAAGCCCCTCAACGATCGCAGTCTTACCGACGCCCGGCTCACCGATCAGCACCGGATTGTTCTTCGTACGACGGGAAAGCACCTGAACCACACGGCGAATCTCCGAATCGCGGCCGATCACCGGATCAATCTTGCCCTCACGCGCACGAGCAGTCAGGTCCGTCGAGTACTTCTGCAGCGCCTGGAACTGATCCTCCGGATTCTCCGAGGTGACCTTCTTGCCACCACGAACCGACGGGAACGCCTCCTTGAGCGCCTCAAACGTTGCGCCACGCTTCTGCAGCAACTCAGCCGCATCGTCCTTACCCTTCGCAACCGCGGCGAGGAGAACATCGGCGGAAACGTACTCGTCCCCAAGTTCACCTGCAAGATCCTGCGCAACACTCAGCGCCGTCTGCAGATCCCTATTAATCCCCGGGTTGGCCATGCCCTGGCCCTCCGCGCTCGGGTAACCACTAATCAGCTCGCCAGCCTCGCGCGCCACCGTCTCCGGATCCACACCCGTGGCCTTGAGCACCGGGGCAGCAATGCCGCCGTCCTGCTTCAGCAACGCCTCAAGCACATGAGCCGGGCGCATATCCGGGTTCCCCGCAGCCGACGCACGCATCTGCGCCTGCTGCAAAGCCTCCTGCGTTTTCTGTGTGTACTTCGATGCCATATCGCATCATCCTTTCGTGCCTAAATTTTGTTTCGCACTATGTGTAACGCACGAGAAGTTGAGTCTGTTCCTGTCAACACGAAAAAAGTTGCGCGGGAGTGGCTCAAGGTGGGTTTGGTGGGGTGTTTGACGGGGTGTTTTGCGGGGCGTTTTCGCTGGTCGTCTAGTTGCGTGGCAGTGCGTGCTAGACGATCAGCTTTCGTCGAAAATGTTTCCCCAGGTGATGATGGAAACGATGGTCGATAAAAGAAAGATCGTCTAGTTGCGCAAAACGCAGCTAGACGACCAGGGGAGGCCAGCTCCTTTAAAAGACCAAAGGGCTTTGAAGACACGTTTTTCAACGTTTTTACCTCATGTTTTTTGCCCAACACTGCTCCCCGATAGGCAAATAAGTGTTGTGCAAGACAACATGTGCAATTAGCATTATGACTACAGCGCCAACCCGAGAAGGATAAAGCTGGGTTCCCGAATGGGAGTAGGGCTTCGGCCTGAGAATTCCTTTGCTCCGAGGGTTGGCGTTTTTATTTTCCTACTTTTCTCTTAAGCGCGTCGAGGCACCCTTCTGGGTCCTTCTGCAGATAACCAACTACAAACTCGACGGCCTGCTGGGAATATGTCCACATTGTCGCATTCTCTCCAGCCGTACTGCGGTCGTAGGCGTACCGTTCGTCGTCCCGGAGTTGAAAAACTTTGATGAAAAGATCGAAGTCATACTTGTTAAATCTGCGTTTTTCTCCACGGTGATAGATGGTTGTCTTCGACTTAGCGAGGCGCTTGAGCACCTCGTTAACCGCCAATTTTTTGGTGTATGGATAGTAACTAGCTGCATCGCGGACATCCTTGACAATGGCAATGCCCGCATCAGCATCGCTATCGATGTAGACATTGAGATCAGCATCCTTCGACTTCTTGACGATGCGGAGGTTCGTCTCATAAATCGCAGCAGCGGCTCCCCCTTCGCCTGTACCAGCCGCGTCTGCTGCAAACTGTCTCATTTTAAGGAGCTTCTCCGCGACGTGTGGTTCATATTTTGCCCGGATTACGTCGGGATCAATAGCGCCACGACGCACAGCAAGCGTGAGGTGATTTTCCGGAATTAATTCGCTTACCGACTCCCCATGCAGCTCGAGCAGTTTGTCTGCATAATTCATCACCGACTTCTGCAAGAATGGACCGATAAAGATCTCATACTCATCAGTAATGAAGTGCGTATTGATGTTGCGGAAACGGATGATCTCGGCCATGTTCACCCGTAGTGGATCTTTGTCGTTCGTGAAAATTTTCTTCAGGCAATCTGCAAGCGCGATCGTCTTCCCCGACTCATCGGGGTAGTAGATAGCCTCGACTCCTCGTTCTTTGACTAAGTACGCCTTGAGCATGAGCTCCCAAGCATTACAAAGAAATATCGAGCAGGACTCAGCGTGATATTTCAGAGTCGGACGGTTGTAAAGCTCCAACGCAAGAATGAAGGCTTCTTTACTCTTCTCCAAAAGGCGCTGGACGATCTCTTCATACCCCATTCCATAACGACTCAGTCTAACGATCAACGCGACGCCCTTAGTGCTGGTCGTCTAGTTGCGCGGCAGTGCGTGCTAGACGATCAGCTTTCGTCGAAAATGTTTCCCCAGGTGATGATGGAAACGATGGTCGATAAAAGAAAGATCGTCTAGTTGCACAAAAACGCAGCTAGACGATCAGGGGCGCGTTTGCCTCACGGTTGTTACGGGTTAAGCGACAAAAAGAAAGCCGCTGGGCGCGACTGCACCTAGCGGACATTCTCTTAATTACCGGATTTTAACCCGTCTTGTGAGAACCAACTGTATATATAGTTTTGTGCAGAAGCAAACTACATATTCGATTACGCGTGCTCTTTCTGACCCTCGCTTCAAAACTTACATACAGGCAGCCGGGGGCTCAGAAAAACAAGCACTTCTGCTCTACCTTTGGAATATCGAGATGGCGGGAGCTGTCGCTGCGACCACAGGTATGGTCGAAGTACAACTCAGAAACAGCATCAATTCACGCCTTCAAACTTGGAATGCATCCCAACCGGTTAATGATCCAAACCGTACTTGTGCGTACACAAGGGACTGGCTAAAGGATCCTGCACCTCGACTTCGCCAGATTATTTCGCCACCACGCAAAAGGCCACTTTGGCAAAAAGCGGAACCAGCCCTACGAGACGAACTTGGCAATTGTGCAAAGCCGAATCCTTCTCATGACGACCTTGTCGCGGCTTTGCCTTTCGGTTCATGGCTTTTCATCTTGCCTCAACCCCAGGTTTCTTCTCCTCAAAATCCCCGGATGCGGATTTGGGACGAGACTCTCAAGCATGCATTTACTGCTCGGAACGCTTCCGAATTCCAGAGCGCTAATCCCGCTGTCATTTACCAGTGGGCAAATGCAGTACGGCACGCACGAAATCGTGCAAGCCATCTAGAACCGCTGCTTGACCCTGGGCAATTGATCCGTGTTCATCGAATATCCGCACGCCTTATGCATTCAATGAACCCCGCTGCCGCATCCTGGCTAGCGGGGCAGCAATACATCCATTCAGTGCTTAAAAGGAAACCCGTGTAGCTACTCCCTTGCCGGGGAGGCGCTGCGGTCGTCGTTACGCACAGGCACCCACTTGAGCGCGTAGGCGAGCACGACCACGCCCACGGCGACGGCGAAGGACACCCAGCCGAAGCCGGTGGTGAAGCCGGCGATGACGGCGATCGGTGCGAGGATGGTCATGCCGATTTCGAAAGGGGCGAAGCCGACGTAGGCCACGCCGTACTCGTTGAGGGTGCCGGACTTGAGTTTCGGGTCGACCATCTTGAGCAGCGCGATGCCGGTGGCCACGGCGGCGGTGGCCCAGCCCCAGCCGAACAGGCCACGCTCGAGCCAGTTTTCGCCAAAGAAGGTCGGGCCGGCCCACAGCATCCAGACCACGCAGAACACGGTACCCAGGACGAACATGACAACCAGTGCCTGCCAGTAGCCGGCGAGTGCGGCGGGGACGATAGACGCGATGCCGAAGGCGATCATGTAGTCGGTGGCAGCGCCGGAGATGGAGTTGATGGTGGAGCCGTCGAGGTAGTTCGGGCGCCCGGCGAGTCGCAAGGCAAGACGGCCGACCAGACCGACCACGAACGACATGGCGAACAGCGGGATGGACACGTTTGGCCACTGCCCCTTGATCAGCGTGTTCAGCAGGTACGCGATGAGCACGGTGAACACGATGAAGCCGGCGTGCAGTGCGAGCGGTTCGATGGACGACGGGTTGGTGGTGGCTTTGCCGATGGAGGGGCGTTCTTCCTCGTTGCGGATGTAGCCGGTGCGCAGGTCGTCGGGAAGATCGCCCGCGAGCTGGGACGCCTTGCCTTTGCGGATGCCCCAGTTGGCCATGATCACGCCGCCGACAATCGCCACGAGGGTGCCCACGGTGGCGGAGGTGAAGCCGAGAGAGGATGCGCCTTCAACGCCGATCTCCTCAAGCGCGGAGCCGACGGCCGCTGCGGTGCCGAAGCCGCCGACGAAGCCGACGGGCAGCATCATGCCGAACCACGGCTCGGTGCCGAATACGGGTGCGAAGAGGTAGATGCCAAGCAGGATGAATAGGCCCCACTGGCCCATGAACATTGCGGTGGAATAGCCCCACATGTTGCGCGCACCGGTGGCCACGGAGCCGCCGAATTGCATCGAGTACGCCATCGACGCGAACACCACCGCGATGAGCAGCGTGGTGTAGGTGCCCACCTGGTCGGACCAGTTAATCAGGCCGAGGACTTCCGGCCCGAGGATGAGCCCGAGCAGGCCTGCGGTGATCGGTGCGGGCAGCAGCAATGCTTGCAGTACGCGCAGTCGGTTGCGCAGGACGTTGCCGACGATGAGGAGGAGGGAGATCCATCCGATGTCGGTAAGCAGCGTGTATGGGGTGAATTCCATCGCAGCACCTTCCTTTATCCACTTATCGCATATAAAACAGTGTGTAACTGTAACCCAGTACGCTGTTTTCATGACTTTTCCGGAGTCCGTTGAGTTGTTGCGCACCCACGGATCGCGCGTGAGTGAGGTGTGGCGCGCGAGGTTCGTGGAGGCGTATCCACATGCGTCGATGATGCTTGCTCCTGGTGAGCGCATGCCGCAGATGCTTATCGACGCCACCACGTTCCTCCTCAGCCACTCCCCCACCGAAACCACCGACCGCCTGCGCGCGATCGCGCTGGACCTGCGCCGCACCGGCTTCCCCGCCGAGGAGTACCCCAACGCGATGCAGTTGCTTGGCGACGCCATCCGCACCGTCGCCGAAGAAACCGGCGCCGAGGTCGGCACCGGTGCTGGCGGTGGCACCGAGGACCCCACTCCGACGCTCGTGGCAGCGGGTGAGGTGATGCGCAAGGCAGCATCCCAAGCCGACTACGCGGGCGTGCCGGCGGCCTCAGCGGCGCAGGTCACCAGCGTGGAGGAGCGCGACGGGGTGCAGATCGTGCGCCTCGAGGCAGGCACGCGCATCATCTACGCCCCCGGTGAAACGCTGCCCGTAATGTCGCCGGAGGCCCCCGGCATGTGGACCGGACTGATCCCGGCGCTGCCATCGAATCCGTTCGGACAAATGGAGTTTCACATCAGCACCGGCACCGATCTTGCGGTTGCGCCCGGCGCGTGGTTGACATTGGGTGTGGCGCGCGGGGGTCTGCAGGGGTTCGTCGATAAGCAAGTGCTCTTGGTGGCCGCGGGGACGGGGTTGGCTGCGGCGAAGGCGCTGGTTTTTCACTGGTTGGAATGCGAGGAGCGCCCCGATGTGCACCTGGTTTCGGATGTGACGTACGACCGCGCGGCGCTGGACGCGTTGGCTGGCGCGCAGGACTGGCTGGACGTGAGTTGGGTGGTGGAGTCGCGGCTGGGTGCGTCGCTGGAGCAGGTGGTGTCGGGGCCGGGAATGTGGTGGGGCCGCGACGTGATCGTGTGTGCGGACGAGGTGCGCGCGGCCGCGATCACGGCAGCGCTTCGGGAGGCCGGGGCCGAGGGCGTGCAGGTCATCTCCCACGACGCGACACCGGAGTGGTTTAGCGCATCGTAGTGTCCGCGCGGATCTGGCCGAGCGGAAGGCGTTTGCGCTGCTTGGAGGCCTCTTCGGGGTCGATGTCCACGACCAACGTTTCGGGGCCGTAGCCGGCTTCGGCGATGCGCACGCCGGAAGGGTCGACCACGGTTGAGTGGCCCGCGCCGGTGGGACCGGACGGCCCGCCCGCTTTGGTTTCGAAGTCGGGGCGCGACTGGCCGGCGGCCGCGATGAACACCCCGGCGTCGAGTGCGCGCGCGGCGGTTAAGATGCGCCACTGCTCCACCTTGCCGGGCCCGTCGGCCCAGCTTGTGGGTACGACAACCACCTGAGCGCCGCGGTCCGCGAGCGCCTGGAACTGCTCGGGGAAGCGAATGTCGAAGCAGGTGGCCACGCCCACCGTCACGCCGTCGTGTTCGAAGGTGACCAGGCGTTCGCCGGGGCGCACGGTGTCGGACTCGCGGTAGTTGAACGCGTCGTACGTATGAATCTTGTCGTAGCCCTCATGCAGGCCATTTCCCGTGATCAGGGCGGTGTTGTAGACGCGGTTGATGGTTTTCTCGCCGCGCTGCACGGTATCGGCGGGCCGGAACATGCCAGCCACGATGGTCACGCCGAGCTCGCCTGCCAGGTCGCGCATGTTGGCGGCAAACGCGCCGTCGAGGCCCGCCGCCTGTGTGTCCAGTCGGCCCTGCTCAAAGGCCTGGCTGGCACCCTCTGGCAGCACGATCAGGCTCGCACCTTGGGCGGCGGCGTCGCGCACCAGCGGAGCAAGGTGGGCAAAGTTGTCCATTGTGTCACTGCCTGTGACCGTTTGCACCAACGCGATCTTCATGTGGATAACTTTAGGTGGATTTCGGGGCAGTTATCCACAGATTTTTCTTCGTCCCTTGTGGTTGTGTGCTGGTGCGCAGAGGATTCGGCCCATGACTCTTGAAATCTCAACACGCACCGCACCCGTTGCCCGCGGCCTCACCCGAACGTTCACACCGTTACCGTTTGCGCAGGTGGGGGTGTCGCGGACGGCGGAAGCGTTGTCGTCGATACGCAACAGCACGCACATGCTTATCGACGACACCACCGCCCACCTCAACACCCACCTCAATTCCATCGCGCGCTTTGCCCGCGCGGTGGAGGGCGTGGACGCCGACCTGGAAGCGAGGCTTGCGCCATGAGTGTTGCCACGTACCGTCCGGCGCTGGACGCGGCGGAACTCTCGGCGGCAGCGGCCGCGTTGCGCCTCGCCTCTGATGCCGCCCGGGAGCGCGCCGAGCATGTGCCAACCTCACGCGAGGCGTTAGCGTCCACCGGGTTTCGGGGTGTGGCGGCGGATGCGGCGTACGCGCGGTTAGATGCATTCGGGTCTGTGTTTGCGCGCGGTGCCGACGACTTGGCCACGGCGGCGTCGTTGGTCGCCGCTGCGGCGGGGCTACAACGGCAGTTGGACGAGGCCGCCATGTTTGCCACCCGCTACCTGCACTCGCGCACCGTGTTGTGGCTCAACGCGATGTCGATGGCGCTGGACCTGGAACTCGCGCGGTCCTTGTTGCGCCTTGGCGGACACGAGCAGGACTACGACCCGCTGTTCGCCCACCCGGATGAGTCGTTTCAGGACCTGCACGCGCGTCATGTGCCGACCTTGCCCGCCGCGACTCGTGCCGCCGTGGAGGCCGCCGGCGGGACCGTTCTCGAGGCCGGACCTGCTTCGACCACTGTTGTCGTCGGTGACGTTGTGGAACCGGCGCGGGTGATCACCATGGTGGCCGGCGCGACCACGGGCGCGCCCGCGAAGTTGGAGGGTGAGTTGGCAAAGGCGTCACGGTTGGCGCAGCAGACCGGTGCTGCGGTGGTGGTGTGGCAGGGCTATGCGCCGCCACGCTCGGTGCCGCGGGCGGTCTCTCCCCTGCGTGCTTCGGCCGGTGCGGATGATCTGGCGATGTTTCAGGCGGCGCTTGAGGAGCGCTTCCCGGACGCACAGAAGACGGTTGTCTCCCATAGTTACGGCACGCTGCTGGCCACCACGGCGGCACGCGACCATGGACTTATAGCGGATGACTTATGGGTCCTCGGCAGCGCCGGCGTCGCAGGCCAGCACGTTTCCGAGCTCACACTTGCGGATGAGCACGCCACCGTTCACGTCGTCGATTCACCCCAGGACCCCATCCTGTTGCTGCGCTCTGGGCCGTCGGCGGTGCTCGGCGCGTCGCCGTCGTATGTAGGGTGGGGCGCACAGCGCGTGGAGGGCGTGCGCGGCGGGCACTCCGACTACTTCACAGACCCGGCTTTTGTGTCTGCTTTGCAACAGCGCGCAAGCACAACTTAAGAAATGGCGTTACCATGGCGAACGTTTAAAGAAACTACCTTTAGGAGTCTGATAAACCATGGCAAACTTTGCAGAGCAAGTCGTCGAGCGCCTCGAGGCCCTCGGCATTAAACGCATTTACGGTCTGGTTGGCGACTCGCTCAACCCGCTTTCGGACGCCGTGCGCGAAAGCGACATCGAGTGGGTCCACGTCCGCAACGAGGAAGCCGCAGCGTTTGCTGCCGGTGCAGACTCGCTAGCCACCGACGAACTCGCCGTCTGCGGCGCGTCCTGCGGCCCGGGCAACACTCACTTCGTCCAGGGCCTGTTCGAGTCCCACCGCAACGGCGCGAAGGTACTCGCCATTGCATCGCATATCCCGACGGCCGAGATCGGTTCCTCCTTCTTCCAGGAGACCCACCCGGAGATGCTGTTCCAGGAGTGCTCCTCCTACTGCGAGGTCGTCCACACCGCCGACCAGGGCATGCGCGTGCTGCACAACGCCCTGCAGAACACACTCGCCGGCAACGGCGTGTCCGTGATGGTCGTGCCTGGCGACGTGTTCGCCGCCGACGTTGCCGACGGTCCTCACACCGCCGACTCCGTCTACGCCACCGGCAAGGACAAGCGCGTCTACCCCGACCCCGCTGAGGCCGCACGGCTTGTCGAGGCCATCAACAACGCCGACAAGGTCACCCTGTTCTGCGGCTACGGTGCACGCGACGCCCGCGACGAAGTCTTCGCCCTGGCCGAGAAGATCAAGTCCCCGATCGGCCACTCCTTCCGCGGCAAGATGTACTTCGAGTACGACAACCCTTACGACGTCGGCATGTCCGGCCTCCTTGGCTACGGCGCCTGCCTCGACGCTATGGAAGAGTCCGACCTGTTCATCATGGTCGGCACTGACTTCCCCTACACCGACTGGCTGCCCGAGGAAAACGTCGCCCAGATCGACATCAACGGCACCCACATCGGCCGCCGCACCAAGGTCGACTACCCCGTCGTCGGCGACGTGAAGAGCGTCATCGAAAACATCCTCCCCCACATCGAGGAGAAGAAGGACCGCAAGTTCCTGGACAAGATGCTCAAGCGCCACTACCAGCTGCTGGACCACGTGGTGAAGAGCTACACCGAGGAAGCCTTCGAGTCAAAGAAGCCGATCCACCCCGAACTCGCAGCCTCCGTGCTGGACAAACTTGCCGACGACGACGCCTACTTCACCGTCGACACCGGCATGTGCAACGTGTGGTCCTCGCGCTACCTCACCCCGAACGGCAAGCGCGACGAAGGCGCATCCTTCCTCCACGGCACCATGGCTAATGCTCTGCCGATGGCCATCGGCGTCCAGGCTGCACAGCCGGACCGTCAGGTCATCTCCTGGTCCGGCGACGGCGGCCTGGGCATGCTTATGGGCGAATTGCTCACCATCAAACTGCACCAGCTGCCGGTGAAGGTGATCTGCTTCAACAACTCCTCGCTCGGCATGGTCAAACTCGAGATGATGGTCGCCGGGATGCCCTACTTCGGCACCGACCACGAACAGGTCAACTTCGCCGAGATCGCCAAGGGTGTCGGCATCAAGTCCTTCCGCATCGAGGAGCCCGAGGACCTCGAACCGATGCTCAAGGAAGCACTTGCTTACGACGGCCCCGTGGTCGTCGACATCGTCACCGACCCCGAGGCTCTCTCCCTGCCGCCGGGAATCACCTGGGACATGATGAAGGGCTTTGCCAAGTCCGGCGCCCGCACCGCCTTCCTTGAAGGTGGCGTCGGCCGACTGTTCAACCTGGCCAAGTCCAACCTCCGCCACATCGGTGGTGCTGCCGCCATCGAGTTCGGCGGGTAGGTTGCGGTAGTTCGAACGCGCGATAAAGCCCGCGCTGCCCTGTGATGGGTAGCGCGGGCATTTCTTGTTTGTCGTTGCCAGCGTCGTTTCCGTCGGCGCCGCCGCCTCAGGTGCGGCCGCCGACTAGGCGTCGGGGGTGAGGTTGCGGCGACGGCGTCGTCGTGAAGCAGCTGGCTCCCATGCCACGACCGCGGTGGAACGCGGCACGTGCACCAACTCGCCACCACGGCGAGAACCGTTGCGCAACTTCTGGCGCAGCTCTTCGTTGTGACCGCGCTGGGCATCCAACTCGTCCTGCAGTTCCTCGATCTGCGCGGAGAGCTCAATGATCGTCTTGATGCCCGCCAGGTTCACGCCTTCCTCCTGGGAGAGGTACTGGATGCGGCGCAGCATCGAGATGTCGCGGCTGGAGTAGCGGCGACCGCCCCCCTTGGTACGCATCGGGGTGACCAGGCCGAGCCTGTCGTAGGTGCGCAGGGTCTGGGCGTGCATGCCGGTGAGCTCGGCGGCGACAGAGATGACGAAGTATTCCTTCTCTTCTGCCATGGTTACACCTCCTTTCGCCGTCTAGCGCTCGGACCAGCCGGCGCGCGGGTCGAAACCAGAATCCTTCTCGGCCTGGGCGTATGCGCGCAGCGCACTGGTCGCGGACGGGTCGAGATCCTTCGGCACCTTCACCTCAACCGTGACCAACAGGTCGCCGGCGTTGCCAGAACGCTTCGGGATACCGCGGCCACGCACGCGCAGGGTGCGACCATTCGGGGTGCCAGCCGGGACCTTGACCTTCACTGGGTTGTCCAGGGTCGGCACCGCGATTGTGGCACCGAGGGCGACCTCTGCAAACGAGACGGGGACCGTGACTTCGAGGTCGTCGCCGGAGCGGGTGAAGGTGTCGTCGCTACGCACATGCACCATGACGAACAAGTCGCCGGCGGGAGTGCCGTTGGGACCTGCTTCGCCTTGGCCTGCAAGGCGCACCTTCTGACCATCGATGACGCCTGCGGGGATGCGGACCGTGATCGAACGGGTACGTCGGACGGTGCCGGTGCCGTTGCATGTGGTGCACGGATCCTCGATGACTTCACCGGTGCCGTGGCAGTTCGTGCAGGGACGAGCCATGCCGAACGCGCCGGAGTTCTCCCGGATGTAACCGGAGCCGGAGCAGACCTCGCACGTGTGCGTCTTGCCGGACTTCGAACCAGAGCCGTGGCAGGTGGTGCACGGTGCGTCGCCGGTGAGCTCGACGGGGAACGTCGTGCCCTTGGCTGCTTCGCGGAAGTCGAGGGTTATTTCCGTTTCGACGTCGGCCCCCCGCGACGGCCGAGCGTTCCTGCCAGCACCGCCGCGGCCGCCAAAGAAGCCACCGAAGATATCACCAAGGCCGCCGTCTCCAGCTTGTCCACCAGTGGCTGATCCGAAGATGTCCGAGAGGTCGAATTCCGTTTCCGTGCCGCGAAACCCGCCCGGAAAACCGGACGCTCCTCCCCGCCCGAACCGGCCAAAGCCGCCCGAGCCGATCATGGACTTCAACTGGTCGTATTCTTTGCGCTTCTGCTCGTCGCCAATAACGTCGTACGCTTCCGCGACCCGCTTGAACTTCTCCTCGGCCTTCTTGTTGCCGGGGTTCGAATCCGGGTGGTTTTCGCGTGCGAGCTTGCGGTACGCCTTCTTAATATCGGCCTGGCTTGCCGTCGACGACACACCTAAGTCGCCGTAATAATCCTTGTCGGCCCATTCCTGTTGCATAGCCATCTCGCACCCTCCTTTCGCTGTAAATCGGTGTGGAGTTGTTGTCTTCTAAATTTCGTTCACTAAATAATCTAAGTAAAAAGGCCGGGGATCAGGCCGCTTCTTGTTTGCGTGTACCCATTCCCCGGCCCTGCCACCAAGTTGTTGTTACTCGGTGGTATCGGCACTTTCGGCCGGATCGGCGATGATCACCATGGCGTTTCGCACCAGGCGATCACCCACCGTGTAGCCCTTGCGCAGCACCGTTCCCAGAACCTTTTCATCGCCCTGGGACAGATCCTGCACGGCCTCGTGGACCTCCGGGTTGAACTCGTCACCCTCAGCACCGAACTCCTTCACACCCTGGCCGGCGACGATGGAACGGAACTTATCCGCGAAGGCCTTCAGCGGGCCTTCTTCCAGGTCGCCGTGCTGCTGGGCGAGATCGAGATCGTCGAGAAGCGGCAGCAGCTCGGTGGCAAACTTTGCCTTTGCGGTGGTGGCAATCTCGCCACGCTCACGCTCGGTGCGGCGGCGGTAGTTGGCGTATTCGGCGCTGACGCGCTGCAGGGACTCGGTGCGCTCTGCGAGCTGCAACTCGATGTCGCTGACCGCGCCGTCACCATCGACGTCCGGGTCTACCTCGCCGTCGGCGATCTGCGCTGCGCCTTCCAAGTCCTTCAACTCAGCTTCCGCGGCAACGAGGGGGTCCTCGTCCGTGGACAGTGCCTCGGACTCAGCCGCCTCGTCGGCCAGGGCTTCCGCCTGATCCGGGGAGACGTACTGTTCGTCCGTCGCCTCCGGATTACCCGGGTTGTCGGGCATCTGCTCGTTGTTCGGGTTCGTCATCAGACGTCGCCTCCTTACACGTACTGGGTTGGATTACTTGTTGTCGGCGTCGGTGTCGTCGTCCTCGACAACCTCGGCGTCCACAACGTTGTCGTCGCCAGCATCAGCCTGGGTAGCACCCTCGTTGGCCTGAGCCTCGTAGAGCGCGGTGCCCATTGCCTGGGACTCGGTGGTCAGCTTCTCCACTGCAGACTTGATGGCATCCAGGTCCTCGCCCTTGAGGGCCTCGTCGACAGCATCGGCAGCCTCGGTGACGCGGGTCTTGATGTCCTCGGAAAGCTTCTCGCCGTTCTCGTCCATGAACTTGCGGGTCTGGTACGCCATGGTCTCCGCGTTGTTGCGGGTCTCCTGCTCCTCGCGACGCTTCTTGTCCTCGTCAGCGTGAGCCTCGGCGTCCTTGATCATGCGATCGATCTCTTCATCAGACAGACCAGAGCCGTCCTGGATCTTGATCGTGTTCTCCTTGCCGGTGGCCTTATCCTTCGCGGACACGGATACGATGCCGTTGGCGTCGATGTCGAAGGTGACCTCGATCTGCGGAACACCACGCGGTGCCGGAGCGATACCTGCCAGTTCGAAGGAGCCGAGCAGCTTGTTCGCGGAAGCGATCTCGCGCTCACCCTGGAAGACTTGGATCTGCACGGACGGCTGGTTGTCCTCAGCCGTGGTGAAGGTCTCCGAACGCTTCGTCGGGATGGTGGTGTTGCGCTCGATGAGCTTGGTCATCACGCCACCCTTGGTTTCAATACCGAGGGACAGCGGGGTGACGTCGAGCAGCAGCACGTCCTTGACGTCGCCGCGCAGGACACCAGCCTGCAGAGCAGCACCCAGAGCCACAACTTCGTCCGGGTTCACGGACTTGTTCGGCTCCTTGCCAGTGAGCTCCTTGACCAGATCGGACACAGCCGGCATACGGGTCGAGCCACCAACCAGAACAACGTGGTCAATGTCGCCGACAGACATGCCAGCATCCTTGATCACCTGGTTGAACGGGCTCTTGGTGCGATCCAGCAGGTCGGAGGTGATCTTCTGGAACTCGGTGCGGGTCAGGGTCTCGTCGAGGAACAGCGGGTTCTTCTCTGCATCAACCGTGATGTACGGCAGGTTGATGGAAGCCTGCTGTGCAGACGAAAGCTCAATCTTGGCCTTCTCCGCAGCCTCGCGCAGACGCTGCATAGCCATCTTGTCCTTGGACAGGTCAACGCCGTTCTGGGACTTGAACTTGTCCACGAGCCACTCGACTACGCGGTTATCCCAGTCGTCGCCGCCGAGCTCGTTGTCACCAGCGGTAGCCAGTACCTCAACAACGCCATCGCCGATCTCAAGCAGGGACACGTCGAAGGTGCCGCCGCCAAGGTCGAAGACCAGGATGGTCTCTTCCTTCTCAGCCTTATCCAGGCCGTAAGCCAGTGCCGCAGCGGTCGGCTCGTTCACGATACGCAGGACGTTCAGGCCTGCGATCTGGCCAGCCTCCTTGGTGGCCTGACGCTGAGCGTCCTCGAAGTAAGCCGGAACGGTAATAACAGCCTCAGTGACCTCATCACCCAGGTAAGCCTCCGCGTCGCGCTTCAGCTTCTGCAGCGTACGAGCGGAAATCTCCTGCGGGGTGTACTTCTTGCCATCGATATCTACGGTCCAGTCCTCGCCCATGTGACGCTTCACGGAGCGGATCGTGCGATCGACGTTGGTCACCGCCTGGTTCTTTGCAGACTGACCAACAAGCACCTCACCGTTCTTCGCAAAAGCTACAACCGACGGGGTGGTGCGGGAACCCTCAGCGTTAGCGATAACTACCGGCTCGCCGCCCTCAAGGACGGAAACAACCGAGTTCGTGGTGCCAAGGTCAATACCAACTGCGCGTGCCATAAAAGTAATTCCTCCTGTTGAAATGTGGTTTATCAGTAAGTTGATGCGCTCCGGCTCAACTTGACGGCCACCACTATAACACCGGTGGACACATCCTTGAGCCTGTTGCACTCAATCTATGTAACGGCACTGTACCCAAAGTTGTTCCCACTCGACGCAACTTTATTTGTTTCCGCAGGTAGAAGCACGCAAAAACACCCTCACCGACCGGGAACATAAGTGGGCGGTGAGGGTGTCGTCGCTAAGCAAATGCTCTTAGAACAGGCCGGTTTCCTTCTCGGAGTAGGACCAGAGGAGGTTCTTGGTCTGCTGGTAGTGGTCGAGCATCATCAGGTGGGTTTCGCGGCCGATGCCGGACTTCTTGTAACCACCGAACGCCGCGTGAGCCGGGTAGGAGTGATACTGGTTCACCCATACACGACCCGCTTGGATCGCGCGACCGGCCTTGTAGGCGGTGGTGCCGGAGCGCGCCCAGACACCGGCGCCGAGGCCGTAGATGGTGTCGTTGGCAATGCGGATGGCCTCGTCAAAGTCCTTGAACGTGGTCACGGACATCACCGGGCCGAAGATCTCCTCCTGGAAGATACGCATGTCGTTGGTGCCCTTGAACACGGTCGGCTCGATGTACATGCCGTTTTCCAGGCCCTCAATCTTGTTCACGCCGCCGCCGGTGAGCACCTCAGCGCCTTCCTGGGGCCCAAGCTCGAGGTAGGACTTGATCTTGTCCATCTGCTCGGTGGAGGCCTGCGCACCCATCATCGTTTCGGTGTCCAGCGGGTTGCCGGTCTTGATCTGCTTGACGCGCTGCACGCCCAGCTCAAGGAACTCGTCGGCAATGGACTCATGCACCAGCGCACGGGACGGGCAGGTGCAGACCTCCCCCTGGTTCAGGGCGAACATAGCGAAGCCCTCGATGGCCTTCTTCTTAAAGTCATCATCCTTGGCAAAGATGTCCTCGAAGAACAGTGCCGGGGACTTGCCACCAAGCTCGAGGGTGACCGGGATGATCTTGTCGGCCGCGGCCTTGTTGATGATCTTGCCCACCTCAGTTGAGCCGGTGAACGCGATCTTGGCAATGCGGTCAGAACCAGACAGTGCCGCGCCGGCCTCGTCGCCCATACCGTTGACAATGTTTAGCACACCCGCCGGAATGAGGTCGCCGATCAGATCCATCAGATACAGGATCGACGCCGGGGTCTGCTCCGCCGGCTTGAGCACGATCGCGTTACCTGCAGCCAGCGCCGGAGCAAGCTTCCAGGCCGCCATGAGCAGCGGGAAGTTCCACGGAATGATCTGGCCAACAACGCCGAGCGGCTCGTGGAAGTGGTAGGCGACGGTGTCCTCGTCAATCTGGCTCAGACGACCTTCCTGTGCACGCAGCGCGCCTGCGTAGTAGCGGAAGTGGTCAATCGCCAGCGGAATATCGGCAGCGAGCGTCTCACGCACAGCCTTGCCGTTCTCCCAGGTTTCCGCGACGGCGAGCTCCTCAAGGTGCTCCTCCATGCGGTCCGCGATCTTCAGCAGGACGCCGGAACGCTCCTGCGGGGAGGTCTTCCCCCACGCGGGTGCGGCCTTGTGTGCGGCGTCGAGCGCCAGGTTGATGTCGGCTTCCTTACCGCGTGCAACCTCGCAGAACACCTCGCCGGTGACCGGGGTGATGTTCTCGAAGTACTCGCCATCTACCGGCGGAACCCAGTCGCCACCGATGTAGTTGTCGTAGCGCTTACGGAACTTGACGTTCGAGCCCTCGGTGCCAGGGTTGGGAAACACAGTCATCGTTGTGGCCTTTCTCGGTCGTGGAATGAATTGTGGGCCACACTACACCCAAATCTCTTTGCGGTCTAGGACAACTCTTCCTTGCGCGCACTTTTCGACGACCCCACGCCCCTTCCCCTTATGCATAACCACACATCTCTGACACAATGACCACGTGAGTGAACGTAAAAAACCAAAATATGTGGGAGCTCTGGACACGGCTGTAGACCCGATCCAAACGCTGCCCACACCGGCCGACGCCGCCCAGGACCTCTCCCGCGAGCCGGTCGACCGCGGCGAGATCATCGCCTCCGACGGCCGCACCGCCGCCGCCTGGGCACTGCGCTTCATCATCGTTGTCGCAGCCACGGCTATCCTGCTCTACCTGCTCAAATGGGTCTGGATGGGCCTTCTGCCGATTCTTCTAGCACTGATTGTGTCCACCGTCCTGTGGCCACCGGTGCGCTGGATGCGCGACCACAAAATCCCCGCATCCCTGGCCACGTTCATCACCCTAATCGGATTCTTCGGCCTCATCGGCGGCATCTTCGCCGCCATGGCCCCAACCGTGAAAAGCCAAGGCAGCGAGCTCGCACGACAGGCCGAGCAGGGCGTGAACCAGATCGTCGATTGGCTGAAAGAGCGCGACCTCGAAGTCCTCGAGCCGGAGCAGATCCAGCAGACCGTCGATCAGGTCACCGCCTTTGCCAAGGGCCAGGCCTCCAACATTGCGTCGGGAGTGTTCTCGGGCCTGGGCGCGATTGCGTCGGTAGGCACCACGCTCGCACTGACCCTGGTGCTCACCTTCTTCTTCCTCAAAGACGGCGACCGCTTCCTGCCATGGGTGCGCAAGTACACCGGCGTGCGCGCTGGTTGGCACCTCACCGAAGTGTGCAGCCGCTCCTGGAACACCCTGTCCGGATTCATCCGCACCCAGGCCATCGTGTCCGGTGTTGACGCCATCTTCATCGGTCTCGGCCTACTGTTCCTCGGCGTGCCACTGTGGCCGGTGCTCGCGGTGATCACGTTCTTCGCCGGCTTCATCCCGATCGTCGGTGCGATTTCTGCAGGCGCTCTGGCGGTGATCATCGCGTTGGTGTCCAACGGGTTCATGAACGCCGTGTTCGTGCTCATCCTCATCATCGCCGTACAGCAGCTGGAGAGCAACGTTCTCTCGCCGATCCTGCAGTCCCAGGCGATGGGCCTACACGCCGCCGTGGTCCTGCTCGCCGTCGCTGTCGGCGGCACCCTGTTCGGCATCGTCGGCGCGTTCCTCGCGGTTCCGGTTGCCGCTGTCGCCGCCGTGTGGCTGCGTTACTGGGCTGAAATGGTCTCGCTGCGCTCCGGCGAGATCACCGCCGACGAGATAGCCATGGCCACCCAACAAACTCAGACCATGGATTCCAAGGAATCCTTCCTCGCTGTGCGCGACCACATGATGCGCCTTGCCAAACGCGAGAAGGAGCCCGTGAAAGAGGGGCTTGGCTCCACGCGCGTCCCGCTTGACGACGACACCCCGTCCGACATCGACACCAACCCACCCGGTCGCCTCCCCGGCGTGAACGACGAAGACTAGGTACGGTGGTGTGCCGTAATTGGTTATCGACGAAAGGAAATACCAATGGCCGATCTGAATAACAAGACCATCGCAATCCTCGCGACCGACGGCTTTGAAGATTCCGAACTGACCTCCCCGAAGGAGGCCGTCGAACAAGCCGGCGCAACCACCAAGGTCGTCTCCACCGAAACCGGTGAGATCGAGGGCAAGAAGGGCGCCAAGGTCGCCGTCGACGTCACCACCGCCGATGCCAAGGCTGCCGACTACGACGCCCTCATCCTCCCGGGCGGCACCCTCAACGCGGATGCCATCCGCGTTGATTCCGACGCCGTCGCCCTGGTCAAGGCGTTCAAGGACGCAGGCAAGCCGATCGGCGTGATCTGCCACGGAGGCTGGATCATGACGGATGCCGACATCTTGAAGGACGTGAAGATCACCTCCGTTGCCAACGTCAAGACCGACCTGGTCAACGCCGGTGCCGAGTGGGTCGACGAGGAAGTTGTCATCGACTCCGGCGTCATCTCGTCGCGCACCCCGGACGATCTGCCGGCCTTCAACGCCGCACTCGTCGAGGAGTTCGCAAAGTAACTTCTGCGAGGTAGCTGCTTTTAGCCCGCTGGCGCGTTTACGCCGGCGGGCTTTCTGCATGTCTGGGAGCTGTTCGGAGCGGATCGTCTAGCTCGCTTCTGATGCTGCTAGACGATTCGCCCCTAAATGAAAACCAGTTGCAACTTCACCTGGGGAAATTCAGCGCGGAATGCTTGATCGTCTAGTCCGGCAGAAGGTCTAGCTAGACGATCCGCCTGCCACGACCGATCATTCAACGCCGAGGGCCACTTTGACTAGGTGGGAAGCGAAAGCGGGCAAGGCAACACCCTCGGACCGGGCGTGCGATTCGAGCTCCTGCGCATCTTCCGGCAGTCCCAACTTCGCGGCCCCCTGCAGTGCCTTCTTGTCGAAGACCGGCGCCAACTCCGGCCACACCCCCTGCGCCTCGCGGGCGAACATGGTCGCGCAGGCGTAGCCGGCGGCGCCGAAGATGCGGATCAATTGCGAGCGCGGCGCTTCAACCAGTGCAGATGGTGAGGTCAGGCCGGCGTCGAACAGTCCGCGTGCGGCGTCGACGGCGACGGTGGCGCGTATGGGCTTCGCTTGCAGCATGCACAGGACGAGGAGCTGGAAGAGGGACGTGGGGTCGTCGTCAAGCGAAATGCCCGCGTCTTCAGCGAAGGTGCTCACGCAGGGCTTCTTCGAGCTCCACGCGGGCGCGCTCGAGGGCGGCCTCCCAAACAGCGGAGGCGCCTTCGTCGGCGGAGTCCGAAACCTGCTTGAGCAGGGTCAGCGGGACGCCAAAGGTGGAGCACACGGCAGCGAGTGCGTAGCCCTCCATGTCGACGAGTTGGCATTCCTTGGCGAGCTCGTCGCGAAGATCAGAGCGGTTCACAAACGCATCACCGGTGGCCAGTTTGGCTTTCGGCAGGTCGGTGAGGGGTTCGAAGGTGAACCAGCGTGGGTAGACAAAGTCGGTGATGTCGGAGGTGCCGCCAACCTTGAAGTCGTGCTTGACGGCGTCGGAAATCTCGTAGACGCCGGGGGCGAGGTCCACAAGCGCGCCTGCCGTGCCAACGTTGATCACGCGCGACGGCAGCGGCCCCTCGGAGAGACGGCGAGTCAGGGCGATCGCGGCGGGCAGGGTGCCGATGCCGGTGATGAGTACTTCGTGGTCGCCTCCGGACATGATGTCGGCGGCTTCTTCTTTCATGGCTGCAACGATGAGCAAATCAGACATAGTTGCTTATCGTATGCGGGCGGGCTGCGGCTCCACCACTGTTGCGCCTTCGCGCTCGGATGCGGCGCGGGAGTTGGCGCGGGCGCGTTGGACACCTCGCCAGGAGAGGGCGGCTCCGATTGCAACGATAAGCAAGCGGACGACCCAGAGTCCGCTGGTCATGCCGGCATACGACAAGACGACGGGCAGGTTCAGCAGCACGATCAGGGTGCCGACAACGCCGCCGAGCGCGATGGGGTTCATACGGCTGACCATCCACGCTCCGATAGGTGCGGCGATGACACCACCGATGAGCAGGGCCAACACACCTGCGAGATTTGCGACGAGGTCACGCCACATCCCGACCGCGAACCCGAGCGTTGCGGCGAGGGTGACCAGGAACTCGGCGGTGTTGACGGTGCCGACGATGCGGCGCGGCTCGGCACGGCCTGCGGTAAGCAGCGTGGAGGTGGTGACGGGCCCCCAGCCTCCGCCGCCGGTGGCGTCGATGAATCCGCCGAAGAGCCCGAGGCCTGCGAGAAAGCCGCGCGAGTGAGGCTTCGCGGCGAGTTTGCGTTGGGTGAGCCCCCGGGCGAAGCGCAGCATGAGGTTCAGCCCGATTAGCGCGAGGATCAGCGACATCACCGGACGTGCCGCTTCGGTGGAAAGCCGCACGAGCACGGTTGCACCGAGAAACGCCCCGATGGCGCCGGGGATGCCGATCGCGCAGGCGGTGCGCCAGTCCACGTTGCCGAAGCGCGTGTGGGCTACGCCGGAGGCGAGTGTGGTGCCCAGCTCCGCGGTGTGGACGACGGCGGAGGCAGCGGCCGGGGTGATACCGGCGAGCGCGATGAGCATGGTGGAAGAGGTGGCGCCGAAGCCCATGCCGAGGCCGCCGTCGACAAGTTGCGCGGCAAGACCTGTGACTGCGATGAGCAGCAGTGTTTCGAGTTTGTACATGTCAGGCGCCTTTCTCGGCGGCGCGGTATCGGTTGGCGACGATCCGCGCGAGGTCTGTGGTCAGCGGCCCGGATGCCGGCAGGTGGTCTGGGATCCGGTCGAGCAGGGTTCCGTGGGTGACAAACAGTGGGAGCACATGCGTATCTGTGAAGCGCCGCTGACCACGCGTCGCCGACACCACTGCCGTTTCCACCCCGGCACGCTTGGCCACTTCGGCGGCGAGGCGGTCGTAGTTGGCGGCTTGTTCAGGGTTGGAGGTGCCGACTGGGAAAAGGGTTGCGTGGGTGGCGGTGGGGTCGTCGATACGCAAGCGGCGCGCAAGGACATCGGCGATGTCGCTGCCGGTACCGAGCGGCTCGGCGAGCACGAGGTCGCAGTGCTGACGGGCTTCGGCGAGGTGGCGCGGCACGTCGATTTTGGCGTGGAATGCGCGGGTGAACAGCAGCGGAACCACAATCGCGCGCGACGAGGAGACGGAGGCGGCTGCCTCGGCGAGGGTGGGTGTGTCGAACTCCAGGTGGGCGTCGGCCCACTCCACACCGAGTTGCGTAGCCGCGGCTTGGGTGAGCGCGCGGATGCCTTCCTTGGCGCGGGGGTGTCGCGAGCCGTGGGAGAGGGTGATCAGCGCGGTCATGGTTATTACCGCAGTCGCTTTCCGACGAGCCCAGCCGCCAGCGTGTTGCCAGTTGACTGGTCGACGAGCAGGAAGTTACCCACCGCACCGCGGGCGGCGTACTGCTCGACGGGCAGTTCGTCGGCGGTGTGGATGGTCACGTGTGCGATGTCGTTGAGCGCAACCGCCTCGGGTGCGGTGTTGTCACCGTCGGCGCCGTCGATGTCCAGGACGCGATCCACGCTGGCCACGCGGGCGCGGACGAACGCGGTGCCGATGCGGAGCTTCACGGCCTGGCCTGCGCGCAGGTCCTTCTCGTTGAGGCCGACGACGGTGGCGTCGAACTCGCGTGTGTCTTCTGGTCGAGTGTGCGCGGCCAGCAGGTCGCCGCGGGTCAGGTCGATGTCGTCGGCAAGCCGCAGCGCAACGGAGTCGCCGGCATGGGCGGTGTCCACGGGGCCGTCGGCGGTGTCGATGCCGGCAACGGTGGTGGTGCGGCCGTAGGGGGCGAGGATCTCGTCGCCAACCGTGATTGAGCCGGCGTTGACGCGGCCGGCGTAGGCACGGTAGTCGGAGGCGTGTTCACGCAGCACGACCTGGATGTTGAAGCGGAAGTCCAAGTCATCGGCGCGGCCGTGTTGCACCGGGATGCTCTCCAGCAGTTCGAGCACCGTCGGGCCGGTGTACCAAGGCGTCGCGTCGCTGCGCTCCGCGACGTTGTCGCCGCGCAACGCCGAAATCGGTACCACGTGGGGGTCTTCGATGCCCAACGCTGCGGCCTTGGCGTCGAATTCGGCCTTGATCTCGTCGAAACGCTGCTGCGAGTAGTCAACGAGGTCGATCTTGTTCACCGCCAAGATCACGGTGCGCACGCCGAGGAGTTTGGCCACGGTGAGGTGGCGGATGGTTTGTTCGACGACGCCGTTGCGGGCGTCGACAAGCAGTACCACCACTTGGGACGTGGACATGCCGGTCACGGTGTTGCGCGTGTACTGCACGTGACCTGGGGTGTCGGCGAGGATGAACGTGCGCTTGTCGGTGGCGAAGTAGCGGTAGGCCACGTCGATGGTGATGCCCTGCTCACGCTCGGCGCGCAGGCCGTCGACCAGCAACGACAAGTCCAGCCCCTCAAAGCCGCGGTCCGCGGAGGTGCGTTCCACGGAGGCGAGCTGGTCGGCAAGCACCGACTTGGTGTCATGCAGCAGGCGGCCGACGAAGGTGGACTTGCCGTCGTCGACGGAGCCGGCGGTGCACAGGCGCAGCGTCTCGCGGGCGGACAGCGCGGCGGTGGCAGTTTCGGCAGCGCCGGTTTCAGGGGCGTTTTCGGAGGTAGTAGCGGGTGCGATGGTTGGGGCGGTCATCAGAAGTAGCCTTCCTTCTTGCGGTCTTCCATGGCGGATTCGCTCAGGCGGTCGTCGGCACGAGTTGCGCCGCGTTCGGTCAGAGTGGAGTTGGCGATCTCGACGAGGACCTCGTCGATCGTTTCTGCGTCGGAGTCGACGGCGCCGGTGCAGGACATGTCGCCGACGGTGCGGTAGCGCACCCGGCGCGTTTCCAGCTGCTCGCCCTCGCGGGGCCCGCCCCATTCGCCGGGGGTGAGCCACATGCCGTCGCGGCTGAACACTTCGCGGTCGTGGGCGTAGTAGATGGATGGCAGTTCGATGCCTCGCGCGCCGATGTACTCCCACACGTCGGCTTCGGTCCAGTTGGAGATTGGGAAGACGCGGACGTTTTCGCCGGGCAGGGTCGCGCCGTTGTAGAGGTCCCACAGTTCGGGGCGTTGGCGGCGCGGATCCCAACCGCCGAATGAGTCGCGCACAGAGAAGACACGTTCTTTTGCGCGGGCACGCTCTTCGTCACGACGCGCCCCGCCCAGCACGGCGTTGTATCCGACCTCGGCGATGGTTTCCACCAGCGGCACGGTTTGCAGCGGATTACGGGTGCCGTCGGGGCGTTCTTGCAGGTCACCGCGGTCGATCCAATCCTGCACATGCGCGACTCGCAGACGGAGCCCATGCTTATCGACGATCGCATCCCGGAACTCAATCACCTCCAGGAAGTTATGCCCCGTATCCACGTGCAGCAGCTCAATCGGCGGCTTAGCCGGGTAAAACGCGCGGCGCGCCAGCTCCAGCACCACGCAGGAATCCTTCCCGCCGGAAAACAGCAGGCCAATCTTGTCGAACTGCCCCGCCACCTCACGGATGATGTGGATCGACTCGTTTTCTAAATCCTTCAGGTGCGGCGATAGCTGCGTTGCCGTTGCCGTTGCTTGCGTCATTGTGTTGCTCCTTGTTGTCCGGTTGTTGCGCTTCTCGGCTACTCGTGCAGGCCGCACTCTGTCTTGGTGGCAAACGCCCAGCGCCCGGCGCGTGGGTCCTCCCCTTCCGCCACGGGCAGGGTGCAGGTGGCGCAACCGATGGAGGGGTAGCCCTGTCGGGTCAGCGGGTGGATGATCAGGTCGTTGTCGCGCTCGAAGGCGGCGGTGTCTTCCAGGGACCAGGTGACCAGCGGGGAGATCTTCAACCGTCCGGTCGCATCCAGGCTCAGTGCTGGCGCGTCGGCGCGGGTGGGTCCGTCGGCGCGGCGCAGCCCCGTGATCCAGCCGGCGTACGGGCTCATATGCACCGCCAGCGGCTCGACCTTGCGCATGCGACAGCACGCACCCGGGGCGCGCAGGTACAGGTTGGGCCCGTACGTCTCGTCCTGCTGTGCGCGGGTCAGTTGCGCCTTCGCCCGCACCAGGCGGTGCGAGGGGTAGCGCGCCTCCACCTGGTCGGCCACCTCCAGGGTTTCCGGGAAGTGGTACTCGGTATCCAGGAACAGAAAGTCCGCGCCGGGCAGGTGGCGCTCGGCCAGTTCGGCGAGCACCGTGTTTTCCATAGACAGGGTCACGACGAGTGGGCCCGGCGCGTACTCGTTCGCCCACTGGAGAATCTCGGAGGCGGGGGCGTTGTGGAGTTTTGCGGCCCAGTCGTCGACAAGCAATGCGTTTTGCTGCGCCACCCTGTGTGGCAGCGGCGATGTCGTTGTCGGGCCGTCGGGGCTGATGTCGGGATCGCGGAAGTCGCTGGGCTGGTTGAGCAGGTTAATCATTGGTTGCCTTTCAATGCGCCGGTGTGGCCGTGGCGTGCGAGCGAGGCCTGCAGCGCTTCCTCCGTGGATGGCGCCTTCGACGGCGCGCCTTGCGGGTCGTCCTGGCCGTGGAACTTCACCTCGAAGATGCGGAGGCATTCGCAGCACTTCCACGCGAATTCGGTCTGTTCGTTCGGCCACAGGTCCTCGCCACCGCAGTACGGGCAGAAGGTGGGAAAGTTGCGGTTCGGGTTTGGTTCGCGGCGAAAGCTCATCGCAGGTCCTCCTCATCGGCGCGCGCGACCCAGTCACGGAATGTCTCAGCGCCCTCACGCTTATCGACGAAGCGCTGCACCACCCGGGCCACATACTCCGTCAACTCACTGGACAACACCTTGTGACCACGCAGTTTCCGGCCAAAGTTCGCGCCCTCGCCGATCGTGCCGCCAAGGTGTACCTGGAAGCCTTCGACCTTTTCGCCGTGGCCGTTATCCACCATCTGGCCCTTCAAACCGATGTCGGAGACCTGGTGGCGGGCGCAGGCGTTCGGGCAACCGTTGAGCGAAATGGTGATCGGCGAGTCGAGGTCCCCGAAGCGCTCCTCCAGCTCATCGGCGAGTTCGATGGCGCGGGACTTGGTGGTCACGTGCGCCAACTTGCAGTACTCCAGGCCGGTGCAGCTGAGCAGGCCGCGGCGGAATTCGGAGGGCTTGGAGTACAGGCCCATCTCCTCCAGGTCCGCCTGGAGGTTTGCTGCGGTGTCTGGCGCAACCCCGAGCAGCAGGACATCCTTGAACGGGGTGAAGCGCAGATCCGTCACGCCGTACTTCTCCGCCAGGTCAGCCAAGGCGATGAGTTGCTCGCCCGACATGTGGCCCAGCGTCGGCTTCACACCGATGTAGACGTTGCCGTCCTTCTGCTCGTGCACGCCGATATGGTCGCGGTCCACCAGGTTGTTCGGGGCGTGCGGACCGTCCGGGAGTTTGTAGCCCAGGTAGTCGTCCTCAAGGATCTCGCGGAACTTCTCCACACCCCACTCGGCCACGAGGAACTTCAGACGGGCACGGTTGCGCAGGCGACGGTAGCCGTAGTCGCGGAAGATACGCACCACGTTCGCCCACACGTCCGGGACCTGCTCGAGGGTGACAAAGGCGCCGAGGGATTGTGCCAGCATCGGGTTCGTCGACAAGCCTCCGCCCACGTAGCACTCGAAGCCGGGGCCGAGTTCAGGGTGCTCGACGCCGATGAATGCGAGATCGTTGATCTCGTGGACCACATCTTGGCGTGCGTTGCCGGAGATCGCAGACTTGAACTTGCGCGGCAGGTTTTGGAACTCGTCTGCGGTAACGATCTCCTGGATCTGCCTAATCGCGGGAGTGGCGTCGATGATCTCGTCCTTGGCAATACCTGCCACCGGCGAGCCCAAGATCACGCGCGGCACATCCCCGCAGGCATCCCAGGTGTTCAGACCGTTCGCCTCGAGCTTCTCCCAGATCGCCGGGACGTCCTCGATGCGCACCCAGTGGAACTGGATGTTCTGCCGATCCGTCAGGTCCACCGTGGAGCGGGCGTAATCGCGGGACAACTCCCCGACGGCGCGGGCTTGCGCGGTGGAGCAGATGCCTCCGTCGAAACGGATGCGCATCATGAAGTACTTGTCCTCAAGCACCTTGTTGTCCTCGCCGGTGAACTCACCGCCCAGGTTCTGTTTGCGCTGGGTGTACAGGCCAAGCCACTTGAAGCGCGGGTACAGGTCCTCGCGATCGATCGAGTCGAAGCCGCCCTTGGAATAGGTATCGATCACACGCTGCTTCACGTCGAGGACCGGGGACGCCTGCTTGATTTCTTCATCGTGGTTGAGCGGCGCGGTGCCGTCGATAAGCCATTGCCCCTGCGGCTTCTTTGCGCGCGGTTTCGCGGTTTTCGTTGGTGCGGTCACGGGCCCTCCAAAAAGTAGACCGGTCGGTTCGGCGATGCTGTTCATTTCGGTGTTGATGGGCAAGCATGCCGTACCGGCCTGTCTAGCACAACCAAAACGCCGAAACTGCCGGTTAATGGCGTGAATGTAATAGGTTGACCGCGTCCGTTAAGGCCTGTTTTACTTGTCCCGCGAAACACGAATGTAAATCGCTGAAACTTTAAGACCGCTCTGTCTATGCGCTATAGTGTCAGTCATCGAAAAAATCCCCCTTTTGCGAAAGGACCATCACCTATGAGCTTGCGCGTCGCCGTCATCGGCGCCGGCCCCGCCGGCATTTACGCCTCTGACCTGCTCATCCGCAACGAAGAGCACGACATCCACGTCGACCTTTTCGAGCAGATGCCCGCCCCGTTCGGCCTCATCCGCTACGGTGTTGCGCCCGACCACCCGCGCATCAAGGGCATTGTGAAATCCCTGCACAACGTGCTGGACAAGGACAAGCTGCGCCTCATCGCCAACGTGACCGTCGGCCGCGACATCACCATCGACGAACTGCGTGACTACTACGACGCCGTCGTCCTCTCCACCGGCGCCGTGCGCGACCGCGAGCTGCTCATCCCGGGTGGCGACAAGTCCATCGGTGCCGGCGAGTTTGTCGGTTTCTACGACGGCAACCCACGCTTCGAGCGCGATTGGAACCTCGAGGCCAAGGAAGTCGCCGTTATCGGCGTGGGCAACGTGGCCCTGGATATCTCCCGCGTGCTGGCCAAGACCGCCGACGAGCTCGCCGTCACCGAGATCCCGGACAACGTCTACGAGTCCCTGAAGAAGAACCAGGCCGAGACCGTCCACATGTTCGGCCGCCGCGGCCCCGCCCAGGCGAAGTTCACCCCGAAGGAACTGCGCGAACTCGACGAGTCCGACACCATCCAGGTGCTCGTCGACCCGGAGGACATCGACTACGACCAACTCTCCGAAGAAGTCCGTCGCGCCGACAAGTCCATCGACCTCAACTGCCAGGTGCTTGAGCAGTACGCCATGCGCGAGCCGGACGACTCACCGCACAAGATCTACATCCACTTCTTCGAGGAACCGGTTGAGGTGCTTACCGACGACGCAGGCAACATCACCGGCCTGCGCACCGAGCGCCAGGAACTCGACGGCGAGGGCGGCATCCGCGGCACCGGCAAGTTCACCGACTGGCCAGTCCAGCAGGTCTACCACGCCGTCGGCTACCGCTCCGAGCCTGTCGAGGGCGTGCCGTTCGACCTCGAGCGCCACGTCATTCCTAACGACGGTGGCCGCGTCCTCGTCACCGCCGAAGAGGGTGCCGCACCGGAGGAGAAGCTGTACGTCACCGGCTGGATCAAGCGTGGCCCGGTCGGCCTGATCGGCAACACCAAGTCGGACGCGAAGGAAACCACCGACATGCTCATCGCCGACGCCGACGCCGGCAAGCTCGCCACCCCGGCCCACACCGGCAAGGACGAGATCCTCGACCTGCTTCGCGAGCGCGGCATCGACTACGCCACCTGGGCCGGCTGGTACAAGCTCGACGAGGCCGAGCGCGCCCTCGGCGCCGCCGACGCGACCTTCCCGCGTGAGCGCAAGAAGATCGTCGAGTGGGAAGACATGCTGGGTCACTCCCGCGCCGGCGAGTAACGCCATGTGATGCGCGGTCCGCGCACACCAAACAGCGCGCACCGCTTGATGTACACCGAATCGACACGTCCACGCGACGTGTCGATTTTTTGTCGCAAAATCGACATGACGCACCCCGCGCACCGTAGCGGCCCCCACAGCCCAAAAAGCGATATCGCCTTTTGCACCGACCGGCGAGACGCGACCTGGGGTTCTACAACGGCGCACCCTGTAAAAGACGATATCGGGGGTTAGCGTCGGGTCAGCACCTCGAGCGCTGCTGTGTTCAGAAACACCTTCGACCGCCCCGCCTTCTGTTCTTCGAGGATGCCGGCCTCGACCAGCTGCGACAGCCACATCGATGCTGTCTGCCGCTTCGCCAGTCCCGCATCGATCACGTCCGTGATGCGGACATACGGCTGAACGAACAGCAGCTCCGCCAGTTCGGCTGCTGGCGAGATGCCGGCTTCGCGGACACGGGCGGTGGTGGTGTCCTGGAGGGTGCAGAGGTCGTCGATAAGCAAGCTTGTGCTCCGGGCCGACTCAGTCACCGCGTTGACCATGAACAGGATCCACTGCTCCCACCCACCGTCCGCGGTGACCGCGCGCAGCAGCCGGTAATACTCCGCTTTCCTATCGACGATCGTCCCTGACAGATACAGCACCGGCAGTGACAACACCTTCTCTTGCAGCAACAACAAGATGTTGAGGATGCGGCCGGTGCGGCCGTTGCCGTCGTAAAACGGGTGGATAGCTTCGAACTGGTAATGCGTCACCGCCATCAACACCAGCGGATCCAACCCGTGGTCCGAGTAGATGTAGCGTTCCCACGCCGAAAGGTGGCGTTGCAGCACGTCGAGGCCTTCGGGTGGGGTGTACGCGCGCGTGCCCGTGACCGGGTCGCCGATGTAGGTACCCGGTGTTGAGCGGAGCGTGGCCTGCCCACCCTGCAGGGTCGAGCACACCTCAACCGCAACCTTCTCCGACACCGGCCTATCCGCGATCAGGTCCACGCCGCGCCGCAGAGCATCGCGGTAGCGCAGCGCTTCCTTGGTTGCCGGCGTAGGCTCCGGATCGATGCTCCACTGAGCCCGGAACAGCTCATCGTTCGTGGTCACAATGTTTTCGATCTCTGTCGATGCCTGCGCCTCACGCAACGGGATAGTGGAGGTGATGATCTCCGGGTTCGGGATCAACCGGCATGCGGTGTTGAGGGCGGCCAGTTCGCTGCGGGCGTCGATAACAGCCTTGAGCACCTTTGCGGTCTCAAGCGTGTGCTGTGGTGGCAGCGGAGGCAGATCGTTGTACGGCTTCGCAGGGTCGAACGCCGCTGTGTTTCCGGTCATGTCGAAAGAATAAACACGTCCGCGCGACGTGTCGATTTTTTGATGCAAAATCGACATGACGCACCCCGCGGACCGCTGCTACAACCACAGCCCAAACGGCGATATCGTCTTTTACACCAACCACCGGACCGCGACCTGGGGTTTTGCAACGGCGCACCCTGTAAAAGGCGATATCGTCTTTTAGGCAGCAGCACGCCAGAAACGTCTACACTTGCCCGGTTACCTACAGAAAGGGCACCCACGTGGATCTCATCCGCTTAACCACGCGATTTGGAAAACGCTACGCGCCGACGATTGCGCTGGTTATCGTGCTGCAGCTGGTCACGACCCTGGCCACGCTGTACCTGCCGGATTTGAACG
>NZ_KV826413.1:0-413 GCF_001835905.1 Corynebacterium sp. HMSC034E11
ACCGCCGTGACCACCAGCCACGACATACCCGCATCCTGGCGCAACGCCATAATGATGCCGCCGATAGCCATGATCGGCGCTGCCACCATAAAGTTCATGAACAGCAGGAACGTCATCTGCACCTGCTGCACGTCGTTCGTCCCGCGCGTGACCAAGGTGGCGGTGCCGAAGTGTGACATCTCCTCGTGGTCAAAGCCCGTTACGCGCTCGTACACCGCCGCGCGGATGTCGCGGCCGGTGTCCATGGCCACCTGGGAGGCGAACCACACCGCCGCGATCGCCGCGGCGATCTGCACCAGTGCCACCACCAGCATCGTGCGGCCGACCCGCCAGATGTACGGCACGTCAGCCTGTGCGACACCGTTGTTGATGATGTCCGCGTTCAAATCCGGCAGGTACAGCGTGGCCAGGGT
>NZ_KV826414.1:0-8695 GCF_001835905.1 Corynebacterium sp. HMSC034E11
CGAAACGGCCTAAAACAACTTGACAAAACACACGTGTGCAGCGGCTCAGTGTGCCGGAGATCATCAGCCGCACGCAGGGCGACCAGCAGCACCGTGTGGAGTTGCTATACAAGCATGGCTACATTCGCTCGGTCCGTCCTGGCGTGTTGCCGGAGAAGGTGCGCGACTTGGTTGCTGACCCGGCTCGTGCGCGACATCAGGCGCTATTCGAGGAGTTTTCGAAGATTGCGCCGTCGATTGACCCAACATTGCCGGTAGAGCACATTACAAAGCGAAAGCCTGCGAAAATCACCAACAGCGGTCACATACGCGTGAGAGGAGGCCATGCTTATTCTCAACTTTCACCGATACGTGAAGAAATACAAGCAATTCGGCAGACACATCCTCAAGCGCCTCTTGCTGCTGAAAAGACCTTCTTCCCTGATCAAAATGACTCGGAACTAATCGAATGGTTGAGCACTGTAAGAAGTGATGGGTTTAGCGATCCTACTTATCTTGAACGCTCTAAGTTCGGAGGATGGAACGTACAAAAATCTGCCGTTGACCGAAACGGAAATCGCATTCTGGTTGAAATAGGCATTGGACCAGCCGGAGACGATGCCGATTTTGAATGGCAACTTACGACTGTATTTCCACGTTACGGTGATAAAGTACTAGCACTTGATAAGTCAGGCGAAGTGATAGAGAAACCATGGAGAGGAGGTGGATCGTGAACCCATACGATGCTGAACAAGGTCTGATGGAAGAGTTCGGAGTGGAGGACCGGCATCCAGCAAACGAACTCCGCAGCGTTTATCTGTTAGACGACTTTGTTGATGCCTGTGAACAGGGTGTTGTTCCTGATAAAGAAATAAAGAAGTCGTATCTTGCGCTTTGGGAAGACCCCGACGAGTGGTTCGATGATTCACTTTTCACCATCCCTGCCGTTGAACTTCTTTACACCGGCGTAAGGCAATTCGCGGCCATGGAGCCGCCTGTCGATGTGAACCTTCCATCTATCAAGACGCTCTTTCCTGACCGGGATTCGTAGAGTCCAGTAATCCATTAACCCATCACTGCGCGTGATGGGTTTTTTCATGCCCACCTACCGCTGGGTTTTCGTAATTTAAGGAGTTACCAACATGAAGAACCGTCTACGTCCTTGGGTGCGCATGTTCGCCGCCGAAGCCAATGCGGGCGAAGTTGCCGCCACCGGGCAGACAAGCGCACCAAGCCAGCAAACACCCCAGGAACCTGCCAAGGCCGCAGACCAGGACGGTGACGTCGAAAAGCCAACGGAGTCCGCGCCGGGCGAAAACGACGATGACAACGCCAACCCCGACGCGCGTGGCAGCAAACGCGCCGTGCTCAAGGACCTCGCGACAGAGCGCGACAAGCGTCAGGCCGCAGAAGCCGCGCGTGACGAACTTCAGGAACGGCTCGACGCAATCGACCGGGAAAAGATGACCGAACTTCAGCGCGCACAAGCCGACCTGGAAAAGGCCAACGCACGAATCGCTGAACTCGAAGCAGCAGAAACCGAGCGTGCACGCGAGCAACTCGTCACCAAGGTCTTGTCCGAGGCCAAACTCCCCGCCGAGATGGCGGACCGGCTTCGTGGCGAGACAGAAGAAGAACTCGCCGCCGACGCCAAGACCCTCGCCGCAGCGCTCGGCTTCGACCGCAAACCCGTCGACCCCTCCCAGGGGCAGGAAACGCAGCGAGCAAGCAAAGCTCAACACCCAGGACGACTACGACGCCACCGTCATCGACGAGTTCCGCAAGAGTTCTGTCATCCTTGACAACCTCATTTTCGACACCGCAGTCAACCCTGCCGGTGGCGGCGCAACGCTGACCTACTCCTACCGACGCGTCGCAACCCAGCGCTCGGCACAGTTCCGCGAACTCAACACCGAGTGCAAACCCGCCAGCGTCACCACCACGAAGCACTCCGTAGACCTGAAGGTGCTCGGCGGCTCCACTGAGTACAAATCCCCAGACCCTTACGGGCCTGGGGGTTTCTTCTTATTTGTCGGGGATTTGCGCCCAGAGCGGCCTTCACTCTGCGGTGCTCATCGTCTAGTTCCTCGACATCGTCTAGCTCCCCGCGCGGGCAACCAGACGATCAGCTCCATAATGAAAACGGTCCCCAATATGACCTGGGGAAACGTCGAGGCCACTGCGAGACCGTCTAGCGGCACCCGAAGGGGAGCTAGACGATCTCGTAGCCGGTGACGGGGCCCTCCGTGTTCGGCTGCCAACCGAGTGCTGGGGCGACGTGGGTGGCAAAGTTTTCCAGGATCTTTACGTTTACGTCCACGCCCATGCCGGTCGGGATGGTGAGCAGAAGGGTGTCGGCGGCCATGACGGCAGGGTCGGCCTTGAGCTGCTCGATGAGCTTGTCCGGCTCGGCGGCGTAGGTGCGGCCGAAGGTGGAGGCGCCGACCTCGGGAAGCATGCCTACCTGGTCGGAGCCGGAGGCCTGCATGCCGAAGCGTGCCATGTCGGCGCCGTCGACGATGGGGAAGATGGACCGGGACACGGACACGCGCGGGGTCCAGTCGTGGCCGGCTTCCTTCCAAGCTGCGCGGTAGCGGTTGATTTGGTCGACTTGGATCTCGCCAAGTGTCTGCGCGGTGGTCTCGGAGACCAGGGTGGAGGACATGAGGTTCAGGCCGTCTCGCGCGGTCTGCTCGGCAGACGCGTGGGTACCGGAGCCGTAGAAGATGTGCTTGCGCAGTTCAGGTGCCATGGGGAAGACCGGCAGGGTGGAGCCGGGCTGGAACATGTTGGGGTACTGGCGCTCGAGGGGCGCGGCGGTGGCGAAGCCGTGGCCGTCGACGGCGGCCATGAAGGTTTCGAGGTGGTTGCGGGCGACGTCGGCACCGTTCGGCGCTTCGCCCTTGTAGCCGAATGCTTCCCAGCCGCGCTCGGCGACCTCGGGGGCGCCGCGGGATACGCCAAGGGCGACGCGGCCGCCGGAGAGTTGATAGAGGGAGGCGGCTTCTTCGGCGAGGTAGAGCGGGTTTTCGTAGCGCATGTCGATCACGCCGGTGCCAACTTCGATGCGCTCGGTGGAGGCTGCAACTGCACCGAGCAGCGGCATCGGGGCGGAGGCTTGCGGGACGAAGTGGTGGACGCGGAAGGATGCGTTGTTGACGCCGATCTCGTCGGCAGCTTTGGCGATCTCGAGGTGGATTCTCGCTACCTTTTCTGCCGAGGGGCCGCGTTGGCCGCCGATGGCGTAGTGCCCGAAGCTCAAGAAACCGAATGCTTTCATGGGGTCCTCCAGATCAGTTATGTGACATATCAACAAATATCATAGCCTGTGCCGAGCAGCGCAACCGAAAAACGGCCTCAACGTTGTATTGGAGGAGCTTAAAAGGTTTATTAAATCCCTTGGCGCGACCACAGCCCGGCGCTACGGTCGTGCGCATGATTTCAAAGACTGCGAAGACGTTGTCCGCTGCAACCGCCCTAGCTGCCATCGCTGGCGGCTTCATTGGTGCTGGCACCGCGCACGCACAGGTAGCGCAGCTCTCGTCGGCCAACCCGAACCTGGACCAGTTGGTGCAGAAGGGTTGGGACACCTACACCGGCGCGGTGCTGGGCAATAAGGGAGGCATGTTGCTGAAGGATCTGCCGAAGGACGCCAAGCCACTGGCAGCAAAGGATGCAAAGGAAGCTCTCGCACAGCCGCTGCAGGCGAAGGAAGATGCCGCGATCACCCTGACGTTCACTCCGCAGGGCCGGCTCAATTACGACGACGGCTGCAACGTCGGCAACGCGACCTACAAGGTCAACGCCCGCGGTGGGGTGAAGGTGGGCACGTTCGCTGAGACCCAGCGTCTTTGCGACCCAACCCGCATGAACAAGTCCGATGAACTGAAGTCGATCCTGCGAGCGGGTCCCGCTGTGTACAAACTTAACGACGACACCATCGCTCTTGGCGCCCAAGGCAAGATGATTGAGTTTCTTGGAGTTGCATAGGCATCCCATGAAACCCCTTGAACCCGCGAATCCGGCCGCTACCGTGTGGGGCATGGGTATCAAGACTCAGAAAACATTGTCCATTGCAACCGCGCTCGCGGCCCTGGCCGGCGGCACCCTTGGTGTCGGCACGGCTGGCGCGCAGGAGCGCTCGAGCAGCATTGACCAGTTTGTCCAGATGAGTTCCTCCCTGTTTTCTAACCCGGCGGGGCAGCAGCCCGCTGGCGCTGGTCTGATGGTTCCGCTTGTGGAGGGCGCGACGCAGTTGCCTAACGACCAGGTCCAGCCCGCGCTGGACACCACCTTGCGCGCCAAGAACAACGACAAGGTCACCGTTGATTTCCGTCCGGACGGCACGCTGACCTACAACGACGGCTGCAACACGGGTAACTCCACCTACCAGGTGGATACGACCGGCAGGTTGCGCGTCGGTGACCTCAACGAGACCCGCATGGCGTGCCCTCCGGGTGCGGAGGTTGCCGCGAACGATCTAAAGACGATCCTGCGCGCCGGCCCGGCGGTGTTCCAGGTCGATCCGTCCACGCTTGCGCTGGCGGCGCAGGGGCAATCGATTGAGTTTGTGAAGTTGCCGGTGCGTGTCGTCGATTAGCAATCGAGACAGACTGCAAAGCTCCAGGTCATCCTGGGGCTTTTTGCTTTGCGACGACCCCACCTCGGCCATTTACAACACAGTTTTGTAGTCTAAATGGGCGGAAACCGGGGGTGCCGGTTGACTTTAAGTATGGCTACCCTAATATGTCCCAGGTAACCCTTACCTAAGTCTGGAAGGACGACAATGATCCGTTTCCCGCGCACCGCGCTGATCGCCCTCGCAGCCGCAGGCTCGCTGACCCTCGGCGCTTGCTCCAACGCAGAGCAGGCCGCTGAGACCACCACCTCTGTAGCAGCCACCTCCGAGGCTGCCTCCTCCTCCGCCACCACCGACGGTGACACCGTCAAGGTGACCGACAACTACGGCGAGAAGGAAGTGCCGGCCAACCCGCAGCGCGTCGTCGCTCTGGACAACCGCACCTTCGAGCTCCTGGACTCCTGGGGTGTTAAGCCGGTCGCAGCGCCGCGCGACCTCGTCCCGAACACGATTCCGGGAATTGCGGACAACGAGGACATCGTCAACATCGGCAACCACAAGGAGCCGAACCTCGAGGCCATCGTGGCAGCTGACCCGGACGTGATTGTCTCCGGTCAGCGCTTCCGTAAGTACGACGAGGAAATTGAGAAGCTGGTCCCGAACGCCGTGCTCGTTGAGTTCGAGCCGCGTGACGACGAGCCGTTTGACCGCGAGCTCATCCGCCAGACCTTGGCACTTGGCGACATCTTTGGCAAGCAGGCCGAGGCTGAGCAGACCGTCAAGGAGTTCACCGAGGCTGTCCAGCGCACCCGCGACGCGTACAACCCGGATCAGACCGTCATGGGTGTGAACGTTTCTGGTGGCGAGATCGGCTACGTCGCACCGGGTATCGGCCGCGTGTGGGGCCCACTGTTTGACCTCATCGGCTTCACCCCGGCGCTTCAGGTGGAGAACGCCTCTAACGACCACAAGGGTGATGACATCTCCGTCGAGGCAATCGCAGACGCGAACCCGTTCTGGATCTTCGCTCTCGACCGCGATGCAGCGATCAAGTCCATCAAGGATGCCCCGGAGGCTCTCTCCGTGATTAACGACTCTGCCGCGCTGCAGAACGTCACCGCGGTGAAAGAAAACCACGTCTACGTGGCGCCGAAGGACACCTACACCAACGAGTCCATCCTCACCTACACCGAGATCCTCAACGATCTGGCAGACAAGTTCGAGGCTGCAAAGTAACCCCTGAATGACACATCCAACTGCGACCACCACCCGCCCCAAGCTTCTGGATTGGAAGCTTGGGGTGGGTGTTGTCATTGTCGTTTTACTGCTGCTGACCTCGCTTGCGGTGGGGCAGTACGACATTTTGAATAGCGACGACGGCTGGGCCATGTTCCGTACGACCCGCGTCCCGCGCACCATCGCGTTGGTGCTCGCCGGCGCGGCGATGGCGATGAGTGGGTTGATCATGCAGATGCTCACCCAGAACCGCTTCGTCGAGCCGACCACCACAGGCACCACCGAATGGGCCGGCCTTGGCCTGCTCGCGTCGTTCGTGTTCTTTCCCAACGGCACGATCATGACGCGCATGCTGCTCGCCGTCGGCTTCGCATTCGTGGGCACGATGGTGTTTTTCGCCTTCCTGCGCAAGGTCACGCTGCGCTCCAGCCTGATCGTGCCGATCGTCGGCATCATGCTCGGCGCCGTGGTCAGCGCAGTCTCTACCTATTGGGCGCTGCAGGCCGATCTGTTGCAATCGCTCGGCGTGTGGTTTGCCGGCTCGTTCACCAGTGTGATCGCCGGCCAGTACGAGGTGCTGTGGATCGTGCTGTTCGTGGTCATCGCCGTGTTCTTCTACGCCGACCGGCTCACCGTGGCCGGCCTCGGCGAAGACGTGGCCACCAACGTTGGTCTGAATTACAACCGGATCGTGCTCGTCGGCACCAGCCTGGTCGCAGTGGCCGCCGGTGTGGTCACGGTTGTCGTCGGCAATCTGCCATTTCTGGGGCTGATTGTGCCGAACATTGTGAGCATGATGCGTGGCGACGACCTCCGCTCCAACCTGCCATGGGTCTGCCTTACCGGCATTGGAGTGGTAACGGTGTGCGACCTCATCGGCCGCACGATCATCGCGCCATTCGAAATGCCCGTGTCCGTCATCCTCGGCGTCATCGGCGCTGCGGTGTTTATCACCATGATTGTGAGGCGGAGCCGGAATGCGTGAGATCGGGGCGTTCCAGTCGTCGAAAAGCAAAAAGCGCTACTGGATGATTATTGCCGCGCTTGCGGTGGCCGCACTGCTATTTACCGCGGGGCTGCTCGCGTACGGCAACCCGATGGAGTTCGGATCCACCGGTTATTGGCTGATCGCGCAACGTCGCATGAACGCGGTGATCGCAATGGCAATCGTGGCTGTGTGCCAAGCGACAGCGACCGTGGCGTTTCAAACGGTGACAAACAACCGAATTCTCACCCCGTCGATCATGGGGTTCGAATCGCTCTACGTCGCCATTCACACCTCAACCGTGTATTTTCTCGGCGCCGCAGGGCTGATTAACGCGCACACCTTGCAGATGTTTGTCATCCAGCTTGTGCTCATGATCGGGCTCAGCCTGGTGCTGTACACATGGCTGCTCGCCGGCAACAATCCCGACATGCACGCCATGCTGCTGGTCGGCATTGTGCTCGGCGGGGGACTGGGTGCAGTATCCACGTTCATGCAACGCATGCTCACACCCAGCGAGTTCGACGTGCTCACCGCGCGCCTGTTTGGTTCCGTGAACAACGCCGACCCGGAGTACTACCCGTTGGCAATCCCGCTGGTCATCGTGGCGGCGGGACTACTGATCTTCAACTCGCGCGCGCTCAACGTCCTGTCTCTGGGCCGCGACGTGTCGATGAACCTTGGCGTAGACCATAAAAAGCACGCGATTTACACGCTCGTGCTGGTGGCCGTGCTCATCGCGGTATCGACCGCGTTGGTTGGCCCGATGACCTTCCTCGGCTTCCTCGTGGCCACACTCGCGTACCAAGCCGCGGATACCTACGACCACCGCTACGTCTTCCCCATGGCGATGCTGCTCGGATACTGCATCCTGTCGGGTGCGTACTTTGTGATGAACCACATCTTCTACGCACAAGGCGTGGTCTCCATCATCATCGAACTGGTCGGTGGCCTGACCTTCCTAATCGTGATTTTGAGAAAGGGACGCCTGTGATTCAACTCAAAGAAGTCCGCAAGGCCTACAGCAGCAGTGTTGACATCGGACCGGTCACCCTGGACATCCCCGAAGGCGGCATCACCGCCCTCGTCGGCCCGAACGGTGCAGGTAAGTCGACCCTACTGACGATGATCGGCAGGCTCCTCGACCTCGATTCCGGTCACATCGAAGTTGCAGGCATGGACGTCACCTCGGCGCGCTCGAAGGACCTGGCCAAAGTCGTGTCCATCCTGCGTCAGGAAAACCACTTTGTGACCCGCCTGACCGTGCGCCAACTCGTCGGCTTCGGCCGCTTCCCGTACTCGGGTGGGCGCCTGACCCCCGAAGATGAAGAGATCGTCTCGCGCTACATCGACTTCCTCGGCCTGCGCGAGCTGGAGAATCGCTTCCTCGACCAGCTCTCCGGTGGTCAGCGTCAGCGCGCCTACGTTGCGATGGTGCTTAGCCAGGAAACGAACTATGTGCTTCTCGACGAGCCCCTGAACAACCTCGACATCTCCCACTCCGTAGAGATGATGAAGCACCTGCACTCCGCATCCCGCGAGTTTGGCCGAACCATCGTGATCGTTCTGCACGACATCAACTTCGCCGCACGCTACGCGGACTACATCTGCGCAGTAAAGGACGGGGAAGTTGCCGCCTTTGGTGCGGTTGACGAGATCATGCGCGACAGTCTGCTGAGCTCCATCTTCAATACTCCGGTGGAGGTTATTGAAGGTCCGCATGGACCTATTGCGTGTTATCACTAAAACCTACGCTGTACTGCGGATTTGTGTTGTTTGTGAGTTCGTGGTTATATCTTCATCCGTTGCTTCGAGCGGCCTTGAGGGGCTGGCGAGAGGGAACGAGTTAATTTCATGAGGTTGCTGTGCAAGGTAAACGGTTGTTGAACTTGGGTTTGACTTTGGTTTACGTTGTG
>NZ_KV826415.1:0-110893 GCF_001835905.1 Corynebacterium sp. HMSC034E11
CCGTCTAGCAGCATCACAAGCCCAGCTAGACGATGAGAAAGGCCGCAACAACCAGCCCCCGAACTCCCCCTAAAACCCCCTAAAAGCGCCTTAGTGCCACGTGACCTCGGTGTAGGAGATAGTGGTGATGATGCGCTCGCGCAGCGGCTCAGGAGCCTTCGTTGGCTGGCAGCAATCCCGCACGATGGCGCGAACGGCACGTTCAGACTCGGCAATACTGCGGCACTCCGGGCATTGCGCGATCTCGGAGGTGATTTCCTCGCGGCGCTGTGGGGAAGTTTCTTCGTCGAAAAGTTCGCACAGCAGGCGGTATGTCGCTTCGCATCCGTGTCCCGTAGCCATTACTTCTCCTTCGCCGCAGTGTCGGTGTCCTGCATGTCCGCGTGGTCGAGGCCAATGCCTCGTTCCTTCGCCACGTCTTTCAACATGGCGCGCAGTTGTTTTCTTCCACGGTGCAGTCGGCTCATGACAGTGCCCATGGGGATGTCCAGCACTTCGGCGATTTCCTTGTACGCCAGCCCTTCAACGTCGGCGTAGTAGACCACCATGCGGTAGTCCTCGTTCAACGCGTTGAGCGCCTCGGAGATCCGCGAGTTCGGCATTGCCTTGAGCGCTTCAACCTCGGCGGATTCCAGTCCCGTCGAGTCGTGCGAGCTCGAGGAGTACAACTGGTAATCCGTCACTTCGTCCGCGGAGGTTTCCAGCGGCCGGCGCTGTTTCTTGCGGTACGAGTTGATGTAGGTGTTGGTCATGATCCGGTACAGCCACGCCTTGAGATTGGTACCGGGCGTGAAGCTGTCGAAGTTTTTGTACGCCTTGAGGTAGGTCTCTTGCACCAGGTCTTCGGCGTCTTGCGGGTTGCGGGTCATGCGCAGGGCTCCGCCGTAGAGTTGGTCGAGCAGCGGCATGGCTTCTTCTGCGAAGCGTGCCTTTGCTTCTTGATCAAGCTCGGTTTCGGGCATGCTCGCTATTGTAGGTCAGCGCTAAAATCGCCCCATGGCTGCTAAGACTCGCGCGCTGAGCGCTCTTTCTCAAACCCCTCATGAGGTGCTCGAATACACCCCAAGCCAGGACCATTTCGGGGCCCATTCTGCTGCTGAGTTGGGCCGTGACCCCCACACGGTGCTGAAGACGTTGGTGATCCATCACGAGCGCGACATGGCGATCTGTTGCGTGCCCGTCGCCGGCCACCTTTCGCTCAAGGCGGCGGCGAAAGCGCTGGGTTGGAAGCGTGCGGAGATGACCGATCCTGCTCAGGCGCAGCGTGCGACCGGCTATGTCGTGGGCGGGATCTCCCCGCTGGGCACCACCAAGCGCATGCCTACGCTTATCGACGACTCCGTCGCCGACCTCGAAACCATCACCGTCTCCGCCGGCCAACGGGGCCTTTCTATTGCGCTGTCGCCTACCGACCTGGCGGAGCTGGCCAACGCGAAGTTCGCGCCTATCGGGACTGAATAGCCCTGGACTAGCCCGAGATCAACTCCGCGTAGTCGTTGCGCACGTTGCCCACTTCCTTTGCGGCCTCATTCCACTGCAACGTGTCGGCCACGCGCGAGGGGTGCACGAGTTCTAGTGCTTCCTCTGGGGTGCCGTCGACCCACTGGCGGATTTCATCGTCACGCAGAAAGAGCGGTAGGCGGTGGTGGAGCCAGGCCATGTTGTCGGTCGCGTCGGTGGTGATCATGGTGGTGGATAGCCGGTCCAGCCCGGTCTCCCACAGTGCCGCCGCGTACAGCAGCCCCTCTGGAGGGCGCACGTAGTAGGGCTGCTTGCCGGATTCGGTTTGCTTCCACTCGTAGTAGCCGTCGAGCACCATCAGCCCGCGCCGCGCTTTGAACGCGCTGCGGAACGAGGGCTTCTCCGCCACCGTCTCTCCGCGTGCGTTGAACAGAGGCATGCCGGTGTCGTCTTTCTTCCAGGTTGGGAGGAGGCCCCAGCGGGCGGCGTCGATACGCGCAGTCTGCTCTGCGATCCGGATGAGTGGCACCTGGTTTGTCGGCGCGATGTTGTAGCGCGACGGCGGGGTGCCGTCGGGCGCTTCGACATGGTTGATGCCGGGCAGGGTGGCTACCTCGGAGAGGAGCTCGTCGCCAGTAGTGAAAAGAACGAATCGTCCGCACATGCGCTCCATTATTATGACGTTCATGACGAACATGTGGCCCGCACCGTTCCATCCGGCCCCGATCACCCACACGCAGCGGGTGCCGGGGTCAAAGTCCATGACTAACCGCGCCTACGTGCTGGCGGCACTTGCCGCTGGTCCGTCGACGATGACTGGGGCGCTGCGCTCGCGCGATACGGATCTTATGGAGGCCGCACTGGCGTCCATGGGCACCGGCTTCGAGCACGACCGCGACGTCATCCGTGTGACCCCGGGCGAGTTGCGCGGCGCGGAGGTTGATTGCGGTCTTGCTGGCACGGTGATGCGGTTTGTGCCGCCGGTTGCGGCGTTTGCGCAGGGGCCTGTGCTTTTCGACGGCGACCCCCACGCCCGCAACCGCCCCATCGCGGTTATCCTCGACGCCCTTCGCACCCTCGGCGTGTCCGTTGCGGGTGACGGGATGCCGTTTACCGTCCACGGCACCGGCAAGGCTGACGGCGGCCCGGTAGAGATCGACGCCTCCGGCTCCTCCCAGTTCGTTTCGGGCCTGCTTCTGTCTGCGCCCCGGTTCGAGCGTGGCGTGTCCATCCGCCACACGGGTGGCATGTTGCCGTCGATGCCGCACATTGAGATGACGGTGGCCATGCTCGCAGAGGCTGGCGTGAAGGTCACCGCTACCCGTGACACCTGGGACGTTGCCCCGCAGCCGATCCGCGGCACCAACTGGGTGATCGAGCCCGACCTGTCCAACGCAGCACCCTTCCTCGCCGCGGCAGCTGTCACTGGCGGCGAGGTGCGCATCCCGAACTGGCCGCTGCGCACCACCCAGCCGGGTGCGGTGATCCGAACCGTCTTGGAACGCATGGGCTGCGAGGTCGAACTCATCGCAGACGGCGCCACCCAGACCCTGCGCGTGCGCGGCCCGAAGCCTGGCACCTTAAAGGGCATTCGACTCGACATGAGCGACATCGGCGAGTTGGCCCCCACCGTCGCCGCCATCGCGGCGTGCGCCTCCACCCCGAGCGAGCTGACCGGCATTGCGCACCTGCGCGGCCACGAGACGGATCGCCTGGCGGCGCTGACCAACGAGATCAACAACGTCGGCGGCAACTGCGAGGAACTCGGCGACGGCCTGCGTATCACTCCGACCGAGATGCATGGCGGGACGTGGCGTTCCTACGACGATCACCGCATGGCCACCGCCGGCGCCATCATCGGTCTGGTTGTGGAGGGCGTCCAGGTGGAAAACATTGCAACCACCGCGAAGACGCTTCCTGGGTTTGAGGACATGTGGTTGGAGATGGTTTCCAAGTAATGCGCCGCAAGTTTTCCGATTACGACGAATCCGACGTCCGCGTCCGCCCCGGCAAGGGCTCACGGCCACGCTCGAAGAACCGCCCGTCGCACGATAATGCCAAGTTCGGTTTGGTCGTGGCGAAGGATCGTGGGCGTTGGGGCGTCGTGCTTGACGACGACGCCACGCGCCTGCAATGCACCCGCGCCCGGGACCTGAAGCGCACCTCGATCGAGGTCGGCGACCGTGTCGGCGTCGTCGGTGACACCTCCGGTGCGAAGGACACGCTGGCGCGAATTGTGAAGCGCGAGGAGCGTTCCTCTGTCCTGCGCCGCACGGCTGACGATACGGACCCGTACGAGCGCATCATCGTCGCCAATGCGGAGTTGCTGCTCATCGTGGTGGCCGCCGCCGATCCCCCACCGCGCACCGGTTTTGTGGAGCGTGCCCTCGTTGCCGCCTTTGTCGGCGGCGTGACCCCGGTGGTGTGCGTGACCAAGTCTGATTTGGCGGACCCTACCGATTTCGAGCGTGAACTCGCCGACCTTGGTGTGGAGGTGCTGCGCACCGGCGTCGACGACGACCTCGCGGAACTGCTCACACACATCCACGACCGCGTTTCTGCGCTGATCGGCCATTCCGGAGTGGGCAAATCCACCCTGGTCAACCGCATCGTGCCGGACGCGGACCGCGAAACTGGCGAGGTCTCCGGCGTGGGCAAGGGTCGCCACACCTCTACCCAGTCCGTGGCGTTGGAGGTGCCCGGCGGTGGCTGGATTATCGACACCCCCGGTATCCGCTCCTTCGGCCTCGCACACGTCGCCCCGGAACAAATCGTGCAGGTCTTCCCCGATCTCGCCGAGGCCGCCGAAGGCTGCTCCCGCGGCTGCACCCACTTGGGTCCGCCTGCGGACCCGGAGTGTGCCTGGGACACGCTCGACACCGAATCCCCCATCGGGCGCCGCGCGCTGGCTGTGCGCCACCTGCTGGAGGCGCTACACAGCAATAACGAGTGGGAGTTAAAGCAGCTCGAGGAGGAACGCTAACTCGTCTGGGTGATAGAACGCCATGTAGTTGTCTTGGGCGTCGCCGACGGTCAGCTCCGCATCTTCGTCGCCAAGATCCGCGGCATCGACCACCTCGATGGCCTTCGCGGTGGCTTCTTCGGATTCCTTGATGTCCACATGGATCGCGGCGACGTCCTCAAGATTCACCGGGCCGGACAGTTTCACCACAGACTCGCCCATATCGGGCGCTTCAGTCGCGTCCACGTCCACGGAGATGACCACGCGGCGGTGCGGGAAGCGCTCCTCGTCCCCAATGGCGAGCAGGCGTAGCGACGCCAACGCTGCGTCATCGAACGCCACATCTTCGATCTCTTCGAGATCGCCCGAGGTGAAGAATTCCTGCAACGCTTTCGTCGCAGAAAAACCCCACCCGCTGCGCGCATGCAACAGACCGTTGTCCTGCAGCGCTTGCAGCATGCCAAAGGTTGCCGGGATGTAGACGCGCACTAGAACTCGCCCTCAATGTCGAACAGGGACTGGATCTCTACCGCAGTGCGGTCCAGCGCGGTGTGCAGGATGCCAATGAGGTTGTATTCCACTGCGGCGCGGATGTTCATGATGTCATCGTCGATCATCACGCACTCGTTCATATCCAGGCCGATCGCGTCGGCTGCCGCCTGGAACGCTGCACGCTCCGGCTTTTCCACACCGATCTCGCCGGAGAGCACAACCGCGTCGACAACGCCCTTGAACTCCCACTCGCGGATCGCGTCCGCAATCTCGCCCTCAGCTGCCTCGTTGGACAGGATGGCCACGGAGACGTCCTTCTTCTTGGCTTCCTCGATGAGGGTCTTCCAGCGGCTCTGGTCTTCAGCGCCCGTGTCCAGCACACCTGCGTAGTCGATGATCAAACCCTGCACTTCGGCCTTCTTTCGTTAGCTTTCGTTAGCTGCGTATTTCGCGTACGTGATGCGTATTTTAGTGCGCACACTCTTTATTTCATTGCGCCAATCGTGAACAATGATACCTACCCCGCGCCGCGCCCCACCCCCTCCCGTGACGGAGGATTCCCACATGCCCGCAACCAGGTACTACAGCGTTCCCGGCCACCAGCACATTCAACTCCTCGCACCTGAGCGCCGCACGCCCGCGCCGAAACCGGCGCCGTCGGTGCTCGAGCCGGACGTGGCGCTCAGCGCCACACCACAGACCAATCAACGCGTCGACCCTCTCGTGCGCCAGGCCATCAGTGCTGCGTTCGGAGGCTACGACCCGACTGTGATGACAGCCTCGCGGTTCAGTACGTCGGTGCGCACACACATCCGTGCGTATCGACGAGCCCAGCTCCAACTCCGCGCCCACACCCGCAACACCGCAGTCCTGCCCACCCAGCACGTCCGGGTGATCACCTGCCACTCTGGTGAGGCCGGCGAGTTCTACGGCACCGTGGAGAAAGGCGGGCGACGCCTCGCCTTTGCCGCGAAGATGGCGGACGGCAAACTGCAGTCGTTCAAAATACTGGAGCCGCCTGCGCGCAACACGTCGCAGACGGCTCCTCACGCCCTCACCAGGGCGTTGCCCTCAGTGTGAGACCGCGCTGGCCCAAACAGTGGGCCCGAACAGTGGCCCCAAACAGTGGGCTCAGCGGTGGTTTTAGACGGTGGCGGTGCCGCCGTCAGTCTCGCCCTCAGCAGCCTGGGCTGGCTGGGTCTCAAACTGCTTACGCATGGCAAACAGCTGGCGCACGGTCTCTTCCTGGATCGCCTCGTTCATGGCGTTGAACATGTCGCCACCCTCCTTCTGGTACTCCACCAGCGGGTCGCGCTGCGCCATCGCACGCAGGCCAATACCTTCCTTGAGGTAGTCCATCTCGTAGAGGTGCTCGCGCCACTTCGTATCGATGATCGGCAGGATCACCATGCGCTCCAGGTTGCGCATCTGCTCTTCGCCGCCGATCGCAGAGATGTTCTCTTCGAGGTTGTCGTAGAGGGCGTTGGCGTCGTCGAGAAGCGCCTGGCGCAACTGTGCCGAGGTCAGCTCACCCGGGCGACCGTACTCGTCACCATCGATGAGTTCCTGCGGCGTCACGGACGGGCCGTACAGGGACTCGAGTGCGTGCCAGAGTTCCTCGAGGTTCCAGTCCTCCACGTAGCCTTCCGCGGTCTCCGCATCGACGTACGCAGTGATGGTGGACTCGATCATGCGACGCACCTGGTCCTTGATGTCCTTCGACGCCAGGATCTCCTGACGCTCGCCGTAGACCACCTTGCGCTGCTCGTTGAGCACCTCGTCGTACTTGAGCACGTTCTTACGCATCTCAAAGTTCTGGTTCTCAACCTGCGACTGTGCGCCCTTGATGGCGTTGGACACCATCTTCGCCTCGATCGGCACATCGTCCGGAACGTTGAGGCGGTTCATCATGTTCTCCATGGTCTGACCCACGAAGCGAACCATCAACTCATCGCGCATGGACAGGTAGAAACGGGTCTCGCCCGGGTCACCCTGACGGCCGGAACGGCCACGGAGCTGGTTGTCGATACGACGCGACTCGTGACGCTCCGTACCAATAACGTACAGGCCACCGGCCTCACGGACTTCATCACCAAGCTTCTTGGAACGTTCCTTCGCCTTCGGCAGTTGATCGTTCCACGCCTCCTGGTAGCGCTCCTCGTCCTCAAACGGGTCGAGGCCCTGCTCCTGCAACTTCGCATCCAAGAGAATCTCCGGGTTGCCACCCAGCACGATATCGGTACCGCGACCAGCCATGTTGGTGGAAACGGTCACCTTGCCCGGCAGGCCAGCCTCAGCGATGATGCGGCCTTCTTCCTCGTGGTGCTTCGCGTTGAGCACGTTGTGGGCCACGCCCTTGCGGGTCAGCAGCTGCGACAGGTACTCGGAACGCTCCACAGAGGTGGTACCGACCAGCACCGGCTGGCCCTTCTCCGCGTGCTCCGCAATGTCCTCCGCAACGGCCGCGAACTTGGCTTCCTGCGTCTTGTAGATCAGGTCGTCGCGGTCCACACGCTGGTTCGGACGGTTCGGCGGGATCTGCACAACGTCCATCTTGTAAATCTGGTGCAGCTCGGCCGCCTCAGTCTCAGCGGTACCGGTCATACCCGAGAGCTTGTCGTACAGGCGGAAGTAGTTCTGCAGGGTAACGGTGGCCAGCGTCTGGTTCTCGTTCTTGATCTCCACCTGCTCCTTGGCCTCAATGGCCTGATGCATGCCCTCGTTGTAACGACGGCCCGCGAGCACACGGCCGGTGAAACCGTCCACGATCATGACCTCACCCTGACGGATGATGTAGTCCTTATCGCGCTCGAAGAGCTCCTTGGCCTTGATCGCGTTGTTGAGGTAGCTCACCAACTGGGAGTGCTCAGGCGCGTACAGGTTGTCAATGCCCAACTGGTCCTCGACGTACTCCACGCCCTCCTCGGAAATACCGACGGTGCGCTTGCGGTGATCCACCTCGTAGTGGATGCCCTCACGCATACGCGGCGCAAGCTGTGCGAACACCGAGTAGAACTGGCTGGACCCATCGACCGGGCCGGAGATGATCAGTGGGGTACGGGCTTCGTCGATAAGAATCGAGTCAACCTCATCCACAATCGCAAAGTTGTGGCCACGCTGCACAATTTCGTTGACCGAACGCGTCATGTTGTCGCGCAGGTAGTCAAAGCCCAACTCGTTGTTGGTGCCGTAGGTGATGTCAGCGTCGTACGCCTTCTTGCGCTCCGCCGGACGCATCTCCGACAGAATCACGCCCACCTCCAGGCCGAGGAAGTGGTGCACACGACCCATCATCTCGGCGTCACGCTTAGCCAGGTAGTCGTTCACGGTGACCACGTGCACGCCCTTGCCGGACAGCGCGTTGAGGTACGCCGGCAGCACCGACGTCAGCGTCTTGCCTTCACCGGTCTTCATCTCAGCGACGTTGCCGAAGTGCAGTGCGGCACCACCCATGATCTGCACCTTGTAGTGCTTCTGTCCCAGCACGCGCCACGACGCCTCACGGGCAGTCGCGAACGCGTCGAGCAAAATGTCGTCGAGGCTCGCGCCGTCGGCGATGCGCTGCTTGAACTCGGCGGTCTTCGCCTTAAGTTCCTCATCGGTCAGCGCCGCGTATTCATCGTCCAGGGCCATGACCTGGTCAGCGATCTTCGCCAGGCGCTTGACGGTACGCCCCTCACCGGCGCGGAGCAGCTTCGACAGTCCAAACACGTGAGAAAATCCTTTACTACTGGAGTAGGCAGGGCCAAGGTGTAACAACCCGCCATTGTACGCACGCCCACGTTGCAGAGAACAACCCGGCGTTGCTAATCGACGACAAAACCCGCCCGGCCCCTTTCACAGGACCGTGCGGGTAACAGCGCAAGCGCTACTTCTCGCCTGCTTCGGCTTCCGCCTCATCAGCCAGTTCGATCAAACCGTAATCAAACGCGTGACGGCGGTAGACCACAGCCGGACGGTTCGTCTCCTCGTTGATGAAGAGGTAGAAATCGTGTCCAACCAGCTCCATCTCGCTGAGCGCATCATCCACGCTACGTGGAGCGTTGGAGTGCACCTTGGTACGAACGACCTGACCCGGGGTCAGATCCTCAACCTGATCCTCGTACGGGTCAACATCGTACGGACCCTGCGCAGCAGCCTCGCGAGCCTGCGCTGCCTTCTGCTCAGCCTCAAGCTCAGCGGCCAGCTTGCCGGCGCCCTTCGGTGCACGGTGGCCAGACATCGGAGTGGTGCGACGAGCCTTGACCTTGCGCAGCGAACGCTCCAGCTTTGCCACTGCGGCATCCAAGGCGTTGTAGAAGGTGTCTTCCTTCGCCTCAGCGCGTGCGAGGTGGCCCGAGCCAGTTGCGGTGATCTGGATGCGTTCCGCTTCCTGTTCACGACGCGGATTCGGCTCATGCTTGAGCTCAACGTGGAAGGAATTCAGAGTCGGATCGAGCTTCGCAATCTTTGCCAACTTGCCGCTTACGCGTTCCTGGAAGTGCTCCGGAACCTCAACGTTGCGGCCGGTGATGGTCAACACCACATCGGGTCCGAGACCCTCCCCCTGTGCGCCACCCTGTACGGCATTCTGGTCTGCAGAAGTCATGTGCTTCCTCCCTGTGGGTAGTAGGAACTGTGTCCATCACCACTATACAACTGGTTATGACCAATACACGGGGGTTCGCAAAATGTTCGCTATGAGCTTACTGAGAGCTACGCTGCCGGGTGTTGAGCAGCGGATGCTTAGCTGCGGGTGCTCTGCTTCACGTTTGCACCGAGACCTTCAGCGATGGTCTGGCAGGTGCCCTCATCAGTGTTATCGCAGCGGCCAACCCAGTTCTCGCCGACGATGACTTCCTTTGCGTACGGGAACTGCTCCTCCATGAGGTAGCGCGCATAATCCTCAGGCGTGCCGTCGAGCTTGAATTTGATCTGGCCCTTTTCCTTCTGCATGCACACGCCCTCTTCCTGCTTCAACTCCTGCCAGTTGGTGCAGTCGAAGTCCGTGCCGGCAAGGGCGTCACGGATTTCGGAGACCTCCTGAACACGGGCCTCATGAAGTGGGGTGATCTCTGCAGTCGAGCAACCGACCAACGCGAGAACCGGGGCACACACGAGTGGAAGAAGACGCAATTTCATTCCTGTGACCCTACTGGACACCTGCAAAAACACATATTTGGCCTGCGGTTACGCTGCGCACACGGTCACGCACGCACTCACGTCAACCCCGTGGGCGAGCAGCACGGACACACTGGCCTGGAGGGTGGCTCCGGTGGTCACGACGTCGTCGACAATGACCACGGGACCTGCAGGGATGGCGGCAAGCCGTACTGCTCCGGACAGGTTTGCGCGGCGCGAGGACTCGTCAAGGTTCGACTGATCGGCAGCGCTGGCGTCGAGTAGCAACGCGGGTGCGACACTGCGCCGGGTGGCGCGGCAGATAGCTTCCACGGGGTCGCCGCCGCGGGCGCGTGCCGAGGACACCTTCGTCGGCGCGGGAACCAACACCGCGCCGACTGCGATATCGCCGCGCGCCTCCAAGTAGTCCAGCCCGGCGTTGAGTACCGCACCAACGTGGCGACGCACGGCAAGGTGGTTACGTTCCTTCATTGCCAACACCACCCCACGGTGCGCACCCGCATAGGCTCCCAGTGCGAACACCGGCACCATCGGTGTGGTGTTGGGAAACACGCGCTGCGGCGGATGCGCCAACTCCATCCGGCAGGTAGCGCACAACAGCGGCCCCGGCACGCCGCATCCGGCGCACTTGCGCGGTAGCAGCAACTCCCCGATATCCCCCAGCATCCCTGACTCCCCTACCGCGCGATGATCGGTAGCGCGCGCATACCTTCCAGACCTGGCACCTCACGCCAGATGGGGTTATCCGCACCTGAGGCCGGCACTTGCAATACAGCATTGACGTCAGTGACGTAGAGCATGCTTGGCGACGCCGCCACTGCCACCACCGGAGCCGAAATATTACCCGCCGACAACGCGGTCATAGACGAGCCGTCCTGCTCCACACGCAGCACTGGCGACGGGGCGGAGGTACCGACGATGAGCGAACCATCCGCACGCCACTCGGCAGATACGACACTGCCACCGAGCTCCTGGGCGTACTCGAGCACATTGACAATAGAGCGTTCGCCGGAAGCGCCACGCTGGACAATGCCCGTGTAGAGCTTTCCGTCGATCACCATGACCACGCGGGTGCCGCTGCGCGACAGGCGCAGCACAGAAATGTTGCCGTCCACGCCTTCTGGCAGGTCGACGTGCACCTCGCCGGTGGACAATTCGCCACTGGCTGCGGATTGGACTGTGCGCAGGATCCGCTTGCCGTCTGCAACCGACCACACCGCCGCCGCGTTCGCTTCGAAGCTCGGGCGTGTGAATGTACGCGCCCGCATAACCTCTTCCTCGCGGGCACCGAATTTGCCCACGCGAAGCACATCGTCCTTGTCATCGTCTGGTTTGCCGAAGACAGCAGCCCATTGGCCACCCTTGGCCAGGTCGGCTGAAGTGATCTGGCCAGAGCTGCCGAGGCTGCCGTCGACGGCCTGGGTGGTGCGGCCGTCGACACGCAAAATGCGCCCATCGACGAGCGCGTAGAGCGTGCTTTCACCAGCGGTTTCCACCAGTGGGCTCTCGTCCGCAAAGTCGTCGGTACCGAGTTCGTCAGCGCCTTCGATGAGGGGGCTGCCGTCGGCTTCCAAACGATACGGACCTGTGATGCCGGCGGTGGCAAGGGTCCACACCACTTGGGCAGCAAACTGCGTGCGGCGTGCGGCGTCGACTTCGCTGAAACCAGTAAAGGTAAACGCGCCGTCTTTGAACCCCGTATAGGCCACTTTCGACGGCAACGCATTGGGCAACGCTGGACGCAGACGCTCCGCAGGCCCCTCCATAAGCAACCCGATTAAGTCACCCGCCAGGGCCTCGCGACGCGAGTGAACCCAACGGCGGTCGGTGACCAACTCACGGTCGTCGGCATCAAAGAAGTACAGGTTATACGGCTGATACTGGTTACGCAGCTCAGTTCGCTCCATGACCACACCCGCGGGTAGCGACGAAATACGCCACTGCCCATCGATCATGTCCAGCTCGATTTCTGCCTCGTATTTGCCGCGCTCCGGAGCAAACGATCCCCCAGTGCGCACCGCACCAACCACATTGCCGTGAACCGCAAAGCGACGCTTCCCTGCCGAGGCCCCCGGCAGCGTGGTCACGCCGAAGCTGTCCACGATCAGCTTCTGCCCGCTTGGATCCCACGCCTGGGCAGCGCTCTCCGTCAGGTAAGCACGCGCCATTTCGTAGTCGCCGTCCGGAATCGCCGATGCTGCGTAGAACCCACGCAGCAGCAAGTCTGGCTCCTCATCCTCCGCGGGACCAGCATCCGGCGTCGGAGACTCCGCCGGCGTAAACGGACGCAGCACGTGAGGTGCCGAGTTGGTTGGCAGCGTTGCGCACCCCGACAGCAGGGACATCGCAGTCAACGTGGCCACGGCCGACAACGCCAACGATGCAGCTTTATTCGTCCTCATCGGTGTTCCTCCTGGACTTCAGGCTGCGGATCCGGCGCTACTACACCGGCCCCACTATCGGTGGCCGGATCATCTCCCCCGCTGGTGTCAGCATCGGTAACTCCAACCGCTTCGGTGACAACAGGAGCCCCTTCGATCTCGCCGGAAATCTTGCCCGGCGCGACCAAGTCCAACGGGGCGACGTTGATTTTCGCCCCGACTTCTCTCGGCAACACCAGGCGGAATTGGGAACCCACGCCGTGCGTGCCAGCGGCGTCGAGGATGCCGCCGTGCAATAGCGCATCCTCGCGCGCAATAGCCAGGCCCAGGCCGGTGCCGCCCGAGTGGCGCTTGCGGGACTTGTCCGCGCGCCAGAAGCGGTTGAACACTAACTCGTCTTGGCCTTCCTTCAGCCCAACACCGCGGTCGGTGACGGTGATTGCCACGGCCTCGTCGTTGGAATGCATCACAACCTTCACCGGGTTGCCCTCCGAGTGGTCGATGGCGTTGGCCACCAGGTTGCGCACGATGCGCTCGATACGCCGTGGGTCACCCTCGATCGTCTGTGGTTCCTCCGGGATGTCAAAGTCGACTTCCACATCCAATTCGTCGGCAAGGTGCTGGGTTTGCTGCCATGCAGACTCCACCGGCCCGCGAGCATCCATGCTGGTGGTGGAGAGTTCGGCCACGCCGGCGTCGTGACGCGAAATCTCCAGCAAATCATTAAGCAGCGCCTCGAAGCGGTCAAGTTCCTTGATCATCAACTGGGAAGCGCGCTTGGTCGACGGTTCGAGCGAATCCTCGTTCGCCGCGATCATGTCTGCGGCCATACGCACCGTAGTCAGCGGCGTGCGCAACTCGTGGGAAACATCAGAGGTGAACTGGCGCTGCAGGTCACCGTATTCCTCCAGGTTGTTGATCTGCTTAGACAGCGTGTCCGCCATGTTGTTGAAGGACATGGCCAGCACTGCCATTTCGTCTTCGCCATCGACCGGCATGCGCTCGCGCAGGTGACCGGACGCGAAACGCTGGGCAGTTCTCGACGCCGAGCGCACCGGCGCCACAATCTGCTGCGACGCAAGCCACGCAATGCCCATCAAAAGCACCACGACGATCACCGCAGCGATAGCCAAAATGCCACGCATCAGTGCAACGGTGGTGGTTTCGCTCTCCATATTCATGACCAGGTAGAGCTGCAGATTCGGGATATCCGCATTCGTTGGTGTACCGACGATTAACGCGTCATACAACGTCGCATCCGGCCGTTCCACAGTGGCGAATTGGTAGGCCACATTTCCGTCGTTGACGAACTGCGCTAAGCGCTCTGGGATCTGGTACGACTCCGGCGACGAGGTCACCACCCCGCCACCGCTTTCCGCCACCAAGACCGGCTCGTAAAAGCTCGACGTGTCCGAGTGTTCCTGTGCGCGCTGGGTCAAACCTGCACGGGCTGAGTTCAAGCGCGCCTGCAGCGAGGCGGAACTGCCGCTGTTGTCCAGCTGGTATTCGACGGTGGCGCGTGCGCGCTCGATCTCCACACTCGCGGTTTCCAGCTTCGCCTCGGTGATGCGGCTAGTGACCACCGACGCCAGCACAAACCCAAGCACGGACATCACGATTGCGGACACGATGAGTACCGTGCCCACGAACCTCACCTGCAACGAGGTCGACCATGCGTGCGCTACGCGTTCGCGTGCGCGTTTGAGCGCATTCAGCGACTACACCCCCGGCTTGCCGGTCTTATAGCCCACACCACGCACAGTGAGGATGATCTCCGGGTTCTCCGGGTCGTGCTCAATCTTGGAGCGCAGACGCTGGACATGCACGTTAACCAGGCGCGTATCCGAAGCGTTGCGGTAGCCCCACACGGACTCCAGCAGCTCCTCGCGGGTGTGCACCTGATTCGGCTTCTGCGCCATCTCCAGCAAAAGGTCAAACTCGAGCGGGGTCAGCTGAATTTCCTGGCCGCCGCGAGTCACGGTGTGCTGCGGAACGTCAATGGTCAGATCGCCAACCTCGTAGATTTCCGCCGGCTCGTCGTCAGTACGACGCAGACGCGCGCGGATTCGGGCGACCAGTTCCTTCGGCTTGAAGGGTTTGGTGATGTAGTCGTCCGCACCAGACTCCAGTCCAAGCACCACGTCCACCGTGTCGGTCTTCGCTGTCAGCATGACAATCGGCACGGCGGACTGCTTGCGGATCTCGCGGCAAATATCAATGCCGTTGACGCCTGGCAGCATCAGGTCGAGCAGGATCAGATCCGGATCAAAGCTGCGCCACGCGCCAACGGCCTCAGCGCCATCGGTGACGGAACTCGTCTCAAACCCCTCGGCCTCAAGCACGATGGTGAGCATCTCGTTGATCGCCGGGTCATCGTCCACGACCAGGATCTTGTGGGCCACATGTACTCCTTTGTCAGGGCTTTTATGGGGGTTGAAATGACGAGGCTTATGCCAGGTCGCGTATTGCCTGAATGATAACCGCAGGATCCGAGCCGCGTACCCACGGCCCACCCCACGACATTTCCGCCAGCCGTCCGTACATCGCATACGTTGCGGCCTGCAGGCCACCATCGCGTTCGTAGCGATCGCGCGCACGCGTTGCGTCCTGCGTCTCGCGCTTCGCTGCGCGTTCCCGCGCAAGCTCAGGGCTCGTATCGACGAGCACCTGCAAGTCCGGCCTCGGCAACCCCAAACGCCCAAACTCCAGGTCTTCCACCCAGCGCAAGGCGGCATCGTCACCGGTGCGCGCAGTGGTGTACGCGGCGTTAGAGGCCACGTAGCGGTCCAGGATGAGGGCGCGGGACGGATCGTCGACGTACTCGTCGAGAAGCGCCTTCGCCCCATGACGGTCAAGTGCGAACAGTGTCGCCATCGCAAACGCGGAATCCGTCACATCCCCCATGCGCCCGTGCAGCGCGTCTTGTGCGAGCTGGGCGTGAATGGAGTCCTCGTAACGCGGAAACGCAAGCGTGTCGGCGTTGAGTTCCTTCTTGATCGCGGTGACAAGCGTGTTCTTGCCCGCGCCATCGATACCTTCAAACGCAATAATCATGGCCGCAAACCGTTAGGCCAGCGCCTCGAGGAACTGCTCAAGGTCCGCCTCGGTCTCCACTGCTTCCAGCACCGCAGCAGCAGCCTCGACGAGCTTCTCGTCGATCTCGTCCGGGCGCAGACGGATGAACGGGTACGCCTCTGCCACATCACCGGCAGAAAAAGGTGCACCCGACCAAATTGCAGCGATCGTCGCCGCAGCCTGGCCGTTGAGGATCTCATCTTCGCTTGCGGAATCCCCATTTGCGGCGAGGAGCACGGCGTCACGCACTGCTTCCACAATCTCGTCGGTATCCAGGTCAGAGATCTCGTCGAGGAAATCTGCATTGGTGTCAATGGTGAAAATCTGCTCGTCCCAGGTCGTCACTGTGACGCTCCTTCCGTCTGTATCGAGTGCTGCAAACACGGTATCTATTACGTCTTTATATACGGCACTTGCACCTTATGGGGGTACACCTTCGCCGTACGACGTGCTATAAACATTCCTACACCACCATACTGTTACCAATTCGTGATGTAAGGGCTGCGCGCCGACCGTGGAAGGAGCGGGGACGTGAAACCGACCAACCGCCGTACCGCTGCTCTTTTTGCTGCAGGCTTCGGGCTTGCTGGCCTGACCGGTTGGACCGTATGGGCGTCATCGTCCACCGCACCTTCGGACCACGCAGGCTTTTCCGCCGAGGCCGCAGACACCACCAGCGCGCACTCGACAACCTCAAGCACGTCGAGTTCCCGCACAGCGACCGACTCGTCGACAACAGAAACCTCTGCAGATGGGCGCACTACTGGAAACGATGCACCGGTAGACCAGGACTACAGCGCACAACACGGCATGCAGGGTGGCACGCACCACGTCAACCCGAACTATGCGGCGCAGAACGATCCATACCTGCCACCGCACGCAGTGGTGGGCCAGGCGGATCCGGCGCAGCCGACCAAGGTGTACCGCCCGACCAACATCGTTGTGCCGCCACCGGCCCAGTCGGCCCAGTCGGCCCAGTCGGCCCAGTCGGCCCAGCAGGCACCGCAATCACAGCGATCGGGGCCGCAGTCGGCCTCACAGTCGACCCGGCCGTCTGGAACAACGAGCGAAGAACGGCCGAACCGCCCCGAGACAACGCCTGAGTCCCCGTCGGAGTCCAGGCCGCAGCCAACGCCTGAGGCGTCGCACCCGTCCACACCGGACACGCCTGCACAAACGCCGACTGAGACCGACTCGGCAGGCACCTCCGGGGTCCCCACGGCACCATCCGAGCCCGAGCGCGGCCCCGACACATCTGCGGACAACGAGCCGAAGATCAAGGACGGCAAACCCGCACCCGGCTCCTCCCCCGCCGAGCCAACCTCGCGTGAGAACGATCGCGATGAGCACCCCGAAAACAACAAGGCGATTCCTGCAGACCAGCTGGAGGCTCAACTGCAGTCGCAGGCATCTGCGCCCACAACTGCCCGGGCGCGTGTGCCGGGCAAGGAGGACGTGGCCGGATACCCCCAGCCGGATGATGGCTTTAGCCCCCCGCGAGGCGCTTGACCAGATCGCGCGAAGCGTTACACGGTAGCCACAAACACCTGGGTGGGTTCCCCATCCGTTGCAGGCCGCAGGGTCACCGCACCATCGCTTGCGGGAATCCACACAGCCTCCCCAGCGGCGATTGACATTGTCCCGTCCGTGGCGGTGCCCGCGGTGCAGAGTGCGATTGCGGGGCCATCTTCGTCGATACGCAACTCGCCCTGATCAAGCTCGTGCATGCTCACGGTGAAACTCTCCACCGGCAGCACGAATCGCTTCCCACCAGCCACCTCCTCGGTGTCTGCGCGCGGCGATTCCAACGAAGAAAAGTCGAGTACACGCACGAGCTCTGGCACATCTACGTGCTTGGTGGTCAGGCCACCGCGCAGAACGTTGTCGGAGTTTTCCATGACCTCCACGCCGAGACCGCTGAGGTAGGCATGCAGTTGACCTGCGCCGAGGAACGCCGCCTCACCCGGCTTGAGGGTGACAATGTTGAGCAGCAGAGCCGCAAACGCACCAGCGTCGCCTGGGTAACGCTGCGCTAGTTCAAGGAATACCTCGGCTGCTTCCACAACCCACGCAGGGTGGGCTGCGGTGCCTCCATCGGCAATCGTGCGGGCACTATGCCCGACGGCGTCGAGCACCTCCGTCAGCGCGGGCTTGGGTAACGACACCAGGGTAGTAAACAACACCCGCATGTCTCCTGCACCGCCGGCCGCTGGCAGTAGTGCTGCGTAACGGTCCCAGGCTGGGGAGGAAAACGCCTCGAACAACTCGGTCATCTGCGCCACAGGGCGGAACCCCGCCATCGCACGGAACGTAGTCAACGCGACGATAAGTTCCGGCTTCGGGTTCGAGTCCTTGTAGTTGCGCTGCGGGCTGTTGAGGCTGATGCCCTCAGCGTTTTCCCGTTCGAAGCCAGCAACGGCCTGCTCGCGCGACGGGTGCGCTTGGATACTCAGCGGGGAATCCGCCGCGAGCAACTTCACCAAAAACGGCAGTTGCTCGCCATACTGGGCAATCACGCGGTCGCCCAATGCTGCCTGGGGGTCCTCGGCGATGATCTCGTCGAGGCCACGTCCGTCAATGGTCGCTGGGGCGGCAGGGTGGGCACCAAACCACAGTTCGGCCTCGGGCTTCTCGCTCGGCGAGGGCGTCCCCCTCAGCTGTGCGAGCAGCGTCCGCGACCCCCATGGGTAGGGTCGCAGTACCCCATCCAATCGCTCCATGTGGCCTCCTTTGGTTCTGCGTGAGCGCAAACGTCCAAAATAGCAGTCCCACGCTCCCCGTTCGAGTTACAAGAATTCGGTGCCTAGGAACGAATCAGGCCAAGAATCTCGTTGACCAGCGCGTCGACCTCTTCCTGGGTCGGCGCTTCCGCGTTAAGACGCAGCAGCGGCTCCGTGTTGGATGCACGCACGTTGAACCACGCCTTGGAGTCCTTCAACTGCACAGTCACACCGTCGAGGGTGTCTACCGATTCCGCACGATCCGCGAACGCATCCACCACACGCTTCGTCGCCGCTTCCTGGTCGGCAACTTCCGAGTTGATCTCACCAGATGCGACGTAGCGCTCGTACTGCGCCATCAGTTCACTCAGCGGCTTGTCCTGCTCTGCCAGTGCCGCCAGAACGTGGAGCGCAGCGACCAAGCCAGAGTCCGCGTTGAAGAACTCAGCAAAGTAGTAGTGGGCGGAGTGCTCACCGCCGAATAGCGCGTTGTGCTCGGCCATCTTGGCCTTGATGTAAGAGTGGCCCACACGGGTGCGTACGGCGGTGCCACCACATTCGTCGATCATCTCCGGCACTGCACGCGAGGTAATCAGGTTGTGGATGATCGTCGCACCGGGGTTCTCCGCAAGGGTGCGCGTGGCAATCAGCGCAGTGATGGCGGAAGGGGAAACGGCCTCGCCCCGCTCGTCAACAACAAAGCAACGATCCGCATCCCCGTCAAACGCCAACCCAATGTCCGCGCCCTGCTCAACAGTGAACTTCTGCAGGTCAACCAAATTCTTCGGGTCGAGCGGGTTCGCCTCATGGTTCGGGAAGGTACCGTCTAACTCGAAGTACAGCGGGCGAATATCCATATCCCCCAACGCCGCCGGAACCGTCAGCCCAGCCATGCCGTTTGCGGCATCCACTGCCACGACCAACTTGCGCCGCGTAGGCACCGGCACCAGATCACGCACATACTTCGCGTATGCCTCGAGCGCATTTTGCTTCTCGACGACACCACGTTCCCCCTCAAACTCCGGCACGCCCTCAAGAATCATGCGGCCGATTTCCGACAAACCGGTATCTGTAGACACCGGGGTCGCGCCCGCGCGGCAGAGTTTGATGCCGCTGTACTGAGCCGGATTGTGCGAGGCGGTAAACATCGCACCAGCGCAACGCTGGGAGCCGGCAACGAAGTAGAGCTCGTCAGTCGACGTCAGCCCCAAGTCGGTGACATTAAGCCCCTGGGAGGCAGCTCCCTCGGCGAACGCCGCGGCCAGCGCCGGCGACGACGGACGCATGTCGTGGCCGACAGCGATACGGGTCTCACCCTCCTCGCGCAGAATGTGGGCAAACGCAGCGCCGGCGGTGCGGACAAAGTCCTCGTCGATGTGCTCGCCGACAACGCCTCGAACGTCGTAGGCCTTAATAACGCTGCTCAGAGTCTCACGTGTGTGCTGGATAGCCATGCAGGCCATCTTAGTGCGCCCCGCGACACGACCCCTCCCCGGCTGCTGTGGTTTCGCTATTCCTGCTCAGCCGAAGGATCCGGCACGATGCGCAAATGCGAACGGCGCGCCGCCTTATGCGCAGCAATCTGCTCTTCCACCCGCTTCGTGCGATGCACCGGGTGGTTCGAGGTATCCGGGTCGTTGAAGTCGTGCGAGGCCTCGTACTCGATTGGGTCCTGCGAAGAATCGACCAAACCAGTGGTCAGTCGACCCGCCTCACGCACGGCCTCGGCCAAGGCGGTGATGTCGGAGGCTTCCGGATCGTCATCCTCATCGCCTTCTAACTCGACGTGCTCTACACGGACCATTTCCCAACCAACGGGCGCGGTGATATGGGCGGAATGGCGCTCACACAAGTCCCACGCATGCGGATCTGCTACCGGGGCGAGCGGACCGATCACTGCCGTCGAGTCCGCGTACGCGTAAATCAGCGTGGCCACAGCGGGCCTGCCGCAACCCGGGCGACAACAACGACGGAAGACATTCACGGCGGACAGTCTAAACCCCTTCTTGAGGTTTTTGTACTGCGGCGCGGCGCGCCCCCTCCACACCTGCCTGTTTCCACCTTAGGATTGCCGTCATGCAAACCCCTTCCAGGCCCGGCGTCGGCCCCTCGCACGTCCGCGCCGCACGCGACCGCCACGGGCGAGGTGCCCGTGGCCCGCTCCTGCCCGTTGGGGTGCCCCGCTATCGCTCGCGCAACGACGCATTCGACGCACTTGTCATGGAGGCCTACGCCCCGCTCCACAACGCGTACTTTGAGCAGCTGGCAAGCGTGGATCTGGCGGTGGACACGATCCCACGCATGCGCCTGCACGCAGATATGACGATCTTGCCGGACGAGATCATCGCCGACGGCCCGGTCCCTCTCGGGCGGGTGCTCCAGGCAGGCGTGGATCAGCACGGTAACCCCACCCGCGCGCGCTTTGTCGTGTTTCGCATGCCGATAGAACACCGCGCGGTGACCACCCAGGAGCGTGCAGAGTTGCTCACGTGGGTGCTCACCGCGCTGGTAGCAAACTATTTAAATTTGGATCCACGCACTGTGAATCCCGATTTTCCCTGGTAGATCCACCCTGTAGATCTTGGGAGTTGTTAGCCGATCTGCTTCTTCAGACGGCGACGCTCACGATCGGACAGCCCACCCCAAATACCGAAGCGCTCATCGTGCTCGAGTGCGTACTCGAGGCACTCATCGCGCACTGCGCATGCCTTGCAGATTCGTTTGGCCTCACGAGTTGAGCCGCCTTTTTCAGGAAAGAAGGCCTCGGGGTCAGTCTGCGCACACAGCGCCTGGTCCTGCCACTCCTGCTCGACAGCGCCAAACAACTCGTCGAGGGTCATCCCTCCCGCAGCAGCGCCGCGGAGGATGGCGTCCGCTTGATTTTCCACGCCATTACCTTCCCTGTTGCTTAGTTGATCTTTTCGGTGGTCGTTCGAAGAGTGATGCACCCGCTGGTTGCGGATGCGGAAATAACACTTCTGTGATTACACACCGAGGCACTAAATAGTCGCAACCAAAATGTGAGCCGAGCGCGCCTTTTTTAGACATTCCCCACGTCAACTTTCACACCAGTCACAACTGTCACAGTATAGCTGCAATGGGGGTGGACTTCGGGGGTACTACATGTAGTGTCGGGACTAAAAAGCGCGACTATTTGGCCGTGTTGGCGTGTCGGTTACGCGTCTGGGGAGAAACGCACTCCCGAATCTGGGATCACAACACCCGGCCACACACGCATGCCACCCTGCAGCTCGCAGCGCGCACCAATCTGGGCGCCTTCACCGATCACACAATCAACCAAGCGCGCATTCGCTCCAATCGTGGCTCCGGCAGCAATGATGGAATTGCGCACCATTGCGCCAGGCTCGATGGTCACGCCATCGAAGATCACAGAGTCGTCGATACGCGAGCCCGCCCCAATCTCACAACCACGGCCAACCGTTGTGCCGCCCATCAGAATCACGCCGTGCGCAACACCGGCAGACGGATCCACCACAGATTCGCCCGTACGCCCCTTCAACAGCGGCGAGTACGCAATGCCGCGCACCACATCCGAGGAACCCTGGACGAAATCGTCCGGGCGGCCCATGTCGCGCCAGTACGACGAATCCACATGGCCGACGACCTTCGCACCCTGCTCAAGCAGGCCCGGGAAGGTTTCGCGCTCTACGGAAACCACACGTCCTGCCGGGATCTGCTCGATCACCGAACGCTTAAACACGTAGCAACCGGCGTTGATCTGGTCGGTCGGCGGATCCTCGGTCTTTTCCAAAAAGGCCAGCACGTTGCCGTCCTCATCCGTCGGCACCGAGCCGAACGCGCGCGGATCCGGCACCCGCACCAGGTGCAGCGTGACATCCGCGTCCTTATCCACGTGCGTGTGCGCAATCGCCGACAGGTCCGCGCCAGAAAGCACATCACCGTTGAAGACCATCACGTTGTCGTAGCGGAGCTTCTCGTAGACGTTGCGGATGCCACCGCCGGTGCCAAGCGCTTCTTCCTCCACGACGTATTCGATCTCTAGACCGAACTCGGAACCGTCGCCGAAGTACTCCTCAAACACCTCTGCCTTATAGGACGTCCCCAGCACCACGTGACGCATGCCAGCCTCACGGATGCGGGCAAGCAGATGTGCCAAGAACGGGAAACCTGCCGTCGGCAACATCGGCTTGGGTGTAGAGACAGTCAGCGGACGCAGGCGTGTGCCACGCCCGCCGACAAGAATCACCGCATCCATTTCTGTGATTTCTGCAATTTCAGCAGACTCGGCGATTTCGGTGGAGGCTGTCTGAGCCATTGCTAGATCCTTCATCTTGTTGTCAGTTCACTTCCCCACGGCCGGTGCCAGCCCTGTGTGCAGGTTTCGCCCTACCCAACTGCAGCGCACCCCTCACTCGGAGGCCGAGCCACAACGCCCAGCGGATGGGCGCTTGCCACGCATGCGGATGGCGGTCGCGCTGGAACCGATACGCCGAGGCGTGGTGCGCAGGCACCGTAACTCCCCTGTGTCGGTCCGCAACATGGCCCTGATCGTGCAAGATCACGGAACTCGGGCAGTACAAATTGTCCCAGCCTGCACGGGTAAGACGGTCCCCGAAGTCGATGTCTTCCAGGTACATGAAGTAGCGCTCGTCGAACCCGCCGATCTGGTCAAACGCATCCCACCGCACAAGGAGGCACGCGCCGGACAGCCAGCCTGCTGTGCGTTGCACCTCCATATTCGCCCCGGCTTGGTACGCGCGGGAAAACGGGTTGGACGGCCAGTAGTCGTACAGCAGCGCGTGCCCGATCCCCATGACCAGGCTGGGCACCTCGCGCGCGCTGGGGTATGCGGAGCCGTCTGCCTCTTCAATCCTGGGCCCGGCAGCTCCTGCCTTCGGCGCGTCGTCGGCGCAGTGGATCAACTCGTCGATGCTCCCCGGGGTGAACTCCACGTCGGGGTTCACAATAAGGAAGTAGTCGCCGCGCACCGCACCTGTTTTTCGACGATCCCCCAACTGCCGAGCAGCCGCATTAATCGCGGCTCCGTAACCGATGTTTCCACCAGTGGGGAAAAACTCCACGTGCTCGTGCTCGCGTGCGGCCTGCTGCGGCACGCCGTCCTTGGAGCCGTTGTCGGCGCAAAGCAGCACAACGGGGCGCGTCGTCGCCTTCTCCAAGGAGGCGATGAGCTGCGCCAAGTGCTCCCCAGGCGAATACGTCACGGTGATCACCGCGAGTGGCGCCTGATGAGCGTCAGGATGATGCTCTGTGTCTTTCACAATGTTGGACAGCATACCCACCATGACCTCCAATTCCGGCGCACGGCACAGGGCGAGCCGGGGAATGTCGTATAATTCCCGGCGTGACTGAGCCCAGGCGGCAAGCCCGCGATATCAAACCTGCCCCGTCCCGGGTGCGGGATGTTTCGCAATCTGGCCACCCCGCACTGCGAACCACCCTTGCCATTGTCTCCGCCGCCGCGATCGCCCTGTCGGGCGTCGGGTATTTCGCCGTTGGGCGGCTTGGCGGGCAGTTGAGCGCGTCGGACTTAAAGGTGTCGTCGCAAAGCAAAGGCAAAGACGGCAACGCCCTGGACGGCGCAATGGACATCCTGCTGGTGGGCTCCGATTCGCGCACGGACGCGCAGGGCAACCCCTTAAGTGAGCAGGAACTTTCCCGTCTGAACGCCGGTATCGCGGACGGTGAGATCAATACCGACACCATCATGGTTATCCGCATCCCGGAGGACGGCTCACGCGCGACCGCAGTGTCCATCCCACGCGATACCTATGTGCATACGGACGACTACGGCAACCTGAAAATCAATGGCGTCTACGGCGCACACGCTGCCGCAAAACGCGAAGAACTGATCGAATCCGGCATGAGCGAAGGCCCGGCGCTCGAACAGCAGGTTGCTCGCGCAGGACAAGAGGGACTGATCGACGCCGTAGCGGACCTCACCGGTGTCGAAGTCGACCACTTCGCCCAGGTCGGTCTCCTTGGCTTCGTGCTGCTCACCGACGCTGTCGGCGGCGTCAAAGTGTGCCTGAATAATCCCGTGGACGAGCCACTTTCCGGCGCGAAGTTCCCCGCCGGCGAGCAGACCCTCGACGGTGCGCAAGCCCTGTCGTTTGTGCGCCAACGCCACGACCTGCCGCGCGGCGACCTAGACCGCATCGTGCGCCAGCAGGCCTACATGGCTTCGCTCGTACAGTCGATGCTTTCCGCAGGCACCCTGACCAACCCGGCGAAACTGCGCGAACTGTCTAACGCTGCGGAACGCTCCGTGACACTGGATAAGGGTTGGGACATTGTGGGCTTGGCCCAGCAACTTTCCGGCCTGGCTGGTGGCAACGTCACCTTCACCACCATCCCTGTGACCTCCGTCAATGGTGTCGGTGACTATGGCGAGTCCATCGTCACCGTGGATCTACCGCAGGTGCAGAAGTTCATGGCAGAAGCGATTAAGCCTGAGGAGGACAACACGGACGGCGCTGAGGGTTCTGACGGTTCGGACTCCGCCACCAGCGCCCCACGCGAGGCGTTCAACGGCTACGAAGCAGTCGTGCTCAACGCCGGCAGCGTCCCCGGACAGGCTGGGCGTGTTGCTGAGATACTCAACGGCGACGGCCTGACGGTGACAAGCGTGTCCAACGCCATGGAAGGCCTCTACACAGCTACCCAAGTGCTTGCCGCAGACGAGAACAACCCGGCCGCCCAGGAGCTGGCCCAGCTGCTCGGCGGAGTGCCCGTCGTGGCCAACGCCAGCGTGGAGCCGAACACGGTCATTGCCGTCATCGCGGACGACTACAACGGGCCCGGCGCGATGGATGCTGATGAGGCGGAACAGGTCGCTCCTGTGGGCACGCCAGGTGAGGATTTCGGTGCCAACGAGCCTGCCCCTGAGCTCTCAGCTGGCGAGGACAGCCCGCGCTGCGTGAATTAATATCCCCCAATCGCCTGAAATTCGAATCGGCGACAGGTAAAACCTCTTTGCATGAACATTGCAAAGAATCATTCTGTCCACCACGCCGCCCAGGGCTCCACTTCGGTAGCACCTCAGGAGGCCACATCAGGCACGGTTCCCGACCCGGGACCGGACGATGGGACCGAACGAGATCAGACACCAAGAGGAGCCGTAGACCGGCTCCTCTCTTTTATTGAGCGGGTAGGTAACAAACTTCCGGAACCGTTCACGCTCTTCCTGTTGCTCTTCCTGATCACCGCGGTCATTTCCACAGTGATGGCCTGGGCTGGGTTGCAAGTGCAGGTGCCTGGCGACGACGAGATCCGCCCCATCAAGGGCTTCTTCACCAGGGAAGGCCTTGCCTGGTTCACCGTGAACTTGGGCAAGAACTACGTTGGCTTCCCGCCGTTGGTGTACGTGCTGCCGATCATTTTGGCGGTCGGTATCGCGGAGCGCTCGGGCATGTTGTCGGCGCTGATCCGCCGGCTGTTCTCTTCCGCGAATACCTCGGTGCTGCCGTATGCGGTCGGTCTGATTGGTGTGTCCGGTTCGCTGATCGCCGACCCGGCGTTCATCGTCATCCCGCCACTTGCTGCCATGGTGTTCCAGGCTGCTGGCCGTCACCCGGTGGCGGGTCTGCTCGGTGGCTTCGCGTCCGTGGGCGCGGGGTACGCCACGTCGCTGTTGCCGGGCTCACTCGATGCGCTGTTCGCTGGCATCACGAATTCCGTGATGGAGGCGCTACCAAGCCTCGACGCCCCTGAGGTCACCGTGGTCTCTAACTACTGGTTCAACCTTGTCTCCGCGATCGTGCTGGGACTTCTGGCCGGCTTCATCATCGACAAGGTCCTCGAGCCCCGCTTAAACAAGCTTGGCGTCCCCGACACGATGGTTGCCGGCGATGACGGCATGACCCGCGACCGCGACGGCAAGGAAATCTCCGCAGATCTCACCGACGCCGAATCCCGCGGTCTGCGCGCCACTCTGTGGGCCACCCTGCTGCTGACCGTGGTGTGCACGATCGTCGTCCTCATCCCGAACTCTCCGTGGCGCAACGAGGAAGGCAACTTCCTGCCGGACTCGCCCTTGATGCAGTCCACAGTGTTCATCGTGGTGCTCTACTTCGTAGTCATGGGCCTAGTCTTCGGCATGGTTGCGGGCACGATCAAACGCGTACCCGATGTCGCAGACATGATGGCTGGCGCCATGAAGGACATGGTGAACTTCCTCATCCTCGCGTTCATCCTGGGCCAGTTCATCGCCCTGTTTAACTGGTCTGGCATCGGCACCTTCACCGCCGTGAAGGGAGCCAACGCGCTCGAGTCCGCAGGCATCACCGGTTTCGCCGCCATCTTCGCGTTCGCCGTGTTGGCGTCGTGCCTGAACCTGCTGATCATCTCCGGCTCCGCGCTGTGGACCCTGATGGCAGCCGTGTTCGTGCCCATGTTCGCCCTGATCGGTTTCGACCCGGCCTTCATCCAGGCAGCGTTCCGCGTCGGCGATTCCGCCACCCAGATCATCACCCCGCTGAACCCGTACATCATCGTGATCCTGACGCAGCTGCGCCGCTACGAACCGAAGGCTGGCGTGGGCACGCTCATGTCGCGCCTGATCATGTTCACGGTTCCGTTCTGGATCTTCTGGATGGCAATGCTGTTCATTTGGTACACCTTCGACCTGCCGCTCGGCCCGGGTGCTGTCATCTTCCTGTAGCACGCCATTCAGGCGTCAGTTACGCGTCATCTAGGCCTCATCTAGCAGCGCCTCCACGGAGATCGCCCCGCCCGCCGCTTCGAACTCCTCGCGAGCGCGCTGCAACAGCACCGGGTCATTGAGTACGTCAGCGATGACCTGGCCGAGCCCCACTGCGGAGTCGATCACACCGTCCATCGCGGCCGGGGTGATCGCCGCATCGGCGAACTTGGTCGTGTGTAGCGCCGTGCCCTCCGGCGCAATCTTGACCAGCGGGTGGATTCCCGGAACGAGCTGCGAGACGTTGCCAAAATCTGTCGACGCCGCCTGCGAGTCCGGCAAGATCCCACCCGGCAACACTTCCCTACCCCGCGCCTGCTGGGTCGCTCCCCAGCGCGCCGCCAAGGTTTCGTTGTTGCGGACAGGAAGCGACATGGGGTGGTTATCCCACTGCACATCCACGCCGGTGCCGGTCATGAGGGCGGCGCCGGTAAGGATGTCGTCGATACGCTTGCTCAAATCCATGAGTGTTTCGGTGTACAGCGAACGCACGTAGAGGCTCAGCGTGGCCGTCTCCGGAATGATCGATGCCCTCGCACCACCGTCCGAAATGATCGCGTGTAGGCGATCCGACGGCGGCATCTGCTGGCGCAACAACCCCATGGCTTGGTACGCAAGCGTCGCAGCATCTAGCGCATTGCGCCCCATGTACGGCTGCATCGACGCGTGCGCGGCAACGCCGGTAAACGTTGCGGTAAGCGAGCGGCGCCCCGTCCACGCGTGCGACACCAGGTCGTAGCAGAACGGGTGGATCATCACCGCACAATCCACGCCGTCGAGCATGCCGCCGCGGATCATGTACTCCTTGCCGGTGTGGCCCTCCTCCGCCGGGGTGCCAAGAAACACGATGCGGCCCGAACCCGAACCTACCGCACCGAGGAAACCACCCACCCCGGATGCAGCGATCACGTTGTGCCCGCACGCATGTCCAATACCCGGCAGCGCGTCGTATTCAGACATCACCGCCACCGTCGGATGTGTGCTCGGGTCAAAATCGTCGCTTTGCCACTCCGCACGCAGCGCTGTTTCCACGCCATGCGCCCCTTGCTTGACGACGAACCCCTGCCCCTCAAGCACCTTCGCAATCACAGCCTGCGCATGGAATTCCTGAAACGCCTCCTCCGGGTTCGCGTGCAGGTCACGCATGATGTGTTCCAGGTCGGCCCGGACGGCTTCGACGTTGCGCTCGACCTTCCCCCACACCGCGTCACGCTCCGGATAGCCCGGCTCAACCGGGAACTGCGGCGACGCAGCGGCGATCTCATCTCGCACCACTGCGTCCATGCGTTGCAGGAAGGCAGGGTTCGGTGGGGTTGGGCTGGTCGGGCGGTTGGGATGCGTTTCGCTCACGGTCCGCTCACTCTCCGTCGATCGGATTACGTTTCTACAAAACCCTAGCGCAGAATTAATGTGACTGGTACAACATATACGCATGAGTACGCGAAAAGCCACAGGGAGCGCCGAGCTCGAGCGCTCCGCCGACAGCAGCCCACCGCAGAAGAAAACCGCGATGGACCGAGTGCTCGGCACCATCGAGGCTGTCGGCAACAAACTTCCAGAGCCTTTCACGCTCTTCCTCATCCTGTTCCTCATCACCGCGGTCATCTCCACCGTGATGGCGTACTTCGGTGCCGAGGTCGCCGTGCCCGGCGAGGACGAAAGTGTGAAGATCAAGGGCTTCTTCACTGGTGAGGGCCTGGCCTGGTTCACCACCACCCTCGGCCAGAACTACCTCGGCTTCCCGCCACTGGTCACGGTCCTGCCGATCATGCTCGCCGTGGGCGTTTCCGAGCGCTCCGGCATGCTCTCCGCGCTCATCCGCAAGCTCTTCGGCTCCGCTAACCGCTCGGTTCTGCCGTACGCGGTTGGCATCATTGGCGTGACCGGCTCGATCATGGCGGACGCCGCGTTCGTGGTCATCCCGCCGCTGGCCGCGATGGTGTTCAAGGCCGCTGGCCGCCACCCGGTCGCAGGCCTGCTCGGTGGCTTCGCCGCCGTCGGCGCTGGCTACTCCACCGCACTGGTGCCGACGTCGCTGGACGCCCTGTTCGCCGGCATCACCAACGCCGTGATGGAAACCCTGCCGAGCATGGACGCCACCGAGGTCAACCCGGTGTCCAACTACTACTTCAACATCGCCGCCTCTATCATCCTGGGCCTGGTGTGTGGCTTCATCATCGATAGGATCCTCGAGCCTCGCATGCACAAACTCGACGTCCCCCAGGAGATGGTCGAGGGCGACGACGGCATGAACCGCGACACCGACGGCAACGAGATCTCCGTCGAACTGACCAAGCCGGAACGCCGCGGCCTGATGTGGGCGGGCGTCGCCACGCTTATCGTCACGGCAATCATCCTGTTCGCAGTACTCATCCCGGATTCCCCGTGGCGCAACGAAGAAGGTGGCTTCCTGCCGAAGTCCCCGCTGCTGCAGTCGATCGTGTTCATCGTCTTCACCTACTTCATGGTCCTCGGCATCGTCTACGGCAAGGTCGCCGGCACGGTGAAGAACATCAAGGACATCGTGGACATGATGACCAAGGCGATGGGCGACATGCTCGGCTTCCTGGTTCTCGCGTTCATCCTCGGCCAGTTCATTTCCCTGTTTAGTTGGTCCGGCATCGGCACCTTCTCCGCCGTCAAGGGCGCAGAGATGCTCGAGGCGGCTGGCATCACCGGCTTCGCGGCCATCCTCGCGTTCATCATCCTGGCGTCGTGCCTGAACCTGTTGGTTATTTCCGGCTCCGCGATGTGGACCCTGATGGCGGCCGTGTTCGTCCCAATGTTCGCCCTGATCGGCTTCGAGCCAGCCTTCACGCAGGCCGCGTTCCGTGTCGGCGATTCCGCCACCCAGATCATCACCCCGCTGAACCCGTACATCATCGTGATCCTGACGTTGCTTCGTCGATACGAGCCCAATGCTGGCCTGGGCACGCTGATGTCGCGCCTGATCGTGTTCGTGGTTCCGTTCTGGGTGTCCTGGGCTACCCTGCTGTTCATCTGGTACATCTTCGACCTGCCGCTCGGCCCCGGCGCTGCCATCTTCCTGTAGTGCCTACACTGGGCGAGCATGAGCATGCTCGCCCCACTTCTCGCCGCAGATCCCGCATCCCCGCGCTTCACCATTTACGACGATGCGCGGGGATTACGCATGGATTTCTCCGCCCAAACGCTGGACAACTGGGCCAGCAAAGTAGCCAACATGCTCGACGAGGAATTCGACCTCCCCCTCGACGCGAGCATCGTCATCGACCTGCCCGTCTCCTGGCAGGCTGCGGTGATTGCGGTGGGCACGTTGAACTCGTCGCGCACTCCGCTTATCGACGACCACCCAACCTCCCCGGATATCGTCTTCACCACCCCGGAACGCGCCGACGCCTGGACCGATGCCGCCGAGTGCGTTCTGGTCTCCGACGACCCGTTCGGCCGCGGCGTCGAGGAAGCCGGCGGCACCATTCCGCCCGGCACCGTGGACTTCGGCCCCACCGTGCGCTTCTACGGCGACGACTACTTCGGCAACAGCCCAGACCTGTCCACCTTCGCCCAGCCAGGCGTTGAGGCCGAACGCTACCTCGCCCAAGATTGGCGTGGCACCGATGACTTCACGATGTCGGTGATGGTACCGCTGGCCGCTGGTGGATCCGTGGTCGTCGTCACGGGTTCGGTATCCGATGAACGGCTCCAGGAGATCTCCGCCGCTGAGAACGTCACGCGGCGTATCCAGTAGTCATAACTGTTACCCCTGCACTCCTGGGCTAAGCTGTGCCGGACACTACCCGCATTGATGAAGGGAATCCGGCATGTCCCGCACGCTGATCCGCCGCGCTGGTGCGCTGGCTCTCGCCCCCGCACTGACCGTCAGCCTCGCCACCGCAACTGTCGCCCCGGCCCAGGCTGAGACCACGGCTCAGACCGAAACCGAGAACACAAACACCACTCCGAAAGACAAGAAGATGGCCACCGGCCCGGGTAGCTCCGAGTACACCCAGGACGAAGTGGATAACGCAGGGCGCTTCGTCGCGCTGCTGGTCGGTGCGGCTGCGATCATCGCCACCCTCGGCGCAGCAGGCCTGTACTTTGCTGGCCCACACTTCGGCATCAACCTGCCGGGCCTCCCCCGCTAGTCCCGGCGCCGCCGTGCTGGCCGACGCCGCCCGGCACGTGTTGCATGGCTCAGCGGCCGAAGAGGCGGCGGGCGAGTCGTCGCCAAGCAACGCGCGTGATGGAGTGCGGCACGGCAAACACTTCGCGCGCGTAGTTTTTCTTCCGCGAGGTTTCAGGCGTCGTCGCAGCGACCATGCGCACCGGGATGCCCAGGTGCCACGCCCACACGCGGGTACGGGGGACGTGGAAACCGCTGGTCACTACGGTGAGGTACGACGCGTCGGGGAACAGCGCGCGGGAACGTTCCAGGTTTTCGTTCGTGGACCGCGCATGCGGCTCGAGCACCACCGCCTGAGCAGGCACACCGTGGGCGGTGAGCCAGGCGGCCATGATGTCGGCCTCTCCGTCACCGGACACCACGATCGGTGCCGGATTCGCACGCCATACCTCGAGCGCCTTGTGCAGACGGTGCTCGAGCATGCGAGAAGGGCGCCCGTCCACAATCCGGGCGCCCAACACAACGATTGGGTTACTCACCCATCAGGCGCTGACGCAGCGCCTCGTCCTTGCGTTCCACCTCGGCTGCCATGCGTTCCTGGTAGTCCACCATCTTGCGCTGCACGGCCGGGTCGGCGGCACCCAGGATGCGGGCGGCGAGCAGGCCGGCGTTCTTCGCACCACCGATGGAGACTGTGGCCACCGGAACACCACCCGGCATCTGCACGATGGACAGCAGCGAATCCATACCGTCGAGTGTGTCCAGCGCGCGCGGGATACCGATGACCGGCAGCGGCGTGGCCGCGGCGACCATGCCCGGCAGGTGTGCGGCACCGCCAGCGCAGGCGATGATCACCTGCAGGTCACGGGTGTGTGCCTCCTTGGCGTAGGCGAGCATCTTGTCCGGGGTGCGGTGCGCGGACACCACGCCGACCTCGAACGGGATGCCAAACTCGGCGAGTACCTCGGCGGCCGGGGCAACGGTGTCCCAGTCCGAGTCCGAGCCCATGATGATGCCAACTTGCGGCTGTGCCATCTGCTTAGTCCTTCCAGGTTGCGTGGATGATGTAGTGCGCGGCGTCCTCGGCAATCGCAAGGGCTTCCTCGACGGTGTCTGCGCACACGTTGACGTGGCCCATCTTGCGGCCCGGACGGTGATCCTTGCCGTAGAGGTGCACCTTGGCCTGCGGGTACTTGCGCATCACCGCGACGACGCGCTCGGCCATCGGAGTGTCCGGATCCTCGTCGCCGCCAAGCGTGTTCACCATGACGGTCGCCGGCGCAAGCGTGTCCACGGCACCGAGCGGCCAGTCCAACACAGCACGGATGTGCTGCTCAAACTGGGAGGTCAGGCAGCCGTCCTGGGTCCAGTGGCCAGTGTTGTGCGGGCGCATGGCCAACTCGTTGACGGCCACCTCCGGGCCGTTCGGCCCCTCATACTCGAACAGTTCCACCGCCAGCACGCCGGTCACACCCAAGCCTTCGGCGACACGCACGGCGAGGTCTTCGCAATGCTTGGCCTGCTCGTCCGACATGTTCGGTGCGGGCGCGATGGCCACGCGGCAAATGCCGTCGTCCTGGCGCGATTCCACCACCGGCCACGCACGCACATCGCCGGAACGGTTGCGCGCCACCATGGCGGACAACTCACGCGTGAAGGCGACCTTCTTCTCTGCCATCAGCGGCAGGTCGCGGCTCAAAAGCTGCTCCACGAGTTCCGCGCATTCGCTTCTCGACGACGGGAACCACACCCCATGCCCGTCATACCCACCCCGCGTCGCCTTCAGACACACCTGACCGTCGGTCTCGTCCCAGAACGCCTCCGCGTCCGCAGCCGACGTGATCGCTGCGAACGGCGGCACCGGCAGGCCCGCCTCAGCGAGGCGGCGGCGCTGCTCGAGTTTGTCCTGGGCGTAGATGAGGGCTTCGGGGCGCGGTTCGACGGCGACGCCGTCGTCGATAAGCAATTGCGCGTACTCGTTCGGCACATGCTCGTGATCAAACGTGACCGCGTCCGCGCCCTCGACGATCGCGCGCAGATCCTCAAGGTTGGTGTAGTCGCCGATGCGGACATCACCGAAGACTTGCGCCGCCGACTTGTCCTTACTCGACGCGAGCACGCGAGTGTCCACGCCGAGCTCGATAGCTTCTGTTTGCATCATTCGTGCCAATTGGCCGTCGCCAAGCACGGCGACAACAGGCATCCCATACGCGTTACTCACGCCCCACACTGTAGTCGGCCAACCGACTAGCATCGCAGCCATGTCGGAAACCATCGCCCGCCACACCATTTTCCAAAACTCTCTGATGACCGCACTTCTCGACGGCATCTACGACGGCGAGCTCACCATCAGCGACATCCTGAGCAAAGGCAACTTCGGCCTCGGCACCTTCGACGCCCTCGACGGCGAAATGCTCATCCTCGACGGCGTATGCCACCAACTCACCTCCGACGGCAAAGCCCGCGTCGCTGACCTCGACCAACGCACCCCATTTACCGTGGTGACCAACTTCGTACCCCGCCTACGTTTCGACGCACCCGCCGGCATGGTCCGCGCCGAACTCGCCAAATTTATCGACGACGCCGAACCCAGCCACAACTTCTTCACCGCCGTCAAAATCACCGGCCGATTCAAAGAAGTCCGCGTACGCACCGTGACCAAACAAGAAAAGCCCTATCCCCCAATGTCCGAGGCGGTCTCCGACGACGCCGAACACATCTTCACCGACGTCGAAGGCGTCATCGGCGGATTCCGCACACCCATGTACGCCAAAGGCATCGGTGTGCCCGGCTGCCACGTGCATTTCATTGACGACGACCACACGCGCGGCGGCCACGTTCTCGACTACACCGTCGACGACGCCGTCATCGAACTGTGCCCCGGCACCGACATGGAACTGCACCTGCCCGTCACCGCCGAATTCCTCGGCGGGCACCTCTCACCTGAGGACCTCGACGAGCAGCTCCACACCACGGAAGTCAAGGACTAGCTGCGCAGCTGCGCCTGCAGCACTTTCTCCACCGCGCGCGTCTTACCCACCCGGTCAAACCGCACCGGCTGGGCGTAGCCGTACAGCGCGATCCACAAGCCCCCGCGCTCCCGCCGCACCGAATGGATCTGGCGCAACGGGATCGAATCCACCGCGCCACGCCGCCCCCTTGCGAGGACGCGCTTGTCAGTGACCACGAAGCGCCTGCGTCGCGACGACACCAACGGCAACACAAACCGCCACAGCGCAAGAATCGCCCAGATCAGCACCACAATGTTGCGCATCCCCGGATCGATATGCGGGGTGACGTCCATCCAGCCGATCGCCATCCAGGCAACACCGGTGAGCGCCACCAACTCCAGCAACGGGAACGTCAACGAAGAAAGCGGCGCACACACATCGGCGAGGACCACCTCGTCCTCGCCGACACGAAACACCGCTTTGTTAGCCATGACCGGCTAGGTTACTGCACGCCTACTGGGTCGGGCGGAGGTGGTGGACATCGCCGACGGAGAACGGGGTGTCGTCGATAAGCACCTCGCCCTCATCATTAATGCCCGTGACCAGGCCGCGCACCGTCTCCTCCCCCTCGCGTAACTCCAGGCGAACCTGCTGGCCGATGGTCGAACAGACCTTGCGGTAATCCTCCAACAACTGCGGGTCGCGCTCCTGCCACTGCTTCAAACGACGACCCATCGCGGCGAGGATGTCGGCGGTGAACTCGTCGAAATCCACGTCAATGCCCTCAAGGTTCAAGGCGGTGGCGGTCTCCACAGGCAGATCCTCCGGACGCATAGCGACGTTAATGCCGATGCCCACAATCACCCGCGGCATATCCAACGCCGAGAGGATGCCAGCGATCTTCTTGCCGCAAATCTGCACATCGTTCGGCCACTTCAACTGCGCCTGCGGCACCACATCCGTCACCGCCACACCCGGCGCGATAGACAGCAACCCGAACGGCGGCGGGGTATCGGTCACGTCGATGACCATGCTCATGGCCAACTGCGAGCCCTTCGGCGACACCCAATGGCGGCCCAAGCGGCCCTTGCCAGCGGTTTGCTCGTCTGCGATGAGCACCGTGCCCGGCGCGGAACCGTCCTTGAGCAGGTCCGCGTTCGTCGACCCGGTGGACTCGACCCACCGCACGTCAGTCCAGTATCCGGCCACCTTGTCCTGAATTGCCTGCACGTCCTTGACACTCATGGTCACGAGCGTAGTAGGCGGCGGGGTGTTGGGGTGGGAAGGTGGGGCGCGCTCGCGGGCCCTCGCGAACCACGGCCCGTCGTCGAAAAACGTCGGGTAGCACGCTTCTCCGGAGAGGCATCCCATTTCTGAAAATCAGGTAGTAGGAGTCCTGAAAATCCGGTAGTAGTCCTTCTGAAAAACGGGTAGTAGGAACTATTCATGCTGTACACTACCCGTATGTCATATCTTCGGCGCACGCTTGATGACGAGCTTGATCTCCTTATGCCTCACCTGCCCGCAATCGCAATTGACGGACCAAAAGGTGTGGGCAAGACCGACACTGCAAGGCGCCGAGCCGACGCTGCTTGGTATCTCGACGATCCCGATATGAGGAACGTTGCCGAGGCAGATTTCTCGCTCTCCTCCGCACCAGATGGAACTCTTCTACTAGATGAGTGGCAGCATCTTCCCCAGATCTGGGATTCTGTCCGCCGTCAAGTAGATCAGGGCGCTGGGCCCGGGCGCTTCCTCCTCACCGGCTCTGCTACCCCAGTTGACCCGAAGGGCTCACACTCTGGGGCCGGACGCATCGTCTCATTGAGAATGCGACCAATGGCAGTTCATGAACGCGGCGTCGCCAACCCCACATGCAGCTTCGCCGGGATCTTGGCCGGAAACACCGATGTATCTGGTTCTTCTGACTGTAGGCTCGACGACTACGCACGCCTCATCACCGGAAGCGGATTCCCCGCCATCGCTTCCGCGAATCCGCTCATCCAGGTCACACTGCTGGATTCCTACATTGAGCGAATCATCGATCGTGATATTCCCGATGCAGGATACGAGGTGAGACGGCCGGAATCGCTTCGAAGCTGGTTGCGCGCATACGCTGCTGCAACAGCCACTACCACCGCTTACTCCAGGCTGCTTGATGCGACCACCGGCGGTCAGACTGAACAACCAAATCAGAAGACCACACTCGCATATCGTGAGCACCTTGCAAAGATTTGGCTGCTTGATCCAGTTCCTGGTTGGGTTCCAGAAAACAATGAGTTCAAACGCCTGCAGCAAGGCCCAAAGCATCACTTGGCTGACCCTGCACTCGCTGCCAGGCTTCTTGGAATATCCCCATCTGGCCTCTTGAGTAACCGTGCTGCGCACATGTTCGGGCCGCTTTTCGAGTCTCTGTGTGCGCTCACCCTGCGTGTACTGGCCCAAGCAAACAGGGCCAAGGTCTACCACCTCAGGTCCAACGCGGGAGAGCGAGAAGTCGACTTCATCATTGAGGGCGCTGAGCGGGAGGTGCTCGGGGTGGAAGTCAAGCTGAAGCCTCATATCGATGACGCCGACGTCCGACACCTCCTATGGTTGCGCGACCGCATTCCAGACCGTGTTACCAACCTCATGGTCCTTACCACGGGGAAACAGGCTTATGTACGACCTGACGGTGTGATCGTTATGCCTCTCGCGCTTCTCAGCAATTAGTGTTCCCGTTTCCTCACCCTCGCCCTCGCAAGCCCCCGGAAGCACACCCCAACCCGGCACCCCGGTTACACCTACGCTGCGAAACGTCTGGCGACGCGCCGTCGATAGGCAATGTGGCAGGAACAATCTCGGAATCTAGACTGGGGCGTTATGAGTTCATCTAAACCCGACATGACCACGACGGCTGGCCGCATTCAGGATCTGCGCAATCGCCTGGATGAGGCGCAGGCACCGGTCGGTCAGGACGCGATCGATGCTGTCCATGAGGCTGGCGGCACCACTGCTCGTGAGCGCGTGCTTTCGCTTCTCGACGACGGCACGTTCGTGGAGACCGACGCCCTGGCCAAGCACCGCGTCGAGGCATACAAGATGGACAAGTCCAAGCCTTCCACCGACGGTGTGATTACGGGCTACGGGCTGATCGACGGCCGTCGTGTCTGCGTCTTCTCCCAAGACCCGACGATTTTCGACGGCCAGGTCGGTGAGGTGTACTGCGAGAAGATCCTCAAGATCTACGACTTGGCAACCAAGACCGGCGTGCCGCTGATCGGTATTTATGACTCGACTGGCCCGCGTTGGAAGGAAGGTATTGTCACCGCGCATCTGCAGGCACAGATCCTGCGCGCGGCAACCCGTGCGTCGGGTTTGATTCCGCAGATCGCGGTCGTGGCCGGGGATGTCGCCTCGCTCGCTGCCACCACGGTCCCGATGGCGGACATCACCGTCATGGCCGAGGGCGCGTCCCTGCACGTGACCACGGCGGACATCGTGAGCAAGGTCTCCGGCGCCGAAACGACTTCCGATGAGCTTGGCGGCACCGCCGTCCACGCCGCGAAGACTGGCCTGGCGCAGCTCGTCGCCGCGACCGATACGGAAGCGGTGGACCTGGCCCGTACCGTGGTCAGCTACCTGCCGCTGAACAACAAGGCCGCGTCCCCGCTGGGCGCGGACAACGCCGAGGCCCCTGCGACGGAGGCCGACCTCGACACATTCATGCCTGACGACGACAACCAGCCCTACGACGTCACCGACATCCTGGCTTCGGTCACCGACGGCGACGTTCTGGAACTCTCCGCTGGCTTCGCAGGTTCCGTGGTCACCGGTTTTGCGCACGTGGGCGGGCGCGCGGTTGGTGTCGTCGCAACGCAGCCGAGTGTTTTGGCTGGCTGCCTGACCCGCGACGCCGCACGCAAGGCCGCACGCTTCATCCGCACCTGCGACGCGTTTAACCTGCCGATCGTGCAGTTCGTGGACTCCCCCGGCTTCCTCCCGTCGGTCGAGGAGGAGCGCTCCGGGTCCGCCGCAGCCGCCGCCGCACTCGCCTACGCGTTTGCAGAGGCCCAGGTGGGCACGATCACCGTGGTCACCCGCAAGGCGTTCGGTCCGTCGTACGCGCTGCTCGGCTCGAAGGGCCTGGGCGCGGACCTGGTGTTCGCTTGGCCGACCGCACAGATCGCACTGGCAGACGCCACCACCGCCGCCGAGGCGATCGGCACCGACGAGGAGCAGTACGCCGCGGACAACCTCAACCCGTACGTGGCCACCGAGCGCGGAATGGTCGACGCCGTCATCGAACCGTCCACCACCCGCGCCCGCGTCCTCGAGGGTCTGCGCCTGCTTGAGCGCAAGGTGACCTACCCGGCACAGAAGAAGCACGGCAACATCCCGCTGTAAGGAGGCTGACGTGGATATTCAGGTAGTTAAAGGCAACCCCACCGAGGCGGAACTGCAGGCGCTGACCGAGGTGTTGCTGCAGCTCCAGCGCGAACGCAAGCAGTCCGGGGTGCAGCCGGACGCCAACATGTGGGGTGCGTCCCACCCGGCGACTGCGTTTAATCCGCACGCGTTCGATTCGGCGGCGTATTTCTAATGCGGTTGGTGTTGGCGTCGCAGTCGCCGTCGCGACGCATGCTGCTCGAACAAGGCGGCGTCACCCCGGTGCTGCGCCCCGCGCACATCGATGAGGATGCGGTGATCGCTGTACTTGGCGACGTCCCACCCGCCACCACCGTGGCCACCCTCGCCCGCGCAAAAGCCGAGACCGCAATTGCGGAATTCCCCGACAACGTTGTTGTTGGCTGCGACAGCATGCTGCTTCTCGACGACACCTTGCTGGGCAAACCCCACACCGTCGACGAAACTATCCGCCGGTGGAAAGCACAGCGCGGCAAGGAAGCCCACCTGCTCACCGGGCATGCGGTGTGGTTCGGCGGCGAGTGGGTCGTGGATACCGTCACCACCGCCATCCGCTTCGGTGACGTATCGGATGCCGATATTGAGGCCTACGCCCGTTCCGGCCAGCCGCTTCAGTGCGCCGGCGCGTTCACGCTCGAGGCACTCGGCTCCTGGTTTATCGACTCCATCGACGGCGACCCCACCAGCGTCATCGGCTTGTCCATGCCACTTTTGCGCCGCTGCCTGTACCGCTTCGGACTGGACGCCTCCGACTTCTGGACCGCGTAGCGCACGTTGTGGGTAGCCTGGCGGGCATGGAAATCAACGACATGCTTGCACCGAAGCCCATCGAACTTCCCGCAGACCCGGCCACCGGCAAGGACCTCCTTGCCGACGACACCGCACTCGCCCACCCCGATTCCCCCGCCGTCTGGGCCACCCGCGCCGAGCGTGAACTCGAATCCGGCGACAAACTCATCGCTTACGCCTACGCCCGCACCGGCTACCACCGCTCCCTGGACCGCCTGCGCGCCAACGGTTGGAAGGGCTGGGGTCCGGTCCCGGCGTCCCACGAGCCGAACCGCGGTGTGCTCAAAGCCATCGCGATGCTCGCGCTGACCTCCAAGGCGATTGGCGACGACGCCGAGTACGACCGCTGCCGCCAAATGCTCTCCGATGCCGACCCGGCTAGCGTAAAGGAGCTGCTGGGGTAGGCGTCAAAAGCAGATCGTCTAGCTGCCTGTGAGGGGGCACTAGACGATCACGAGTCCCGGGATGCATTTCCCCAGGTGATATTGAAAACAGATATCAATAAAATGCGGATCGTCTAGCAGCTCCGAAATGCAACTAGACGATTCGCATTCCCGGTCGGCGAAAACCGGGTCACGACAGACAAGAAGCCCCGGCACGGGATTTTCGGGCCGGGGCGTTGGTGTCGTCGAAAAGCCAGCGCTTACGCGTGCTTCGCCTCCACGCGCTTGATGGCCTCCTCGGCCACCATCTCCTGGATGCCCATGTCGAGCTCCGAGGTGAAGCCGACGCAGGAGCAGTTGATCTCGCCGAGGACGTAGGTGTCCTCCCCGGTCTCGTCGTCATCGGCAAGCATGAAGTCCGCGGTCCAGATCAGCGGAATGTTGTCGCCACCGAGGTTCTCGGCGATGACCGGGCGGGCCTCGGCGAACATGTCGACGAGCTCCTGCCACTCCTCCGGCTTCTGGTAGGTGTACTTCGCGCCGGAGAACAAGGTTGCGGAGAACGCGTCGCCGCCCTCAGCCGGCTTCTTGTGCACAACGAACACCGGGTGCGGGCCGACCAGCAGAATGCGGATCTCACCCTCGACGATGCGCGGCATGAAGCGCATGTCCACGAGCATGCCGTTGTCGCCTTCGATGTACTGGTCACAGAAGTCCATGAACTCGCCGAGCTCGCGCTCCTCAGTGTGGTTGTCCACGGCCTCGGTGCACTTGAGCTTGGTGTCCAGCGGCAGGGCGGTGCCCGGTTCGACGGAGTCGGCCAGGGCTTCGTCGGCAAGGCGCACGCGCCAGATGCCGGAGCCGGTGGAGCCGCGGTTCTGCTTGAGCACGCGCTCGCCGTAGGACAGGGAGGTCGGGAAGGTGTTGTGGAAGTCCTCAACCTCGTAGTACGCGGCGGTATCTTCCGGCACAAGGTCGGTCTTGTTCAGCTTCACCAGGGCATCCTTCGCACCGTAGGAGATCATCTCCTGCGGGGTGGACATGCCGACCAGGCCGGCCTCGGACAGGCGGGTAAGCAGGTCAAAGTAGCCCTTTTCGCCGCCCGGGATGTTGCCCGGGTTCACACGCGAGATGTAGCCGTCGAAGTTCTCGGAGACGTACGTGAACAGGTCGTCGGCCCACTCCGGACGGAAGTAGACAACCTCTGCGTGCCAGCCCTTTTCCTTGATGGCGTTGACAATGGGCATGGTGTCCTTGCGGTGGCCGTCAATGTACTTGTCGGAGCCGCCCTCAACCTCGAAGACAACAATCGCCTTGTGCACGGTGATCCCTTTCATGATGTTGTCCCGCAGCGTGTGAATGCGGTCAGCGCATGCATCGGCGGGGTAGGTAAAAACTCGCGAAACATCTCAGCCGTAGCCGTCGTGTTCCGTCTCTGACTCTATCGGCTTAAAGCGACCCACACAGGGCGGCAGAATTGATAGTGTGCAAGTTCACACCTGTTGTGGCGAGGCGAGGTTTCTCGCCGATTCCGGCCGGGATTTGCTGGTACTACCTGTATCCTTGTCGGTGATTGTTCACTCGCCTATTCCGGCGGGGGCCGCAGAGACGAAAGGCAGCTGACGTGGGTATCGAACTCGACGACAATCCCCAGTTCAAGGACTACGCACATCCTGAGAAGTTTGTCACCGCCGCGTGGCTTTCGGCGCGGCTCGGCGTGGATGGTCTGAAGGTTGTCGAAAGTGATGAGGATGCGTTCCTCTACGACATCGGCCACATTCCGGGCGCGGTGTGCATTGACTGGAAGAGCGATCTTAACGACGAGCTCAACCGCGACTTCATCGACGGCGAAGCCTTTGCCAAACTCATGCGGTCCCGCGGCATCAGCCGCGACGACACGGTGGTGGTCTACGGCGACCACGCCAACTGGTGGGCTGCCTACACCGCCTGGGTGTTCGAGCTGTTCGGCCACCCCGACGTGCGCTTGCTCGATGGCGGACGCGACGCGTGGATGGGTGAGGAGCGCGACACGTCCTTCGTCGTTCCCTCCTACCCCGAGTCTGACTACCCCGTGGTGGAGCGCAAGGACACCGCAGTTCGCACCTTCGCCTCCGAGCTGCTGGATAATCCGCCGGAGCAGCTTATCGACGCCCGCCCAGCCCCCGCTTACCGCGGCGACGGCACCGCCCCTGTGCAACCCCAAGTACCGACGCTGCGCCAGGGCCACATTCCGGGCGCGTTTAGCGTCCCGTGGGGCCGTTCCGTGCACCCGAACGCGCGCTTCCGCCCGTTGGAGGACATCCGCGAGATCTACAAGGATTTCGATCCGAAGAAGCGCACAGTGGTGTACTGCCAGTTGGGCGAAAGCGCGTCGCACACCTGGTACGTCCTGAACAATATTCTCGGTTTCGAGGACGTTGCGCTGTACGACGGTTCCTGGGCCGAGTGGGGCAACATGGTCCGCGTCCCCGTGGCTAAAGGGGATTCCCGTGGTGGGGCTGTAACATAGAACGACATTTGTCCGATTTTCTGACGGTTCGTATTTCCGATTGAAGGACGGGATTGCTTCGTGTCCACCACCGCACCGAATACTGATCTGCCCCGCAGCCTGAGCAAGGTGCTCGTCGCTAATCGCGGCGAGATTGCCGTGCGCGTCATCCGCGCGTGCCAGGACGAAGGTGTTGCGTCGGTCGCGGTGTATGCAGACCCTGATGTCGATGCGCCGTTCGTCGCTCTTGCCGACGAAGCCTTCGCCCTCGGCGGCACCACCGCCGCCGAGTCTTACCTGGACATGGACAAGGTCATCGACGCCGCGCAGAAGTCCGGCGCCGACGCTATCCACCCGGGCTACGGCTTCCTCTCGGAGAACGCCGAGTTCGCGCAGAAGGTCATCGACGCTGGCCTGACCTGGATCGGCCCGTCGCCGGAGGCCATCGCGGCACTCGGTGACAAGGTCACCGCCCGCCACATCGCTGAAGCCGCCGACGCCCCCATGGCGCCCGGCACTAAGGACCCCGTGGCCAACGCTGACGAGGTCGTTGCGTTTGCCGACGAGCACGGCCTGCCCGTTGCCATCAAGGCAGCTTTCGGCGGTGGCGGTCGCGGCATGAAGGTCGCCTACACCCGCGAAGAGATTCCGGAACTGTTTGAGTCCGCCACCCGCGAAGCCACCGCAGCCTTCGGCCGTGGCGAATGCTTCGTGGAGCGCTACCTGGACAAGGCCCGCCACGTTGAGGCGCAGGTGCTGGCTGATCAGCACGGCAACGTTGTGGTCGTCGGTACGCGTGATTGCTCGCTGCAGCGTCGCTTCCAAAAACTTGTCGAAGAAGCCCCAGCGCCCTTCCTCACCGACGAGCAGCGCGAGCGCATCCATTCCTCTGCCAAGGCCATCTGCCGCGAAGCAGGTTACTACGGCGCCGGCACCGTGGAGTACCTCGTGGGCTCTGACGGGCTGATCTCGTTTTTGGAGGTCAACACCCGCCTGCAGGTCGAACACCCCGTCACCGAGGTCACCGCCGGCATCGACCTCGTGCGCGAGCAGTTCCGTATCGCCCGCGGCGAGGAACTGCAGCTGACCGAAGACCCGGCTCCGCGTGGCCACGCTATTGAGTTCCGCATCAACGGCGAAGACGCCGCCGCAAACTTCATGCCGGCACCGGGCACCGTCGTTGCATACGCTGAGCCCACCGGCCCCGGAGTGCGTGTCGATTCCGGCGTGCGCGCAGGCTCCGTCATCGGCGGCCAGTTCGACTCCATGCTGGCGAAACTGATCGTCTACGGCGCCACCCGCCAAGAGGCCATCCAGCGTGCCCGCCGCGCACTCGGCGAATACGTGGTCACCGGCTTCCCCACCGTCATCCCCTTCCACCAGGCCATCCTGGACAACCCGGCATTCGTCGGCACCGAAGAGGGCTTCGACGTGTACACCCGCTGGATCGAGGAAGAGTGGGACGGCGAACTGCCCGCGTCCAGCGCCGATGCATCTGGTGACGACGCCGACACCGACCTGCCGACCCGTCGCACCTTTGCCGTTGAAATTGACGGCCGCCGCGTCGAAGTCGCCCTACCCGAGGAACTCGTCACCGCAGGCCCCGCCAAGCGCAAGCCGAAGAAGCGCCGCGCAGGCAAGGCTGCTGTCTCCGGTGACGCCGTCGCCTCCCCCATGCAGGGTTCCGTGATCAAGGTCAACGTCTCCGAAGGCGACGAGGTTGCTGAAGGCGATGTCCTGCTGGTCCTCGAGGCCATGAAGATGGAGAACCCAGTCAAGGCACACAAGGCCGGCACCGTCACGGGCCTCGCCGCCGAAGCTGGCGGCCAGGTGACCAAGGGCGCCGTGCTCATGGAGCTGAAGTAGCTGGTTGCTTCGGTGGCGCTTGTCCCACCCATTGCCCTGACAGATTTTGCAGAATCTGTCAGGGCTTTTCTTTGCGACGCTGCGACCAGGCGTTTTATGCACCTTCAAAGGCCGCCTGACACATTCCGCCACAATCCGTCAGCGCAGACCTACGGAAACGGCAAACTGCTCCAACACAGGCCCAAAAAACGGCATGAGCAGGCCCACAACAACGGCGACAGCCACAACAATCGCAGCGATGGCTTCTGGGGAAGTGCTCGAACCTGTAGGAGCCACATCGGTCGCGGGTGCCTCGGGGATGCCGGTGCCGTGGACAACTGGGGCGCTGATCGGCTTGGTGGCGCTGATGAGCTCGATCTCCTGCGCCTCCGATACGCCAGGCCCGTTCACTGGTTTCGAAGCTCTGTTGAGCGAGGACGATTCGCCCTTCCCGTTCGACACCGTGCTCACGCCTGAGTAGACCGCCACCAGTCCCCTGCCGGGTGCCCACACGGGTGCGCCGGAGTCACCTTTCACGCCAAGTTCGCTGTCGAAGTAGACGTTGTTGCCCAGCCGGTCAACGAAGGTGCCGCACCGCTTCTCCCCTGCGTTGAGCAGGCAGACCTCGTCGTTGGGGTGCAGGTCCTCGAGGTCCACCACGGCGTCGGTGGTGATGGTGTTCGCACCCAGTTGGACACCGTCGTCCCAACGGATGATCCCCCAGTCGTTGCCGGTCGCAGACCTACCGAATGCAGTGGAGGGGTAGAACGTTCCGCTTGCCTGGCCCACAGCAGCGCGGCTGCCGTGTTCGCCACAGTGCCCGGCGGTGTAACTGATCCGTTGGTCGGGGTCGTTGAACCCGATGGTGCACATGCCCTTATCGACGACGACCACACGAGCTCCCTGCTCCACCACCGGAACCGCGGCGTTTGCGATTGGGGTGAGGGCAAGGGCGGTTGCGGTGGTCGTCGAGAGGCATATGCGGCGGAGCATGGAAAAAGATTAACGTGGTGGGCATGGATTACACACCTGAGTTCGAACTACGTGAAGCAACTGAATCCGACCGCACGTACCTGCGCCGCCTGAACTTTCTCACCGACGTGTTCGGGGATGAGCACGGCGAGATCGGACCAGATGAACGTGCAGGCTCCGACAATTACGTCGGCCAATGGGACCCAGAAACCGAAGGCGGCATCCTTGCATTCGACCAGTTCCGTGTGCCAGCGGGCGGTGTCTGGCTGCGCTACTGGCCCACGCCCGAACTGGGTTGGGCCAACCTCGGGAAGGATATTCCGGAGATCGCAATTGCGGTGGAGCGACGCTACGCCGGCCACCGACTCGCCGTCCGACTCCTTGCAGCTGCAGTTGAGTTGGCAGCAAAGCAAGGCGCGTCGAAGGTAGCGCTGTGGGTGGACCCGAACAACGACCGCGCACGCCACCGCTACGAGTCTTTCGGATTCAAAAACGTCGACGGCCACGACAATGTCATGGCCGTCGACGTCGATGACTTCACCGCTTAGGCCACGTTTCGCCTAGGCGGCGCGCCTGCTGGGGGACCACCTCCACCGATAGAGCTCAAAATTTGAGCCCCATTCCTAAGCCTCCAGCAGCCTTTCCCCACGATCAAGCCAGTTAAGCGCAAAGGACTTAATGGCGTCGTGCCACTCAACCTCGTACTGCCGCGACGGCAAGAACGTGCCCACCTCGCGGTATCCGCCAACGGTTTTCACCTCCACGCGGCTGCCAGGCCGGCCACAGTGGGCGGCGGTGTAGCCCGCCCAGAATCCCTTACGAGGCGTCCACGTAGCCCAGCGTGCACTCGGAGACCCCGCCAAAGCGCACCACGTCGCCTTGGGTGACCGTAATGGTTGGGCGGCGGCACTCAGGCGGCGCGGCGGCCAGACAGACGGCACCAGCGGCGGCTGTGGCGGCTCTGGCGCTGTGGGCGCATGCGGGAAAGGTTACCGTGCGTGACTTAAGTGCATGAGTACGGTGGCACCCATGGAGTTCACCTTCCACCGCGCCACAGAATCGGACCGCACCTACTTGCGCCGTCTGAACTTCCTCGCGGACATCTACGGTGACGAATCCAAGGAGGTGCGCCCGGAGCAGTTACCGGACGTGGAACGCTACGTCGACGAGTGGGACCCGCAACGCGACGGCGGGGTCATCGCCTTCGACCAATTCCGCATTCCCGCAGGCGGAGTGTGGTTGCGGTATTGGACGTCGCCTGACCAGGGCTATGCGAACCTCTCGCCCGGCACTCCAGAAATCGCCATCGCCATTGAGAACCGATATGCGGGCCACCGCTTGGGCGAAGCCTTGCTCCGTGAGGTCGTAGACCTCGCCCGGGAGCAGGGTGCTACACAAGTGGCGCTCTTTGTCGCAGAAGACAACCCCCGCGCCCGCCACCGCTATGAAGCGTTCGGCTTCAGCGATGTCGCGGTACCCGGGGGTGTGATGGTCTACCAGCTCTAATCTGCCCTCTCTGCGACGCGCCCTTCCCACCGCGGGATCATGAGGGGGCTGCCGGATTCCGGATCTTGGATGATACTGGCCTCGACGCCGAAAACGTCACGAACCAACTCCTCGGTGATCACGTCGGCGGGCGCGCCGGTGGCCACGACTTCCCCGTCTTTCATCGCGATGATGTTATCCGCGTAGCGCGCCGCTTGGTTGAGATCGTGCAGCACCGCCACCAGGGTGAGGTGGTCGCGCTTGTTCAGCTCGCGGCACAGTTCAAGAAGTTCGATCTGGTAGCGCACATCCAGAAACGTGGTCGGCTCGTCGAGGAGCAGGATCGGAGTCTCCTGCGCAAGAGCGACAGCCATCCAAACACGTTGGCGCTGCCCGCCGGAAAGCTCGTCGACGAAGCGACCGCTGAGCTCGCGCACGTTGGTCGCGTCCATTGCCCCTCCCACGGCACGCTCGTCTTCTGGCGACCAAGGTTTGAAAAGACCCTGGTGGGGATACCGTCCGCGTGAGACGAGATCGATGACACGGATGCCCTCCGGTGCGACCGGCCCCTGGGGAAGCAGGCCGACTTGCTTAGCAACGTGTTTGGTGGGCTGTTCGTGCAGAGACTTGCCGTCGAGAAGCGTCGCCCCTGAAACCGGCGTAATGAGCCGCGTAAGGGACTTCAGCAGCGTCGATTTGCCGCACCCGTTCGGCCCCACAATGACTGTGAACATGCGATCCGGAATCTCGACTGTGACATCGTCGCAGATGATCGCTTCGTCGGAGTACGCCAACTTCGCGTGTTCGGTGCGCAGACGTGCCATTTACTTCCGTCCTTCCTGAATCAGCAGCCAGAGGAAATAGATACCGCCGATGGAGACGGTGACAATGCCTACTGGCAGTGGCGAAGTGGGGTGAATGCGCTGTGCGACAGTGTCTGCGAGCACGAGCAGCAACGCGCCGGTCGCGGCAGTAGGCATCAGCGCCAGCCCGTCGGCGCGCACAAGTCGGCGCGCGATCTGCGGGGCGGCGAGCGCGATGAATGAGATCGGTCCAACGGTGGCGGTGGCTAGTGCGGTCAAGCCAATCCCGGTGATGATCGCGGCGACTTGCACTGCACGCACGTTTTGCCCAAGAGCGGTGGCGAACGGGATGCCGATCTGTGTAAGGCGCATCGGGCGAGCCAACAACGCCGTCACCGCAATGAACACCACCGTGCCCGATGCTGCGAACCCGAGGGTTTTCCAGCTGGTGCCAGCAAGGTTGCCCGCACCCCACAAGCTCGCCATGATCGCGTCCTCGACCGTCGCCGTGAGCAGCAGCCATGTGTTCACCGCGGCCAGCATCGCACTGACACCGATCCCGACGATGATGAGCCGCACTCCCCGAGCATGGCCGTCTTTCGACGCTAGGAAAAACACCGTTACAGCCGTGAGCAAGCCGCCCGCGAGCGCACCGAGCAGGGTGGCCGTGGAACCGCCGCGGAGCACCAGCATAGCGATGAGAGCCCCGGTATAGGAGCCGGTTTGAAAACCGATCACATCCGGCGAACCGAGCGGATTATTGGTGAGGTTTTGAAACAACGCGCCCGACAGAGCGAGCGCAGCACCGAGCACCAGCGCCATCAGCACGCGCGGAGCACGCCACTCCACCACGACCATGTGGGTGAAGTCGTCCCCGCGGCCCAGCACAGCATCGAATACTTGGCCCGCGGTCATCGATGCAGAACCGGTGAAAAGCGCGAAGACGCCGCAAGCAGCCGCCAGCGCGACGAGAACGGCGGTGACTACCACTGCACGCACATCGGTGACGAAGATCGGGCGCTCGCGCGGGCCGATCCCTACCATCGGTCGGCCGAAATCCAGGCGTTGCGTCGTCACAGTTCTGTCACCCGGAACTGGCGCACCATGTAGATAAGGAGGGGCGCGCCGATGAAGGGCGTGACCACCCCTACAGGCATCTCGCCCTGCACAATCACGCGGCCGACCACGTCAGCGAAACCCATGATGGCGGGTGCCAAAATGATCGAGTACGCCATGATCCATCCCTGGTGCGGGCCCACGATCATCCGGCTTAGGTGCGGGGCCAACAACCCGAGGAAAGAAATTGGTCCTGCCACCGCAGTGCCGCCGCCAGCGAGGAGCGCAATAGCGATCAGTGCGACGAGACGAACGCGGTTCGGGTTCGCTCCCATCGCCACGGCAGCGGCCTCGCCCAGCGCGAGCACATCAAGCGACTTCGATAGTGCGAGCGCGAGCACGAGCCCGATCAGAATGAAGGGCACGATCGCGAGCGTATTGTCCAGAGCCTGGTTGGCCGTGGTGCCAGCGGACCAGCCGCGCATCTTCTTCAGAACGTCGGAGTTGGTGAGCAGAACCGCTGAAGTGAACCCGCCGAGGACGGCACCGAGTGCGACGCCGGACAGTGTCATCCGGATCGGGTTGCCTCGCATCGGCCCAGCATTTCCGATGAGGAATACAGCGAACGATGTAACGGTCGCACCTGTGAATGCCAACCACATGTATTGGTTGATGTCGGTGAGACCGAAGTAGGCGATGCCTACCACCACCGCCAGAGAAGCGCCGGCATTGACGCCGAGGATTCCGGGGTCTGTCAGGGGGTTTCTGGTCACTGCCTGCATCAAGCCGCCCGCGACACCGAACGCGGCCCCTGCCACCAAAATCAGCACGGTGCGCGGCACCCGCGACTGCCACACCACCTGCGACACCGGGTCGGCCGGATCGGGCGAACGGAGGAAATGCCACAGCTCGCTGAGCGTAATCTCGCGCGCACCGACGGTAAGGCTGAGCACGAGCGAGACCGCGAGCAACGCGATGAGCACCCATGCGCCGACAACTCGGTACGCGAGCGGGTGGGGCTGTGGCGGTGCTAGCTGGGCTTCCGTTTCGGTGGGCGCAGGCGCTGTGGTGATCGTCATGGTTCGCGGTGGGCGGGTCGAGGGCTTAGGAGACCTTGTTGAAGCCCTGGACCTTTGTGGCGAGTCCGTCCAACCAGTCGGCGTAGTGGCGCGAGGTCAGCGCACCCTTTGAGTTCCAGGCGTAGAGCTGACCAGCCTGGACCGACGGCAGCGAGTCCCACATTTCGGCGGTGAAGGGGTCAGCTTCGTCGTAGTCCTCGACGAGCATGACATCGGTGGGGTATTTCGAGGCTTCCTCCCAGGCGATCCACGCCCACGGGCTGCCCTCGTGACCCTCGGTCGGGCCAGCGAGGGTCGCGCCGAGCGACTTCAGCAGATCCGCATGGGGGCCGTTCGCGCTGGTGTAGAGCATCTCCTTGGTGGGGCTCGACAGCATGAAGCTCAAGTCTTCGCCAGCAATGGCATCGGAGAAGTTCTGCTTCGCAGCCGCGTAGTCTTGGTCTGCCTTAGTGATGTGCGAGGCGGTGACATCGGCGCCGAGGAACTCGGCGAGCTCGCGGACGTTGGCGATGCCCTCGTCCACGGTGTCGCCGCCGGGCAGCGGCACGAACTGGGCGACGCGAGTGAGTTGGGAGTTCACATCCTCTTTGAACCATTGCCAACCGTCTGCTGTGCCGAAGCCAATGATCGCGTCCGGTTTGAGCTGTGCGAGTTTCTCCAAGTCAATCTCGCCGTCGGTGCCGATCTGCTCAATCCCGGTGGTGTCCGCCCCACCCATCACGGTCGGGTCGTCGCACTGGTAACCGAAGATGGCGTTCGGCTTGATGCCGTACTCATCGAGGGTGGAGTAGGCGTAGCAGTCCATGACGATGTTCTTGGGCTGCTCGGCGAACTCGATTTTCAGGCCGTCAATGCTCGGGTGGTTAAACACCAGCGCACCGGATGCCTGGGCATTGCTCGAAGCGGACGCGGAGGAGGATGTCGCGGCGTCCGAGGCAGACACGGTGGAAGTTGCAGTGGAAGTTGAGGCGGAGTTGGAAGGAGATGAGCTGCAGCCTGTGAGAGCGAGGCCAACAGCAAAGGTGAGCACTGCACCGAGTTTCGCGCGCATGCGGGATCCCTTTCAGTCGAAATGTGGCCTGAGCAGAAAGCCAGGCGAGCACTTAGCAAAGGCAAACCTAACAGATGGTCTGGGTTAGGTAAAGCAGCCCTTACCATCTCGCGAGGAAGTTACCCCCGCGCCTGTCCTCGAATCCAGAACGCGCTGAATGTGACATTTTTGGGATCAATCCCCCACTCTTGCACGGCGAATCGTCGCACCCCCGCTGCGAGGTCTCGTTCGCCGCAACACCAGACACTCTCCGGGCGCTCGTGAGAGCGAAGCTCGGAGACAACTGCCTCCAGCAACCTGTCCTGCTGGGCGGTGACCAGGGCCAGTGACCTCACGCGGGATTGCCAGCGCTCAACCAGCCCAGGCTCGAATTCGTCGTTCGTGGTGGCGGCGAACACGACATCTGCCGCAGCCAGCTCAGCAGGGTGGAATTGCTCGAGGAATTCAAGAATTGCTGCGACTGAAGGCGCTGCAGTGGGGTCGGCGACCAGCAGCTGCGATGTGCCTGGCTTTGGCTCGCGCCGGAACCACAGCCCGTTCGCGGGGTAGATTCCGCAGGTGTCCCCAGGCGCGACGCGCAGCGCCCAACGCAACGCGGGCCCGATGTCGGTGTCCGAGGCATCCGAAACACCGTGTGTGACCAATAGGAAGCTCAGGGTGCCAGCAGCTCGGTCGAGACTTCGAACTGTGTACCACCGAAGGTCGGGTCGCACGGCATCCGGAAGCGCGGCAAGTTGGGCTCGTAGATTGCTTACCCGAGTTGTCGTTAATGGGACATAGTCCTTGCCAGGCCCCGGCATGAGGAGGCCGAAGAACTCGTCTGGGCCTACCAATTGGTGGTCGCGCAATTCAGGCGCAACCACGGAGATCTCAAGGAGGTCGGGGGCAACCCGTTCAACATTGGCGACGGTGACTGTGAGTGCATCGCTTTTCTCGCGCTGAGGCCAGTCCGTGAGCTGAATGTCCGAAAAGTTGTTAGAACCGAAAACCATGAAAGGTAGTTTAGGCTTACCTACATCATTGTGCCGAGACGCCCAGCCGCCAAAACGCCGAAAGCGCCGGCACTCCGGGTGGAGGTCGGCGCTTTGGACGTCGTCAGGCGAAAAGCTCTTAAGCGATAACCACCACGAGGTCGCCGCCTTCCACCTTGGTCGGCTTGGTCAGCGCAATGCGCTCGATCACGCCCGACTTCGGTGCGGAGATCGCGGCCTCCATCTTCATAGCCTCGATGGTTGCGACCGGGTCGCCTTCCTTGACCTCGTCGCCTTCCTTCACCGTGACGGTGACGGCACCAGCGAACGGTGCGGCAACGTGGCCCGGGTTGGACGCGTCGGCCTTCTCCACCTCAGCAACGGTGGACTCGACGTTCTCGTCGCGGACGGCAACCGGGCGGACCTGGCCATTGACGGTCAGGATGACCTGGCGCATGCCCTTCTCATCCGGCTCGCCGACAGCGTCGAGGCTGACCACCAGCGGCGGACGGTTTTCGTCGATCTCGCCGTAGTAGATCATGGTCTCCACGCCCTCTTCAAGGCCGTAGAAGAAGGTCTTGTCACCCAACTGGTCGGTGATGCCGTAGGTGCGCAGGTGCTCCTGGTACTCGGCGTACTGCTTCGGGAACAGCAGCTGATCCAGCGCCGCACGACGCACACTGTGGTCGTCGGACTGCAGATCCGGCTCGAGCTCCGTCGGCACCTGGACGGTGTGGTCGACTTCGGAGCGATTCTCCAGTGCCTTGTCGCGAAGCAGCGGCCAGCCACCCGGAGGGGTACCCAGCTCGCCCTGCAGGAAGCCGATGACAGATTCCGGAATGTCGTACTTGCGCGGGTTCTCTGCGAACTCCTGCGGGCTGACACCCTGGCCGACGAGCTGCAGAGCCAGGTCGCCAACCACCTTGGAGGACGGGGTGACCTTCGTCGGGCGACCGAGGATCTCGTTCACGCCTGCGTAGTAGTCCTCGATGAGCTCGAAGCGGTCTTCCAGACCAAGGGCCTTCGCCTGGGTGCGCAGGTTGGAGAGCTGACCACCCGGGATTTCGTGCTTGTACACGCGGCCGGTCGGGCCCGGAATGCCGGACTCGAACGGTGCGTACACCTGGCGCACGGCTTCCCAGTACGGTTCCATGTCGAAGACGGCCTGCAGGTCGATGCCGGTGTCGCGCTCGGTGTTCTCAAACGCCGCGACGAGGGCGGACATCGACGGCTGGGAGGTGGTGCCGGCCAGCGGGGCGGATGCGACGTCGACAATGTCGGCACCCGCATTCGCTGCGGCGAGGTAGGTCGCCAGCTGGCCACCCGCAGTGTCGTGGGTGTGGACGTGGACCGGCAGGTCGAAGCGCTCACGCAGCGCGGTGACCAGCTTGGCTGCTGCTGCCGGACGCATCAGGCCAGCCATGTCCTTGATCGCCAGGACGTGGGCGCCTGCCTCGACGATTTCCTCGGCGAGGTTGAGGTAGTAGTCCAGCGTGTACAGGTCCTCGTTCGGGTCCACCAGGTTGCCGGAGTACGCCATGGCCACCTCGGCGACGGTGGTGTTGGTCTCCAGCACGGCGTCGATAGCCGGGCGCATCTGGGACACGTCGTTGAGCGCGTCGAAGATACGGAAGATATCGATGCCGGAGGAAGCGGCCTCGCGGACGAACGCCTTGGTCACCTTGTCCGGGTACGGGGTGTAACCGACGGTGTTGCGGCCACGCAGCAGCATCTGGATGTTGACGTTCGGCATTGCCTCGCGCAGCTCGTCGAGACGCATCCACGGCGACTCGTGGAGGAAGCGCATGCCCACGTCGAAGGTGGCGCCGCCCCATGCCTCAACGGAGGCCAGCTCTGGGGTCAGGTGGCCCACATGCTTCGCGGCCGCAACCAGGGTGTTGGTGCGGATGCGGGTTGCCAGCAGGGACTGGTGGGCATCGCGGAACGTGGTCTCGGTGACGCCAAGTGCGGTCTGCTTGCGGATCTTCTCAGCCCACTTTGTCGGGCCGAGCTCGAGCAGGTCGTCGCGGGAACCACGCGGCAGATCGCCGTACTTGGATTCCGGCAGCTTCTTCGACGGCTGAATGTTCGTCGGGCGAGCACCGTTTGGCTGGTTCACCGTAACGGATGCCAGGTAATCGAGGATCTTGCCGGCATCGTCAGCCGCGGCCGGAGCCTCGAGCAGGTGCGGGTGGTCCGCGATGAAGCCGGTGTTGATGCGCTCGTTGCGGAACTCGTCCTCGCTGAGCAGGGCGCGCAGGAAGCCGATGTTCGTGGACAGGCCCGTAATGGAGAACTCGTTCAGAGCGCGCAGGGCACGGTCGACGGCGACCTGGAAGTTGCGGCCACGGCAGGTCATCTTGACCAGCAGGGAGTCGAAGTTCGGGGTGATGGTGGTACCGACGGCCACGGAGCCGTCGAGACGCACGCCTGCACCACCCGGGGAGCGGTAGCCGGTGACTACGCCGGAGTCCGGGCGGAAGCCGTTGGCCGGGTCCTCGGTGGTGATGCGGCACTGCAGGGCTGCGCCGTTGACCTCGATGAGGTCCTGGGTGAGGTGGATGTCCTCCAGCTTCGCGCCGGCGGCGATGTACATCTGGTTCTTTACGATGTCGATGCCGGTGACTTCCTCGGTCACCGTGTGCTCGACCTGCACGCGCGGGTTCATCTCGATGAAGACGTGGTTGCCGGACTCGTCGACAAGGAACTCGACCGTACCTGCGCCCTCGTAGTTGATTTCCTTACAGAACGCCACAGCGTCGGCACAGATCTTCTGGCGCTGCTCTTCCGTGATGTGCTGCGCCGGAGCGATCTCAACAACCTTCTGGTGGCGGCGCTGCACGGAGCAGTCACGCTCAAACAGGTGCACCACGTTGCCGTAAGAGTCAGCCATGATCTGCACCTCAATGTGCTGCGGGCGGATCACGGCGCGCTCGATGTAGACGTTCGGGTCACCGAAGGCTGCCTCAGCCTCGCGGGATGCCTCGGCTGCGAGACGCTCAACGTCCTCGATCTTCTCAATGAAACGCATGCCGCGTCCGCCGCCACCGGCGACAGCCTTCACAAACACCGGGAACTCGAAGTCCTTGGCAAACTCTGCCAGCTGCTTCGGGTCGGACGACGGCTCAGAGTCCTTCAGCACCGGCAGGCCGGCACGCTCAGCGGCCTGGACAGCGGCGGACTTGTCGCCCGTCAGGTCCAGCGTCTCCGGGGTCGGGCCGATGAACTTAATGCCGTTGTCGCGGCAGGCACGAGCCAGGTCAGCACGCTCGGAGAGGAAGCCGTAGCCCGGGTAGACGGCATCTGCGCCAGTTTGCTTCGCGGCACGGATGATTTCGTCGATGTTCAGGTACGCCTTGACCGGCTGGCCGGCCTCGCCGATCTGGACTGCCTCGTCCGCGAACGGACGGTGGAACGAGTTACGGTCCTCGCGGGGGTAGACCGCGACGGTCTTCGCGCCAGTTTCAAAGGCTGCACGGAAGGCACGAACGGCGATCTCACCGCGGTTAGCTACCAGGATTTTCTTGAATGCTGGCAGGTCATTAAGCGGGAGGTTATCCGGGTTCATTTGGTTCCTTTCCTCAAGGAAAGATCGAAGTCATACTGCAACGGGTAGTTTAGTACAGGTCACACTTTTCTTGGGTCGTTTTCGCCAACGAATGTGACACGTTTGCACCCTAACGCGGGGGTGCAAAAACGCGGGCGCCGCGTTGCGACGACCCGCGTTTCGGGGGTGATCCGCTTACGCCTTGACGTGGCGCTCCTCCGGGCCGTTGTAGGCCGAGAGTGGACGGATCAGGGAGTTGTTCTCAAACTGCTCGATGATGTGAGCGGTCCAGCCGGTAATGCGGGACATCACGAACAGCGGGGTGAAGAACTCGATGTCGAAGCCCAGGATGTAGTAGGCCGGGCCGGACGGGAAGTCCAGGTTCGGACGGATCTTGATCGAGGTGTTGTCGTGCATGGTTTTGGCCATGATGTCGTACATCTCGACCCACTTCTGAGCGTCCTTCTCCGGATGCTCCTGGGCGAGCTTCTTAAAGGCGGCTTCCATCGTCGGCACGCGCGAGTCGCCCTTCTTGTACACGCGGTGGCCGAAGCCCATGACGAGCTCCTTGTTCTTGAGCTTGTCCAGGCACCACTGCTCTGCCTTGGCCGGGTCGCCGATTTCGGTCATGTGGTGCATGACGAACTCGTTGGCGCCACCGTGCAGCGGCCCCTTCAGAGCACCGATTGCGCCGGTGATTGCGGACCAGCCGTCGGACATCGTCGAGGCAATCGTGCGGGCCGTGAAGGTGGAGGCGTTGAAGGAGTGCTCGGCGTAGAGGATCATCGTCTTCTCAAACGCCTCGATGTCGGACGGGATGTTGGCCGGGGACTTCTCATCGTCACCGAAAACCATCCAGAGGAAGTTTTCGGAGAAGCCCTTCTCCTTGCTCGGGGCGATGTACTCCTTGCCCTGGCGGCGACGGATGTCGGTTGCGACAATCGTCGGCAGCTTGGCCAGCAGCTTGCGGCCGATGCCACGCAGGTGATCGGAATCCGGGGTGAACTTCTCCGGATCCTCTGCACCCAGGTAGGACACTGCGGTACGCAGCACGTCCATCGGGTGGCAGTCCTTCGGCATGAAGTTGATGATCTGGATCAGTTCTTCATCGATGTCGCGGTTTTCCATGCAGCCACCGCGGAACTCTGCAAACTGCTCCTCGGTCGGCAGTTCGCCGTTCCACAGCAGGTATGCCACTTCCTCGAAGGTGCAATGCTCTGCCAGTTCCTGGACCGGGTAACCGCGGTACAGCAGCGAGTTGGTCTCCGGGTTGACCTTGGACACTGCGGTGTAGTCAGCGACAACGCCGTTGAGGCCCTTACGAATTTCCTGCTCAGTCATGATGATTCACTCCTTCTTGGTGGTGGTGTTGGTGGTGGCGGTCTACTGCTCAAAGGTGGAGCTGTAGGTGTCTTTCGAGTAGGTGAAGACGGATTGGTCGAACTGGTTGTATTCGTCGTAACGCACCAGTTCGTAGAGGCGGGCGCGGTGCTGCATCTTGTCCAGCCACGGCACCTGGGTGCCGGTTTCTGCGATGTCGCGCAGCATTGCTTCGGTCTGGCCCATGGCGATACGGAAGGTGGTCACCGGCCAGATCACGGCGTTGTAGCCGAGGTTTTCCAGCTGCTGGGCGCTGAGCAGGTCGGTCTTGCCAAACTCGGTCATGTTGGCCAGAAGCGGCGTGTCCACGGCGGCGCGGAACTTGGCAAAGTCTTCCTCCGAGTACAGCGCTTCGGTGAAGATGAGGTCCGCACCCGCGTCGGCGTATGCCTTCGCACGCTCGATGGCCTCGTCGATGCCTTCGATGCCGGCGGCGTCGGTGCGGGCACAGATGACAAAGTCGTCGTCCTGGCGCTCGCGCACCGCTGCGGTGATGCGGCGGATCATCAGGTCACGCGGCACAACTTCCTTGCCGTCGAGGTGGCCGCAGCGCTTCGGGTTGACCTGGTCTTCCAGGTGGAGGCCAGCCAGGCCTGCCGCTTCAAACTCGGCGACGGTGCGGGCTGCGGACATCGGCTCGCCGAAGCCGGTGTCGGCGTCGATGAGCACCGGCAGGTTGGTGGCGCGGGCGATCTGGCCGCCGCGGTTTGCAACCTCGGAAAGCGTGGTCAGGCCGATGTCCGGCAGGCCCAGGTCGTTGGCTACCACGGCGCCGGAGACGTACACGCCGGAGAAGGATCCGATGTCCTCGATCAGGCGCGCGGTCAGCGGGTTGAAGGCGCCGGGCAAGGTGGTGATTTTTTCGTCGACAAGCGATGCTCGCAGTGCTTTGCGACGCTCGTTCGGGGTTGTGTCAGGCTTGAACATTAGAAGATGCCTCCCGGGATCTCCTCTGCAGCGGCGCGGGTTGCGTCGTTGACGCGGATGTTAAGTTCGGTCAGGTCAGTGAGGTTTTCCAGATCCTGCACGGCGGCGAGGAAGCGGTCCTGCTCGTCCTTATCGACGATGCCCTCAGCCAGGGTGCGGAACTTCTGGATGTAGTTCTCACGCTCGAACGGACGAGCACCGTACGGGTGGGCGTCGGCGACAGCCATCTCATCCTCGATGACAGTGCCGTCGTTGAAGGTGATGACAGCCTTGGCGCCGAATGCCTTCTCGTCCGGATCCTGCGAGTGGTAGCGACGGGTCCACTCCGGGTCCTCCACCGTGGACACCTTGTGCCACAGCTCGACGGTCTCCGGACGGTTTGCGCGCTCCGGGGTGTAGGAGTCGACGTGGTGCCAGCCGCCGTCCTCAAGGGCGACAGCGAACATGTACATGATCGAGTGGTCCAGGGTCTCGCGGGATGCCTTCGGATCCATCTTCTGCGGGTCGTTCGCGCCGGTGCCGATGACGTAGTGGGTGTGGTGCGAGGTGTGCAGCACGATGGACTCGATCTCGGCGGTGGTCTTGCCTGCGTCTGCGATGGTCTGCTTCATGCGACGAGCCAGGTCGATCGGAGCCTGTGCCTGGTACTCGGCGGAGTGTTCCTTGGTGTAGGTGTCCAGGATCGCGCGCTTCGGCTCGCCGTCTGCCGGCAGCGGGACGGTGTAGGTGCGCTCCGGGGAGTGCAGCATCCATGCGATGAAGCCGTCTTCGCCTTCCCAGATCGGGGCCGGTGCGCCCTCGCCGCGCATGGCGCGGTCCACCGCTTCGATGGCCATCTTGCCGGCGAACGCCGGGGCGGATGCCTTCCAGGAGGAGATCAGGCCCTTGCGGGACTGGCGGGTTGCGGTGGTGGTGTGCAGCGCCTGGCCGATTGCCTGGTAGATGGTGTCCACGTCCAGGTTGAGCATGGTGCCGATGCCAGCTGCGGCCGAGGGGCCAAGGTGTGCAACGTGGTCGATCTTCCACTCGTGCAGGCAGATGCCCTTGACCAGGTTGACCTGGATTTCGTAGCCGGTGGCGATGCCGCGGATCAGCGCCTTACCGTCGAGGCCCTTGTGCTGTGCAACAGCGAGGATCGGCGGGATGTTGTCGCCCGGGTGGGAGTATTCGGCTGCCAGGAAGGTGTCGTGGAAGTCGAGCTCGCGCACGGCGGTGCCGTTTGCGAAAGCGACCCATTCTGCGGAGTAGGTGCCGTCTTCGCCGAAGACGAGTGCACCCTTGTTGTCTGCCGGGTGTGCCTTGGCCATTGCGCGGGCGACGGCGACCGGGCGGCGGTTATAGGAGGCAACAGCGACAGAAGCGTTGTCGATGATGCGGTTGATGATCATTTCGCGGGTGTCTTCCGGTACCTCAACCGGGTCGGCCGCGACCTTGGCAATCTTGTAGGCCAGATGCTCTTCAATCGGGAAGTCTTCTGCGGACTTATGGGTACGTACCTCGTGTTGGATCATTCTTCGGCTCCTTCTGGCAATCGAGATGATGATGCACCTCATATTAGGAGCGAAAGTGTGTTGCGCATCATAGTGGAAGTTGCGTATTCTTGCGTCCTGAAACTGGCAGACTTGCAAAGTGTTGCAAATCACCAGGCCAAGCGGCTGAGAAGGAGCAAAATCAACGATGGCAAAGCTGTACGCGGGGGGTCAGATCCGCACACTGCGCACCGCTCGCAACCTCACTCAAGCCGATGCGGCGGTCCTCGTCGGTATCTCGCCGAGCTATCTCAACCAGTTGGAAAACGATCAGCGCCCTCTCACGGCGACGGTGTTGTTGCAGTTAACGTCCGCCTTCGGGGTGGATGCTTCCTTCTTCTCCGGCGACGCCGAACGCGAAACCGCAGCCGCCCTTTCGGAACTGCTCCCCGGCATCGCGCAGCACGAGCTGGAGGAATTCGCCCGCCACTTCCCTACCCTTGCGGAGCGTGTCCGAACCATCCCCGAGCGCCTCAACGAGCAAGCCCCCAACCCCTACGAGTACGCACGCAGCTTTTTCCAGGAACACAGCAACTACTTCCACTCCCTGGATTCAGCGGCCGAAACGCTTGCGGAGCATCTTGGTGGCCGCCAGTTGCGCCTGACCCGTCTTGCGTCGGTCCTCGACCGCGACTTCGGCTACACCGTGCGCTTCAACCAGCCTGTGGAGTCGGGTCGCTCCGACATCGACACCACCACCCGCGAGATCCGCCTGCGCTCAGGCTTGAGCGAAGCGCAACAGTGCTTCGAGCTGTCCTACCGCTACAGCAATCTCGCCCACGGCGACGTGATATCAGAGCTCATTGCGCGTATCGACGACACCCCGGCCCGCAACGTCACCACCCACGGCTTAGCCCAGTACTTCGCGGCTGCCGTCACCATGCCGTACACGGAGATCCTGCAGGCTGCCCACGAGACGCGCTACGACATCGATGTCATCTCGGCCCGCTTCGGCACCGGATTCGAATCCACCTGCCAACGCCTCGGCACACTGCAGCGCCCCGGCGCGCAGGCTGTGCCGTTTGTATTTATGCGCACCGACCGCGCAGGAAATGTGTCCAAGCGCCAGGCCACCACGTCGTTCCGCTTCGCCGTCTCCGGCGATACCTGCCCGCTATGGGTGGTGCACCGTGCGTTTGAAACCCCAAACCGTGTGACCAGGCAGGTCTCCACCACCCCGGACGGGCGCACACAGATGTGGGTTGCGCGCATGGTGCAGGGTCCCGCCGTGGGCTTTGGTCAGCCCCGGCGCGAGCACGCCGTAGCGCTTGGCTGCGACGCCGCATACGCACCCCAACTGGTGTACGCCGACGGCCTTGATCTGGCCCCGGCATCAGCTACTCCGATTGGTCCGGGGTGCGCGACGTGTCCGCGCACCCGCTGCCCCCAACGTGCGTTTCCGGCTAGTCCAGATCCGACTTTGTAATCAGGCGGCGAGCCGCCTCGGTAATCGAGCCCGACAGCGACGGGTACACCGCCATCGAGTTAGCCAGCTGGGTGACGGTGAGGCTGTTGGTTACCGCGATGGTCAGCGACAAGATCAGCTCGGATGCGGTCGGCGCGACGATCACACCGCCGATGACCTGGCCGGAGCCCTTGCGGGCGAAAATCTTCACAAACCCGTACTGCAGGGAACGCATCTTGGCGCGCGGGTTCGTCGACAAGGGCAGCTTGTAGATGTCTGCCTCAACCTTGCCGTCGCGGATCTCCTGCTCGGTGACACCCACGGCAGCGATCTCCGGACGGGTGAACACGGCGTTGCCAACCGTCTTCAGGCGGATCGGGCTGACACCGTCGCCCATCGCGTGGTCAACGGCAGTGCGGCCCTGCTGCGCCGCAACCGACGCCAGCGGCATGAGGTCCGTGCAGTCGCCCGCAGCGTAAATGCCGGCGACGTTAGTGCGCGAGACGCGGTCCACATGAATGTGGCCGGACGGGGTGGTCTCCACCTTTGCGGCCTCAAGGTTCAAATCTGCCGTATTCGGAACAGAACCGATGGACATCATCACGTGCGAACCCTCAATGGCGCGGCCATCAGTGGTGTGCACGACCACAGCGTCACCCGTGTTTTCCACACGCTCCACACGCGCGTCCTTCTCCAACTGCACGCCGCGATCCGCCAGGACCTTCTCCAAGACATCGGCGGCGTCGGCGTCGTCGTGAGGCAAAATGCGATCGCGGGAAGCAACCATGGTCACCTTCACGCCCAGCTCCGCAAACGCAGAGACAAACTCCGCACCAGTCACGCCAGAACCAACCACAATGAGGTGGGTCGGCAGCTCCTGCAGGTCATACATCTGACGCCAGTTCAGGATGCGCTCGCCGTCCGGCTCCGCCCCCTTGAGCACACGCGGGCTCGCACCCGTGCACACAAGCACCATGTCGCAGCTGACGTGCTCAGTCTCACCAGACTCGGTGACAATCTCAATGTCATGCGTAGTGTGACCGACCTGCTTATCAGAGAAGCGCGCACGCCCCTTGACCAGGCGCACGCCCTTGCGCTCAAGCTGCTCGCGGATGTCACTGGACTGCTCCGCCGCCAACTGCTTCACACGCTCATTCAGCGCCAGCAGCGACAGCTTCGCGTCACCCAACGTGTGGTTGAGCCCCATATCGTCCGCGCGGCGCAAGTCCGTCTTAATGTTCGCGCCCGCAATGAAGCTTTTCGACGGCACAACGTCCTTACGGATCGCCGAGCCGCCAGCCCCAGAATCTTCCACCAACGTGATGTCTGCGCCGCGTTTCGACGCGAGCAGCGCGGCCTCGTATCCGCCGGGGCCTCCACCCATGATGACAATCTTCTTGGACAAAACGGCTCTCCTCAAAGTTTCAGACTTGACGTGACAGGTTAAACAACGTCACAGTCTACCCGGAGCCGGAGAAACCTCACCCACCCGGAAGTACTGCTCCACAATCGCACCGAACAAACGAACCCCAACCCCAATCGCCCGCTCATCAACATTCAGGTTCCCCTGGTGCAGATCCTGTGGCTCACCCTCACCGTTCCACGCACCCAAGCGCATCATCGCGCCGGGTACGTGCTCGAGGTACCACGAAAAGTCCTCCCCACCGCTGGATTGCGGGGCGGAGACAACACTGTGCGGGTCCACGGACCGGGCGGCTTGGACGGCCAGGGCGGTGGCGGCGTCGTCGTTAAGCACGGGCGGCACACCGCGGATGTAATCCAGGTGGTACGTGCAACCGGTCGGCGCAACGACAAGGTCGATCAGGTCCGTAATCAAGTCCTCGATCTCACGCCACGTCGTAATATCCGCCGTGCGCAACGTGCCTTCCAAAACACCCACTTTCGGAATCGCATTCGCCGCATCACCCGCATTGACGTGGCCAAACACCAACACAGTGCCTGTGCGCGGATCCACCCGGCGCGACAATAACGCCGGCAACTGAGTAATCAGCGCACCGATTGCGTACACCACATCGGCGGTCAACTGCGGGCGCGACGTATGTCCGCCGGGGCCCTGGACCTCGATACGAATCACGTCAGACGCCGAGGTGATCGCACCGGTGCGCACGCCGATCTCCCCAACACGGATATGCGGCTCGGCATGCACCGCATAAATCGCGGAAACATTTTCCAACCCGCCCCACTTGACCACGTCCAGCGCGCCGCCGCCCATAACTTCTTCCGCAGGCTGGAAGATCACGCGAACACCCTGCTCAAGCTCGATCGTGGACAACGCACACGCAAGGCCCAGAGCAACCGTCGTATGCACATCATGGCCACACGAGTGCGACACGCCCGGGTTCACCGACGCGAACGGCAAACCGGTTTGCTCCGGCACACGCAGCGCATCGATGTCTGCGCGAAATGCCAAGCGCTTGCCTTCGGTAGGACCAAGGTCCACATACAACCCGGTGCCCGGGAAGCGCACCGGCTTCAGACCATGTTCCTCCAGTACGTTGACCAAAAACTCGGTAGTTTCCACTTCCTCGTTGGATAGCTCCGGGTGTGAGTGAATGTGCCGACGCCACCCCACGACCTTGTCCTGGTTTTGATCAAACCAAGCCGCCACGGCTGTAGCGATTCCGGCGTTACTCACGCGTCCTCCCTTAAGGTCGTCCTGTACAGCGGGTACAAGCAAGTGCATATGTTGCACAGAGTCTACGCCGGGGTCGTCGCCACGCTAGAAGCGCACTGCTTTTTCGGTACTGCGTTTTCAGTGCAGTGCTGAATCTGTTCAGCAACGCTAAACACTGGTGTTCCCCTCGGTGCGCCGGGTTGAAGATAGGCGGTGGAAAACCGGGCAGTGTCGTACGGACTGCGGGGCCACTGGAACATGATCGCCTCCACTTTGGCGTCAGGGCCTTGGAGCACGTAGGCATCGTCGACATCATCAAGACTGCCCGGCAACAGCATCGCAGGTGGCACGTGCAGCGCACGAGCGATGCGGTAGAGAGTGCTTAAGGTTGGGTCGGCAGCCCGCTCGTTGTAGTCGTTGCGCTCAATGTTGGACACAAGCGAGCGCGACACTCCAGCGAGTTCCGCAAGGCGCGTTTGGCTCAACCCCCGCATGATGCGCAGCGCGCGAATACGTTCTCCCAAGCCCAGCGCGTAGCTGGCCCAGTGCGAGTCCGGTAGCAATTCCCCCATGACAGCTCTCCCCCTGGCTGTGTCGTTGTGCTGTTGTGCTGTTGTGCCGTTGTGCTCACAATGTAGCGCAGCGCAAGTGTGCACGCCACGGTTATTTTCGGTTCCGTGGCGCGTAGACCTTGCGCTGCGCTTGTACTGTGCGCGCGTTATGCGCGTTAGAGGTCGATGTTGCGCGGACCGTAGAGACGATCACCGGCATCGCCCAAGCCAGGCACGATGTAGGCGTCCTCGTTCAGCGACGGATCGATCGTCGCAGTAACCAGGCGGACAGGCCCGCCGTGAGCCTTGAGCGCATCCACGCCCGGCTGTGCACTGACCATGCAGATGCAGGTGATGTCGTCCGCACCGCGGCCAACAAGCAGATCGATGGCGTGGATGAGCGAGCCGCCGGTTGCCAGCATCGGGTCCACCAGGAACACCGGCTGTCCAGACAGATCGTCGGGCAGTGCTTCGAGGTACGGCACCGGTTCGTGGGTCTTCTCGTCGCGAGCCAAGCCGATGAAGCCCACCTGGGCGTCCGGGATCATCGACAGTGCTGGATCGATCATGCCCAGACCGGCTCGGATGATCGGAACGATGATCGGCGGGGTGGCCAGCCGCGTGCCTTGAGCGACCGCAACTGGGGTTTCGGTGTCGAACTGCTCGACTTTCAAATCACGCGCCGCCTCGTAGATCAGCATTGCGCCGAGGTCGGCCAACGCCGCACGAAAAGCTGCGTTGTCGCTGCGCTTGTCGCGCATAATGGTCAGCCGCGAAGCAGCCAGCGGGTGGTTAATAACCGTGATGTCCATGCCGCCCATGCTAATTCACCAAAGTTTTTTCTCCTACGAGGGAACCGGCGTGGGGTTTTCGCCGTCCAATGTGCATGACTGTCTTTCAATTTGATTCCGCATCCGTGTTTTCCATGACCGATTCTCTACGCAACGACGCAGCCTCGCTGCGCGCCCTCAACCATGTGCCAGTGCCCGATGTGTGGCCATTGAGCGAATTCCACAACGCAGTGTCCACCGCTATCGAGCAAGCGAACAGCGACGCCAATTTGCTTCGCGACGAAGCCCGGCGCATCGCCGCAACCATGGACCTCACCGTTGATGCTGCGTGCGCCGTCGATACCGCCACCTGCCACAAGTTTGGAGCGACACTATGAACCCCACCCTTAGCACCATGCTCGACGCGCTTTCCTCGCTAGGCGGGCCGCCGTCAGTGACAAACAACCGCCACCTGAACTTCTCGTTAGATATCGGTACTGCTGCGGCACAGATTCTGTCCATGGCAGACATCATCGATTTTCCGACCCTTCCGGGCTATCGCATGCCGGACTTCAAGGACTTCGGCCCGCTCGCACAGGTTGCTAACGCGAGCGGAGAAACCAGGCTGCAGGCTGCATCCGACCTGGCGGCCTACCGTGCAGATATCAGTGACGCAGTCCTGCGCGGGTCAGTCCGCGCTTCGGCCGCGGTCGCCGAGCTTGTCTCTATTGCAATCGGTCTCATGCGCAACGCCGCGGCAGCGCCCGCGCTTGCGGCGACACCAATCGGCCCAATTGGTGCAGCGGCGTTTGTCGCGGCTCAAGTCTGTCAGGCGCTCGATGCTGCGATGGCGGCTTTGCAGAGCTTGGAGAAGGACCTGGGCGCCCTTGCGACGAAACTGGGGGCGTCGACCGCTGCGGCGGCCGCCCGTGTCATGCCGGGTCCGGGCGCGCTCGGTGAGGCAGCGAACGCAGAGTTGCAGCGCCTATCGGCCTCGGTGCCATCATCCCCGCGCCAGCTTGTGGCCGCGGCGCTGCCGACTGCACCGAAACCCGCAGCCACGGTCCCCGCGCCTGCTCCGCCTGAGGTCACGCCAATGTCTGCTCCTCCACCGGAGCCCACGCCAGCGCCAGCACAGGGTGGCTCCCCTGTCGGCGCAGCCGCAGTGGCCGCAGCGAAAAGCCAACTCGGCACGCCATATGTCTGGGGAGGGTCGAGCCCCGGCGGCTTCGACTGCTCAGGGCTGACATCTTGGGCCTACAGCCAGGCAGGGATGGAGATTCCTCGCGTTGCGGCCGACCAGACGGTTGGCAGGCAGGTGTCCTACGAGGAACTGCAGCCGGGCGATCTTGTGCTCTGGTCGGGCCACGCCGCAATGTACGCAGGCGACGGCATGATGATTGAGGCCGGCGACCCGGTACAGATGAACCCGGTGCGCACCGAGAACATCGGAATGCCGTTCTACGGGTTCTGGCGGCCAACCGGTTAATCTGCTGGCTGTGAGTTGAGTAGACTCTCACCCCATGAGTACCCGCGCGATCCTTCCCGTGAAACTGTCCCTGACCGAGGGCGATTTTTACACCCTGTGGGCCCCAACCTGGAAAGAGAAGGGCACGCAGTGGCAGGCCTTTCTTGGCGACGACCAATCGGTCCTCGCCTTCAACTCCCCCGAGGAGCTTCTGGCCTACCTCAACACCAACCCGTCGCATGACCTGAGTGACCACCCGAAGTGGGAGGCGTTTAACACTCAGGGCGACGACCGCGTCGTGCCGGGTGACAAGCAGTACTACGACATCATTGGCGCCCCGAACTTCCTAGCGGGTCGTCCGAGCCACGAGAACGTCTCGTCGCTGGCACGCGTCTTCCAGGTGTCGCGTTCGCTGGCCGAGGTGGCCAGCGCTGAGCATGCGCAGATCTTCTTCGCCTCCCACTCCATTTTGGGCAACGTCAACCGTGGCGCGGACCACTACGCGGGCGAGAACGGCATGTCTGAATGGTCGGGTGTGGGCCGCGTTGTGCTGACCAATTGGAAGCAGGTTGTGGAGTCGCTGGATGAGGTGGTGCGTGTCGTCGATACGCAAGATCTCGATGCGAACGAGGTTGCCGCAGCAACCACCGCTATTGCTGAAGCACAGGAAGCACGCGCAGCGGCTGAGGAGCAGCGCCGCGCCGACGAGCAGGCACAGGCCGCCGCGCAGGACCCGTACGATTCCTCCGTTTGGGGCCTTGCTGGCATCGACCCGGTGAAGGTTTCCATCCAGGGCCAGAGCGTGTACACGCTGCGCACGTACCTGAACGGCGCGCCGGTGTTCTTGGGTAAGTACGGCGAGATCATCACCTTCCCGTCCACGAAGCACCTCGGCCGCTGGATTTTGGAAAACGACGACCACGACCTCGCAGGCGTGTCCACTTGGCAGGACATCCTCAACGCGGCAAACGCTGGTGATCTCAAGGTGGAGGTTCACCCGGACAACTCCTACTCGTTTAACGGCATCGCCGCCGACATTGCCAAGGGCACCGACGCGGTAGACACCAAGCAGATGGCCAAGGCCTACGAACTGCTCGCGGACGCCGCCGACTGGGCGAAGGACGATTCGCTGAACTCCCTGCTGCTGACCAACCCGCGCATGCAGGATTACCTGGCGTACATGCTTGGCTCCACCCGCGCCGCCGGTTACGTTCCGTCCGCACCGTTCACCGATAAGGCAGAAGCGTGGACCGAGATGGAAAACCAGCTGATCAAGCGCTTCTCCAAGTTCTAAGACCTGAGGTTTAGAATGGTCGGCTATGGCAGTGGACCAGGTCGACCCCCTCATCAACGCCATCTATCACTGGATGGACATCTCCGGCGTGCTCCTCATGGGTGTCATTGGCGGCACCCTGGCACGCCAACTCGGCTACGACATCGTGGGGTTTTTCTTCATCGCGATGCTTTCCGCACTCGGCGGAGGCATGTTGCGCGACGTGCTGATCAACGAGGGCACCGTCGCAGCAATGAGCCAGCCTGAGTACCTGATCCTTGCGTTTACCGGCGCGTTGATCGCCAGGTTCACCTACTTCAAGGGCCGCGCATGGGAATTTTTGCAATCGCATGGCGACGCGTTGGTCTCCGCATTGTGGGCGTCCACGGGTGCGTCGAAAGCAATCCAGTACGGGCTTCCGGTTGTGCCCACCATCATGATGGGTGTCTTCACCGCGACCGGCGGCGGCATGATCCGCGACGTGGTCACCGGCCAAGAACCGTCAGTGTTTGGCGGTAACCAACCCACCGTGCTGCCGGCAGTGGCGTGTGCAGTGATCACGCTGATCGGCAACGCCACTGGCTACCTCGCCTGGGGCATGATTCTCGGACCTGTTGCCAGTTTCGCCCTGTTCCTGTTCGGCTACTACGGCAACTGGCGCATTTCCACCGACTCGGAGTTCGCTCCGGTAAATACCACTGTGAACGCGACGGCGACGCAGGTAGCCACGCTTGCGCGCAAGGCTGAGAACAAATCACGCGCGGTGGCCCGCGAGTTGGAGCCAACCCGTGTGCGCTCCTGGCGCCACCGCCAGATGGAGAAGGCGTTGCAGCGTCGCATCGATGCGGAGATCCGCAAGGGCAAGCGCCCGGCGCAGGCGATGAGCGATGCGGACGATTTCCTCACCGAGTTCACCACCCAGTTCCCCGCTATTGATGCGGAGATGCTCGCAGAAGCCACGGGAATTGACACCCCTGTTGAAGACGAGGGGCTCCTCGACGGCATCGGCATGGATCTCTCCGGCGATTCCTACGATGACCAGGTAGAACCAGATCCGGAGGAAACTGAGGCGATGCATGCTGACATGCTCGATATCATTCTTTCCGATGAGAAACTTACCGACGAGCTCATCGACCGCCTCGTCACCCGCTACAAACAGAAGGGGTCCTAAATGATCAAGCGCACGTTGGCAGCAGTTCCGGTGGTGTGTTTGAGCATGGGGCTGTGCTTGACAGCGAACGCGCAAGACGCCGAAACCCCCGCCCCAACCGATGCCATCGAGCCGGCCGCCCCCACCACCGGCTACTACGACGACACCGGCAACTGGGTCCCACCCAAGCGCGACAAAGCACCCGATACCGATAACTGCCCGCAGGCAACCTGGCCGCCGGAGCCTGTCTCCACCTCAGAACGGGCCACAAGCACGCCGGACGCGTTGCCGGTGACCTACGACGGGCCGTGTGGGGTCAGCGTCGCCGACGGTTACGAGGTTCCGCAGGACGTGCTCGCATCCGCGTGGCTGGTGGCTGACCTGGATTCCGGCGACGTGGTGGCGATGAAGGATCCGCACGGACGATACCGTCCGGCATCGATCATCAAAGTGCTGTTGGCATTGGCGGCGATCGACGAACTGCCGCTAGACCAGAAAGTGCCGGTATCCGCCGAGTCCGCGGGCCAGGAAGGCTCCGCCGCAGGCATCGGCGAGGGCGGCGACTATACCGTCAACGACCTGCTCCACGGTCTGCTGTTGGCCTCTGGCAACGATTGCGCCCACGCGCTCGCCCAGGCGCTCGGCGGCAACGAGATGACGCTTTTGAAGATCAACGAAATGGCCAAAACACTCGGCATGACCGATACCCGTGCCACCTCGTATTCCGGCCTGGACAGCGCCGGCATGTCCACCTCCGCGTGGGATATGGGCCTGGCGTACAAAGCGGCGTTTGCGAACCCCACGTTCGCGGACATCGTCGCCACCGAGTCCTACACGTTCCCCGGATTCGACGACTTACCAGCCTTTGAGCTGTGGAATGACAACAAGCTCTACCTCAACGACCCTGACGGCATCGGTGGAAAAACCGGCTACACCGACGACGCCAACCACACCTTCGTCGGTGCGGTCAACCACGATGGCCGCCGCCTCGTCGCCGTCGTCCTCGACACCACTGCCCACGAACACCGCGCCTGGGAACAGGCGCAGATGCTGCTGCATGCGGCGTATGGGGTGGAGGGTGTCGTCGCAAAGCTAGCGCCCCCAGAGACCAACACCCCTGAAACGACGAAGGCCGCCCCCTCCCCCACGCCCGAAGAGAACTCCGGTATGGAAGAGGAGACGGCCTGGAACCGTTGGTGGTCCTACCTTGTCGTTGCGGGCGTTGTGGCCCTCGCGTTGCTTGCCGCTGTGGTTAGTCTCGCGTCAGCACGGAAGCGAGGCCAACGCCGATAGCGCCAAGCGCGGCGCCGACGCCAAGCGCCTTGCCGGTAGACGCCGACTTATCGGTGTTACGCACCGCACCTGCACGGATGTTGATCACGGCCGGCTCCGGAACCTCCGCCGGGGCTGCGTCCAGGGACTCCTGCGTCGTCGCAGTCCATGCTGCAACGTAGAGCACCACGCGCCAGATCAGGTACAGCACGACCATGAGGGTGATGATCGGGCCAAAGATTGCACCCGCCGGGTTACCGGTAGCGGAAGAGATCACCAGGCCTGCGAACTGCTGCAAGATGGCAAAGATAACCGCGCCGAGCAGCGCACCCTTCAGACCTGATTTCACCGGCACCTTCGTGCGCGGCATGTACATGTTCACCCACAGCATGACCAAGAAGCTGGCCAGCACACTGACCAGGAATCCAACGACCCACACCACGAGGCGCGCGCCCGGGAAATCACCGATGCCGAGGCGCTCCATTGCGGTGCTGGTCCAGCCGGACACGCCAACCGCGGTCACGCCTGCAGCCACCACGAACAGGACAATGAGCACGATCAGGCCCAGCAGGTCCGCCAACTTCTTGGTGACAAAGTTGCCGCCTTCGTTCGCATCCACCTTCCACATTGCGGACACGCCCACGCGCAGGTTGTTCATCCACCCCAGGCCGGACCACAGAGTGGTTAGCAAACCGATACCAGCGACGGCACCGCGCTGATCAATAGCAGCATTGACCAGTTCATTGAGCATGTCGCCCAGATCGCCGTCGACCGAGGAGGTGATTTGGTTTTCGATCTCCTGGATCAAATCCGGCCGAGCGCTCAGGAAGAAACCGAGGCCGGCGAAGATCAGCATGAGCAGCGGAAACAGCGACAGCACCGAGAAGTACGTAATGCCACCGGCAAGCTGGTTGCCGCCTTCGGTACCGAAGCGCTCGTTCATCCGCAGCACGTGAGCCGCAGCGGGCGCCTTCTCCTCTACTTTCGCCTCTAGGCCTTCTTGCTGTTGCTTCGAGGCGCGCTCGATTCCTTGTTCGTCGGTGTACGCCTTACGCGGCGATGTCGAGGTTGCCATCGACGGACGTCCCTTCTAAACGAGTGTGCTTTACCGAACACATCGTAGAGGAGCCTGCGAGACAACGTAGCAGGGGCGTTGCCCGGTGCGGGGTGGCGGCAGGCTCCTCTCATTTCAGGTCAGTTCAGTACATACTGTATAGTTCAGCACATGCTGACTATTGCTTCACGCCTCGACGTCATGAACCGGCTCGGCCGGGCCATGGCGGATCCGACGCGCTCCAGAATCCTGATAACCCTACTCGACGGCCCGAGCTACCCAGCCGTGCTTTCGCGCGACTTAGACCTGACCCGCTCAAACGTCTCGAACCATCTGACCTGCTTGCGTGACTGCGGCATCGTCGTCGCTGAGCCGGAGGGCCGCAAGACCCGCTACGAAATCGCCGATCCGCATCTCGCGGCAGCGCTCAACGCGCTGGTCAACGCGACGCTGGCTGTCGACGAAAACGCCCCATGCATCGACTCTGAGTGCTCGGTCCCCGGCTGCGGCGAGAAGGGAGCGGACGCATGAGTTCAGCGTGTGGATGCGAACACAAACCCGCCGCGGAGGTCGAAGAGCTCGATCGGCCATGGTGGAAGGACCCCGAGTTGCTACTGCCGATCTTCTCCGGCATAGCCCTCTTCATAGGTCTGGCGCTGGACTGGTCCGACTTGGAGACACCCGCGACAGTACTGTTCTGGGTCGGCCTGCTGCTAGGGGCGTACACGTTCGCGCCCGGCGCGATCCGGAACCTTGTCACGAAGCGCAAGCTCGGCATTGGCTTGCTGATGACGATCAGTGCGGTCGGCGCGGTGATCCTCGGTTACGTCGGAGAGGCCGCGGCGCTAGCGTTCCTGTACTCGATCGCCGAGGCACTGGAAGACAAGGCGATGGACCGGGCCCAGAGCGGACTGCGGGCACTGTTGAAGTTGGTGCCGCAGACCGCGACGGTGCTGCGCGACGGCACGGCGGTCGAGGTCGCAGCGAAGGACCTCGTGGTTGGCGAGCTAATGCTCGTGCGCCCCGGGGAACGAATCGCCACGGACGGCATCATTCGTTCCGGACGATCCAGCCTTGACACCTCAGCGATCACCGGAGAATCCATTCCGGAGGAGGTCGCACCCGGCGACGAGGTACCCGCGGGAGCAATCAACTCCGCCGGTGTGCTGGAGATCGAGACGACCGCAGCTGGAACGGACAACTCGCTGACCACCCTCGTCGACCTGGTCGAGCAGGCACAGGCGGAAAAGGGCGACCGCGCCCGGATCGCCGACCGGATCGCCCAACCCCTAGTGCCCGGGGTGATGATCCTGGCGGTGCTGGTCGGCGTGATCGGCTCGCTGCTGGGCGACCCCGAGACGTGGATCACCCGTGCGCTGGTGGTTCTGGTCGCAGCGTCGCCGTGCGCGCTGGCAATCTCCGTGCCGCTGACGGTCGTGGCCGCGATCGGCGCGGCCAGCCAGTTCGGCGTGGTCATCAAATCCGGCGCGGCGTTCGAGCGGCTCGGTGGCATCCGTCACCTGGCGGTGGACAAGACCGGAACTCTTACCCGCAACCAGCCCGAGGTTACCGGCGTGGTCCCGGCGGACGGATTCGATCGGGCTCAGGTGCTTGCTTTCGCGGCGGCAGTTGAGCAGCAATCGACGCACCCCCTCGCCGCGGCGATCGCGGCAGCGGCGCCCGAAGCGCCCACCGCCTCGGACATCAGCGAGGAAGCCGGGCATGGCATCGGCGGCACCGTCGAAGGCCGACGAGTGCTGGTGGGCAGCCCCCGGTGGATCGACGCCGGGCCATTGAAGGCAGACGTTGAGCGCATGGAGTCCGAGGGCCAGACCTGCGTCCTGGTCACCGTCGATGACGCCCTCGCCGGGGCGATCGGTGTCCGCGACGAGCTGCGTCCCGAGGTTCCCGAAGCCGTGCAGACCCTGCACGCCAACGACGTGGAAGTGAGCATGCTCACCGGCGACAACACTCGCACCGCCCGGGCGCTGGCTGAAATCGCCGGAATCGACGACGTGCGCGCCGAGCTGCGACCGGAGGACAAGGCAAACATCGTCGCCGAACTCTCCTCCAAGACGCCGACGGCGATGATCGGCGACGGCATCAACGACGCGCCGGCACTGGCAGGCGCGACGGTGGGCATTGCGATGGGAGCGACCGGCTCTGACGCCGCGATCGAGTCCGCTGACGTCGCCTTCACCGGCCACGACCTCCGGCTGATCCCGCAGGCTCTGCAGCACGCCCGCCGAGGCAGCAGGATCATCAACCAAAACATCGTGCTGTCTCTGGCCATCATCATCGTGTTGATGCCGCTGGCGATCACCGGCGTGCTGGGCCTAGCCGCCGTGGTGTTGGTTCACGAGGTCGCCGAAGTCATCGTGATCTTGAACGGCCTGCGGGCCGCACGAGCGAAGCGCTGAGGCTACGCCGGAAACGGACCTGGCTCCGCCGCTAGCCCTTAGCGCTTCGGCGCTAAGAACCCAACCTTCTCGTACACGTCCTTCAGCAGCGGCGATGCCACCTCGCGGGCGCGCTCGGCACCGCGGGCGAGGATGGCTTCGAGTTCGGCACGGTCCGACATGAGTTCGTCGTAACGCGCGCGCAGCGGCGTGGTGAACGCCTCGAGCGCATCCGCCGTATCCACCTTCAGCGCGCCGTAGCCTTGGCCTTCGTAGCCGGCGACGATGTCGTCGATCGACTTGCCTGTCAGCGCCGACTGAATCACCAGCAGATTGGACACGCCCGGCTTGTTTTCCTTGTCGTAGGCAATCACGCCATCGTTGTCAGTCACGGCGGAGCGGATGCGCTTGGCGGAGGTCTTCGGCTCGTCCAGAAGATTCACAATGCCCTTCGGGTTCGCACCCGACTTGGACATCTTCGACGTCGGATCCTGCAGGTCGTAGATCTTCGCCGCACCCTCCACGATCATGCCCTCCGGCACCGTGAACGTCTTGCCGTAGCGGGAGTTAAACCGCTCCGCCAGCGTACGCGTGAGCTCCAAGTGCTGACGCTGATCCTCACCCACCGGCACCAACTGCGGCGAGTACAGCAAAATATCCGCAGCCATCAGCACTGGGTAGGTAAACAGACCAACCGACGTGCGGTCCTGGCCCTGCTTGGCCGACTTGTCCTTGAACTGCGTCATGCGGCTGGCCTCACCAAAACCAGTCAGGCACTGCAGTACCCAAGTCAGCTCGGCGTGCTCCGGCACGTGGGACTGCACAAACAGGGTGGAACGCTCCGGGTCAATACCCAGCGCAATCAACTGCGCACAGCCAGCAAGCGTGCGGTGGCGCAGCTCTTCCGGGTCCTGGTCCACCGTGATCGCGTGCAGATCGGGGATAAAGTAGAACGCTTCGTAGCCGTCCTGCAGGTCAATCCACTGTTTCAGGGCACCTAAGTAGTTTCCCAGGTGGTAGGAGTCGGCGGTGGGCTGGATTCCGGAAAGCACGCGTTGCATGCACCACATATTAACCCGATGCGCATTCGAGGGAACCGGGGGTTGTTTACTCGCTACGATGAAGCCCACGAAAGGAGCAGCGATGACTGTGAGTAACCGCCCTGAGACAGCTCAGGATGTTAAGGGAGAACGTCCGCCCCGTGGCCAGATTGCTTTCGCAAAGCTGATCCTCAAGAGAGAGCGCGAGGGCAAAGGCAAGATCCGTGTCACTGATGAAATGCGTCGCGTCGCTTCTTTTGACCTCTGACCATGCGCATCACTGTTCTCCAGCCCGACCCGATCAGCCCGCTCCAGCGCCTCGGCCCATGGCTCGAACGCGCCGGCGCTGAGCTCGATGTCGTCGATCTCAACCAAACGCCACCGCGTATCGACGACACCACCTCCGCCCTCATCCTCCTCGGCGGTCGCACCAACGCCCTGGACACCGAGGCCGCACCTTGGCTGCCCGCCGTCCACGATCTCCTTCGCGCAGCTCATTCGTCAGGCATGCCGGTGCTGGGTATCTGCCTTGGCCACCAGATCATCGCCGACTGCTTCGGGGGCGAAGTTTCCGTCGGCTTAGCCAGTCAGGACGAAGAGGGCGCCGCACGAGTGTCGCTGACCGAAGCTGGTCTTGCCGATCCTCTTTTCGGCGTCCTCGATCCCGAATTGGTTGTGGTCGAATCCCACCACGATGCAGTGGTGTCGCTCCCGCCCGGCGCGCAACTGCTCGCCTCGAGTGCCCGCTGCCCCATCCAGGCGATGCGTCTCGGTTCCATCGTCTCGGTGCAGTTCCACCCCGAATGCTCCCCCGATGTTGCAGGTCAGTGGGCCGCGCGCAGCGGTTATGACGCTGCCGCCGTCACCCAGGAGCTTTCGCTTCACGACGACCACCTCACCCACACCGGCCGCACCCTTGCAGCCGGCTTCGTCCGTGCCGCCCAGGCGTGGCGGTAAGCCTTCCGGCCAAGCGCCCCTAGTCCACGATCACGGTGGCAATCGCATAGTCGCCGTCGTGGCTCAGGGAGACGCTTTGGACGTGGGGGCCTAACCGTGCGACCTCACCGTGCAACTGGACCACAGGTCGCCCGAATGCGTCGTTGACTACTTCTATCTCGGCGAAGTTGAGCTCGTCCGGGGTGATAAGCGGGGGCTGGCCGATGATCGTTTGGGACCAGGCTTTGATGTAAGCCTCCTTTACCGCCCAGCGTCCGGCGAGCGATGCAGCACGATTCGGTTTCGTGTTGCACGTGCGTATCTCGCGGTCGGTGAACACAGAACCGAAGGTAGAACCTGGGAATTCCATTTGTTGGGCGAACGAGGAAACGTCCACGAGGTCGATGCCGATATGCATGGTCAAAGCCTAGTTTCTTGAATGTCCATCGGGGGTTGGCGTTCGTAATAGAACCTGCTGTGTGGCTGGGAATTTACCTACCGACTAGTAACTTACGGATTCGTAGGTTTAGAATGCCAGCATGCCAAATACGTTTACAGGTGTACATAAGACTGAAAAGGCAGCGGTTCCGGCGCCAATCCCGGCACCGGCGACCACAGCCCAAAAACACGATGACCTCGTGCAACGACGCACCGAAGCGGCCGAGCCGATGGGATCAAAACCACTGGAGAAGGTCCGCGCAGCAGGCAGACTGACCGCACGTGAGCGCTTGGACTACCTCCTGGACGAGGGCTCGTTTGTGGAGTTCGACCAGCACGCCCGCCACCGCACCCATGACTTCGGGATGCAGGCGAAGCGGCCGGCAACGGATGGCATTGTCACCGGATTCGGCACGATCGACGGACGCGAGGTCTGCATCTTTTCCCAGGACGGCACCGTCTTCGGTGGCGCGTTGGGTGAGGTCTACGGCGAGAAGATGACCAAGATTCAGCGCCTTGCCGTCACCACCGGTCGTCCACTGATCGGCCTCTATGAAGGTGCAGGCGCCCGCATCCAGGACGGCGCGGTATCGCTGGACTGGATCGCGCGGACCTTCCTGCACAACATCGAAGCCTCCGGCGTGGTCCCGCAGATCTCCGTGATCATGGGCGCTTGCGCCGGCGGTAACGCCTACTCCCCCGCACTGACCGACTTTGTGGTCATGGTGGATGAGACCTCGAAGATGTTCGTCACCGGCCCGGATGTGATCAAGACGGTCACGGGTGAGGAGATCTCGCAGGAGGAGCTCGGCGGCGCCTGGATCCACATGCAGCAGGGCGGCAACTGCCACTACGTTGCGGAATCCGACGAGGATGCGCTCGACTGGGTGGCTGACTTGCTCGAGTACTTGCCGTCGAACAACCGCCAGAAGTCGGCGCCGCGCCCGGCAACCCCAACCGATGCAGAGGCAGACGCCACCGATGCTGCCGCGCTGGATTCACTGATCCCAGACTCGCCGAACACCCCTTATGAGGTCCGCGACGTGATTGCGCATATCGCGGACGACGGCGAGTTCCTGGAGGTCATGGAGCAGCGCGCTGAAAACGTCGTCACTGCGTTTGGTCGGATTGAGGACCAGCCGGTGGGCTTCGTCGCTAATCAGCCCATGGTGCTCGCAGGTTGCTTGGACATTGACTCGGCGGAAAAGGCCGCGCGCTTCATCCGCACCTGCGACAGCTTCAACATCCCAATTGTCATGCTGGTGGACGTTCCCGGCTTCTTGCCCGGCGCGAACCAGGAACACAGCGGCATTCTGCGCCGCGGCGCGAAGCTGCTGTACGCCTACGGCGAGGCAACCGTGCCGAAGGTGACCGTGACCATGCGAAAGGCGTACGGCGGCGCGTACTGCGTGATGGGCTCGAAGGGCCTCGGCGCCGATGTGAACTTGGCGTGGCCGACCGCGCAGATCGCGGTGATGGGTGCGTCTGGCGCAGTCGGCTTTATCAACCGCAAAGACATTGCTAACGCCCGCGACTCCGGTGTGAGCGACGAGGAGCTCCGCGAACTGATTGCGAAGTACGAGCGCGACTACGAAGACGAGATGCTCAACCCGTACAAGGCCGCTGAGCGCGGTCTGATCGATTCGGTCATCCTCCCAAGCGAAACCCCTGCGGTTCTCGCAGCGCAACTGCGTTTCTTCCGTGACAAGACCGTGGCGCGTCCGATGCGCAAGCACGGCAATATCCCGCTCTAATCCCGCTCCGATTCAAGGACCACAAAGGACCATAAGGACACTGTTATGAATTCCACCTCTTTTTCTTCCCTGAAGCGTCCCGCAATCCTGTTCCCGGGGCAGGGTTCTTCCTGGCAGCAGGCACTCGCTGATGCTGCTGCGACTCCTGTGGCACGCAGCCGCATGGAGCAATTGCTTAACGACGCCCAGTCCCTCACCGCCGCCGTCGCCCGCCCGTTGGCCTCTGTGGTGCCAGGGGTTGTGCAGCGTATCCGCGAGGCGATGGATGCAGATGCTGCGCACGAGGCGATCGACGCCCTGCCCGCAGTCAGCGCGCCGGCGATTCTGCTCGCCCAGATTGTTGCTGCCGAAGACCTCGAGCAGCTCGGCCTGGACACCACCGACGCACTGTTCGCCGGTCACTCGCAGGGCATCCTGGGCGCTGCCGCACTGGATCGCGCTAACGGCCCGCAGGCTGCGGAGAAGGCGCTTGCGTTCGCGTTCATCATGGGTGCCGCCGCGACCAACGTGTACGGTGCCGCCGACTCGCGCAGCCGGATGCTTTCGGTTCGGGGCTTAACGCCTGAGCAGGTCGGTGAGTTTGTCGTCGATACGCAAGCTGCTCCGATCAGCGTGATCAATGGGCACCGCCACGTGGTGCTGTCCGGCAGCCCGGAGGCGCTCGCGCAGGCACGCAAGGACATCGAAGCGGCTGCGAGCAGCTACAACGCCAAGTTGGAAGTGGAGTACGGCGGCTCCGAGATCACGCCGGTGTTCGATTCGCTTGATGTTGCGTACCCCTTCCATGTGGAGACCAACGCCCCTGGTGTGGATCTAGCGCAGCAGTGGGCGGACGCGTGCGGGATCACGTTTGAAACCACCACCCCGCGTGAACTGGCGCAGTCGATTTTGGTGGACCGATTCGACTTCACCGAAGTCGTGCGCGACCTGATTGCCCAGGGTGCGAGCCACATTTTCACGTTTGATTCGGCGACGGCAACCATTGTGACCAACCTGGCCAACGGTTCCGGCGTCGCTGTGCTCGATGCATCCACTGCCGCGAAACGCGACGACCTCGCACGCCCGGGTGCTGAGCTGCCGCAGGGCGTGGACTATTCGGACTACGCGCCGCGAGTGATTGCGCTGCCGGACGGCAAGACGTACACGCAGACGAAGTTCTCGTCGCTGACTGGCCTGTCCCCGATCATCCTGGGTGGCATGACGCCGACGTCTGCGGACGGCGAGATCGTCGCCGCTGCCGCCAACGCCGGCTACTGGGCAGAACTTGCCGGTGGCGGCATGTACTCCGAGGAGGAGTTTGGCAAGCACACCGCCAACCTCAAGGCGTTTTTGCAGCCCGGTCGCACCGCACAGTTCAACACCATGTTCTTCGACCGCTTCCTGTGGAACCTGCAGTTCGGCCAAACGCGCATGGTGCCAAAGGCCCGCGCGGCCGGTGCCCCGTTTAACGGCGTGTGCATCTCCGCAGGCATCCCGGAAGTTGAAGAAGCTACGGAACTGTTCGCGCAGCTGCACCAGGATGGCTTCCCCTACATTGCGCTCAAGCCTGGTACGACGCAGCAGATCCGCAACGCGCTTGCCATCGCGGCAGCGAACCCGGACGACCAGGTCATCTTGATGGTGGAAGACGGCCACGCTGGCGGCCACCACTCCTGGGTTGACCTGGAAGACATGCTGCTGGAGACCTACCCGGAGATTCGTGCGCACGACAACGCGGTGCTCACCGTCGGCGGTGGCGTGTACTCGCCGGAGCGTGCCGCGGAACTGATCACGGGCCGTTGGTCCGAGAAGTTCGGGCTGCCTGCGATGCCGGTGGATGGTGTGTTCGTCGGCACCGTGGCTATGGCCACGAAGGAGGCGAAGGCCACGGATTCGGTCAAGCAGCTGCTCGTGGATACGCCGGGCCTGCCCCCGGAGAACAACGGCGGTTGGGTCGGCCGCGGTCGCGGCGTGGCCGGTGTGGCGTCGTCGCAATCGCACCTGCTGGCAGACTTGCACGACCTGGACAACTCCTTTGCCAAGGCGGCGCGGTTTATCGCCTCGTTGGATATTGAGGAGTACGCGGCGCACCGCGAAGAGATCATCGAGGCACTGTCGAAGACGGCGAAGCCCTACTTCGGCGACGTGGAGACGATGACGTACGCCGAGTGGGTCGAGCGCTTCGTCGAGCTCGCCGATCCGTTCATCGACCAGACCTGGAACGCGCGCTTTGTCGCGTTGCTGCAGCGCATCGAGGCACGCCTGAACGAAGCCGACCACGGCGAGATCCCGACCCTCTTCCCCGACGATGTCGAGATCTCCCCGCGCGAAGGCCTTCAGACCTTGCTGCAGCACTACCCGCAGGCATGCGAGGTTGTGGTTTCCCCGCGCGATGCGGCGTGGTGGATCGGTCTGCACTACGCCTACCCGAAGCCGATGCCGTGGGTCCCGGCACTTGATGCGGATCTGAAGTCCTGGTTTGGCAAGGACACCCTGTGGCAGGCGCAGGATGAGCGCTACACCGCTGACCAGGTGCGCATCATCCCTGGCCCGGTTGCGGTTGCTGGCATTACGCGCAAGAACGAGCCGGTTGCGCAGTTGCTGGCACGCTTCGAGGATGCCGCGACGCAGATGCTTATCGACGACGGCGTCACCGCCGAATCCCGCTTCGCTCGACGCAGCGACGCCGCCGACGAGGCCGCGTACCTGCGCTCCTGCCCAACCTTGGTGTGGCACGGCCACCTGATGGCAAACCCGGCATACGCGCTGGACGAGGACGCCTTCGACGTGGAGGCAACCACCAACGCGGCTGGTGAGTGTGAGTGGACGATCCGGATCCACGCTGATTCCGCATGGGATCACCTGCCGGAAGATAAGCGCCCGTTCTACGTGCGTGAGGTGAACATCCCGGTCGAGATCCCTGCCGGCGCAGGCACGGGTGCCTCCCCGGTTGTGGACGGCGATCGTCTTTCCGACAGCGTCTTCGAGCTGCTGTCTGGCCTGGCGGGTGTCGGTTCGGTCAGCGAGGCCGGCGACACGATTACTGAGATTCCGCAGATCGAGGAACCGACCGAGGACGCACCGTTTGGTGTGGCGCGCTCGTCGTTTACGCTGCCTGCTTCCCTGCTGGCGTCGCACTCCGCAGTTACGGGTGGCGCTGTGGCCGACAACGCTGTGGTTGGTACGCCGGATGTGCTGGTTGGCCCCTGCTGGCCGGCGATCTACGCCGCGCTGGGCTCCGGCAGGCTGGCTGATGGCACGCCGGTCATCGAGGGTCTGCTCAACGCGGTCCACCTGGATCACGTCATTGACCTGCGTGTCCCGCTGTCCGAGCTTGCCGATGGCAGGCGCATCGACGTGACCTCCAAGTGCACTTCTATTGCCGAGTCCACCTCTGGCCGCATTGTCACCGTCGAGTTGGAGCTGCGCTCTGGCGACGAGGTTGTGGCAACCCAGATGCAGCGCTTTGCCATCCGTGGTCGCGCCACCGGCACCGCGACGCCAGTCCCGGCGCCGGCGTACGGCGACGGCGCGGCAAGCGATCAGGTGGAGCCGACCCCACGTTCGTTCGTGGACCGCACCGTGGTCCGCGCACCGTCGGACATGACCCCGTTCGCGCTGGTCTCCGGCGACTACAACCCGATCCACACCTCCGCCAACGCTGCCGCCCTGGTCAACCTGGATGCACCGCTGGTGCACGGCATGTGGCTGTCTGCCACCGCGCAGCACCTCGCTGCCGGCCACGGCCAGGTCATCGGCTGGACCTACTCCATGTACGGCATGGTGCAGCTTGATGACGAGGTAGAGATCACCGTCGAGCGTGTCGGCCGCGTCGGCATCCAGCAGGCCCTTGAGGTGACCTGCCGCATCGCCGGCGACGTTGTCTCCCGTGGTCAGGCGCTTCTGGCCCAGCCACGCACCGCCTACGTCTACCCCGGCCAGGGCATTCAGACCCAGGGCATGGGCAACGGCGACCGAGCTGCTTCCGCTGCCGCGCGCGACGTGTGGCGCCGCGCAGACCGCCACACGCGCGAGACCCACGGGTTCTCCATCCAGCGCATTGTGGAAGACAACCCGTCGCGGTTGGTGATCCGCGGTGTGGAGTTCAAGCACCCGGACGGTGTGCTCCACCTGACCCAGTTCACCCAGGTGGCCATGGCGGTTGTCGCCTACGCCCAGACCCAGCGCCTGAACGAGGCCAACGCGTTGGCCTCCGGCGCGTACTTTGCGGGCCACTCGCTTGGTGAATACACCGCGCTTGCAGCTCTGGGCAACATCTTTGATCTAGAAGCGGTCATCGACATCGTGTACTCGCGCGGCTCCGCCATGGGCTCCCTGGTGCCGCGCGATGCGGAGGGTAACTCCGACTACGGCATGGGTGCGCTGCGCCCGAACATGATCGGTGTCGGCCCAGAAGAGGTCGAGGCCTACGTCGCTGGTGTTGCGCAGGATTCCGGCGAGTTCTTGGAGATTGTCAACTACAACATCAAGGGCCAGCAGTACTCCGTAGCGGGCACGAAGCGCGGCCTTGCTGCTCTGGAGCGCAAGGCCAACTCGGTCACGCCGCGCGCCTACGTCACGGTTCCGGGCGTGGACGTTCCGTTCCACTCGCGCGTGCTGCGCGAGGGTGTGGCGGACTTCGCCGAGAAGCTCGACGAGCACATGCCGGCGATCATCGACGTGGACACGCTGGTGGATCGCTACATCCCGAACCTGGTGGCCAAGCCGTTCGCGCTGACGCAGCAGTTCATCGACGCCGTCACCGACGAGGTCCCCTCCGAGCGCCTCAAGGGCATGACGCCGGAGAACACCGAACGCAACACGCTCGCACGCACGTTGCTTATCGAGTTGCTGGCGTGGCAGTTCGCCTCGCCTGTGCGCTGGATTGAAACGCAGGACTACCTGCTTGGTCGCGTCGACCAGGTCATCGAGGTCGGCCTTGCGTCCTCGCCGACGCTGACCAACCTGGCTAAGCGCGAGATGGATGTCATTGGCATCCACGTGCCGGTCTTCAACGTTGAGGCAAGCCAGGACATTGTCATGCTCAACGACGTGGTGTCCGCGCCGGAGCCTGTGCTTGTCGACGACACCCCGGCCGAAACAGACGCCGAACCGGCCCCAGAATCCGCCCCGCAACCGGCCGCCGAGGCTGCACCCGCGGCCCCCGCCGCACCGGCAGAGCCAGTACCGGCTGCACCGGATGCACCTGCTGCATCCGGCGCACCCGCATCCGACCTTCCCTTCACCGCGGCCGATGCGATCACCGTCCTGTTCGCGCTGCAGAACAAGATCCGCCCCGAGCAGATCAACGATTCGGACACTATTGAGGAGCTCACCGGTGGGGTGTCGTCGCGACGCAACCAGCTGCTCATGGACATGTCCGCCGAACTCGGCGTGCCCGCCATCGACGGCGCTGCTGAAGCCGACGTGGCCACGCTAAACACCCGCGTGAACACCGCCGCGCCTGGCTACACCCCGTTCGGCGCTGTCTTGAGCGAGGCCGTGGGCACCCGCCTGCGCCAACTCTTCGGTGGCGCAGGCCTGAAGCCGGCGTTTGTCGGCGAGCACCTCGCAGCCGCGTGGGGCCTGCCCGCATCCTGGACCGCACACGTCGAAGCCGAGATCCTGCTGGGCAGCCGCACCGAGGAATCGGTGCGCGGCGGCTCGCTGAACAGCCTGCCGTCTGCCACAACCAAGGCGGAGATCACCGCACTGATCGACCAGGCGGTACAAAACGTCGCCGCACGCTACGGCGTTGCAGTCTCCCAGGCCACCAGCGGCGGCGCATCCGGCGGCGGCGTGGTGGATTCGGCTGCGCTCGACGCCTACAAGGACGAAGTCACCGACACCCTGGTGGCTACCGCCCGCACGCTGCTGAACAAGCTCGGCATCGAAAACGAGGTCGCCGAGATCCCCGCACCGGACACCACGATCGTGGAAACGATCGAGGCAGAACTCGGCTCCGGCTGGGTCAAGCAGGTCACCACGGTCTTCGACGAGCGCAAGGCAGTGCTTTTCGACGACCGCTGGGCCCAAGCCCGCGAAGACCTCGCCCGCGTCGCCCTCGGCGAGCTCGACCTCGCACCACAGCGCTTCGCTGGCACCGGTTCCACCGTGGCCAAGCAGGCCGAGTGGTACGCCAAGCGCGTGGAGGGTGATCGTCGCAACGTACTCGGCGAGATCGCCGCTGCCGCCAACGCCGCAGCGAACGAGCCGTACGCAAACGACGTCGCCCTGGTCACCGGTGCCGCGCCGGGTTCCATTGCCACCGCAGTGGTGGAGGGCCTGCTCGCAGGCGGTGCGACGGTCATCATGACCGCATCCAACGTCAGCCAGGCGCGCAAGGAATTCGCCCGCACGCTTTTCGCTGAGCACGCCTCCGTGGGTGCGCGCCTGTGGCTGGTGCCGACGAACCTGTCGTCCTACCGCGACATCGATGCGCTCATCGAGTGGATCGGCTCCGAGCAGAAGGAAACCGTTGGCAAGGACGTCAAGATCATCAAACCGGCACTCACGCCGACGCTTGCTTTCCCGTTCGCAGCACCGCCGGTGTCCGGCTCGCTTGCAGAGGTCGGCGGCAACGCCGAAACGCAGGCCCGCCTGCTGCTGTGGTCGGTGGAGCGCACCATCGCTGGCCTGTCCGACCTGGCGCAGCGCGGCGATCACTTCCCTGCCGAGCGCGCGCACATCGTCCTTCCGGGCTCGCCGAACCGTGGCACCTTCGGTGGCGACGGCGCCTACGGCGAAGTCAAGGCCGCCTTCGACGCGATCGTAAACAAGTGGTCGGCGGAAACCGGCTGGCCAGAAGGCGTGACCCTGGCGCAGGCCCGCATCGGTTGGGTTGCCGGCACGCACCTGATGGGCGGCAACGACGGGCTCGTTCCGGCAGCACAGGCTGCGGGTATCCACGTGTGGAGCCCGGAGGAGATCTCCACGCAGCTACTTGGCCTGGTCACCGAGGAATCCCGCGAGCAGGCGAAGCAGTCCCCGCTGGATCTCGACCTCACAGGTGGGCTCGAGGACGCAGGCGTGTCCATCGCCGATCTGGCGCGTAATGCACGTGTTGATGTGGCGGGCACGGAGTCGTCGACAAGCAATGGCGCCACGGTGCGCGCACTGCCGAACGTCACCACCCCGCGCCAGCCTGCACCTGCAGCTGTGGGCGATGTGACCTGCGCACTTGATGACATGGTGGTTGTCGTCGGCATCGGCGAGGTATCCAGCTGGGGCTCCGGCCGCACCCGCCGCGAAGCCGAATACGGCATCACGCGCACGGGCGAGGTCGACCTCACCGCAGCCGGTGTCCTCGAACTGGCGTGGATGATGGGCCTGATCACCTGGTCCGAGGATCCGAACCCGGCCTGGTACGACGAAGACGGCGCAGAGGTCGCCGAGGAGGACATCTACGAGCGCTTCCGCGACGATGTCATCGCACGCAGCGGTATCCGCACCCTGACGGACAAGTACTTCCTCACCGACCAAGGCTCCATCGACTTAGAGCAGGTCTACCTCGACCGCGACATCACGTTCACCGTGGCCACGGAAGAGGAAGCTCTCGCATACGTGGAGGCCGACGGTGAGAAGACCACCATCCGCCAGATCGACGGCGAATGGAGCGTGACCCGCCACGCCGGTGCCCTGGCACACGTGCCGAAGAAGGCCACCCTGACGCGCACCGTCGCTGGCCAGATGCCGGACGGCTTCGACCCGACCAAGTGGGGCATCCCCGCACAGATGGCCGACGGCATGGACCGCATGGCCGCCTGGAACCTGGTCACCGCCGTCGACGCGTTTATCAACGCCGGCTTCACCCCGGCGGAGCTCATGCAGAAGGTCCACCCGTCCTTCATCGCCACCACCCAAGGCACCGGTATCGGCGGCATGGAATCGCTGCACAAGGTGTTCGTCTCCCGCTTCATCGGCGAGGAACGCCAGACCGACATCCTGCAGGAAGCACTGCCCAACGTGGTGGCTGCCCACACCATGCAGGCACTTGTCGGCGGCTACGGCTCCATGATCCACCCGGTCGGCGCCTGCGCCACCGCCGCCGTCAGCATCGAAGAAGCGGTGGACAAGATCGCGCTGGGCAAGGCTGACTTCGTAGTCGCCGGCGGTATCGACGACGTCCAGGTCGAATCCCTCCAGGGCTTCGGCGACATGAACGCCACCGCCGAAACCGCCAAGATGACGGCACAAGGGATCGACGGCCGCTTTATCTCGCGCGCCAACGACCGCCGACGCGGTGGCTTCCTCGAAGCCGAAGGCGGCGGCACCGTCCTGCTCGCCCGCGGCACCCTCGCTGCCGAACTCGGCCTGCCGGTGCTGGCAGTGGTCGCGTACGCCTCCAGCTTCGGCGACGGCGCGCACACCTCCATCCCGGCACCAGGCCTCGGCGTGCTCGCTGCAGCCTGCGGCGGAACCGACTCGCGCCTGGCCCGCTCCCTGTCCTCGCTGGGGCTGACCCCTGACGACGTCACCGTCCTGTCCAAGCACGACACCTCCACCAACGCCAACGACCCGAACGAGTCCGAACTGCACTCGGTGCTGTGGCCGGCCGTTGGCCGCGACCCGGACGCGCCGATGTACGTCATCTCGCAAAAGACCCTCACCGGCCACTCCAAGGCAGGTGCAGCACTGCTGCAGACCGGCGGACTCCTCGACGTGCTGGCCACCGGCGACCTCCCGCCGAACGCCTCCCTGGACTGCGTCGACCCGCTCATCGAGCCGAAGGCAACCAACCTGGTGTGGCTGCGCTCCCCGCTCGCCCTCGGTGCCGGCAACGTGAAGGCCGCGGCGCTGACCTCGCTCGGTTTCGGCCACGTCGGCGCGCTCGTCGTGCTGGGCCACCCGGGTGTGTTCGAAGCCGCACTGACACGCGACGGCCGCGACGCCGACGCCTGGCGTGAGCGCGCAACCGAACGCCTCGCCCAGGGCGCAAGCCGACTCGAAGCCGGAATGATCGGCCGCGCCGACCTCTTCACCCAGGTGGAGAACCGCCGCTTCGCCGGTATCGACGACCACGCCGACGAGATCGCACTCCTGCTCAACCCCGATGCCCGTCTCAACGCCGACGGCACGTACCCGACCGCGACCCCGACCGTTTAAGGAGAGACACCATGACACCACTGTTTCGTACCGACGACACGTCGCTGTCCCACGACGAACTGGCAGCACTGACCACCGTCCTCGCCGAGGCCCATTCCTGGCAGGCCGTTGCCGGCACACCTGGCGTTGCTGGCGCGGCAGCCGGCACCGGCGCTGCCTACGAAGACAACGTGTTCGGCGATGCGTTCGGCCAGCCGTTCGGCGCCCAGCAAACCATCGGCAACGTCACCTACTTCTAGAAAGGACCGCACACATGCATGACTTTCCGTTCCGCAAGGTCCTCGTCGCCAACCGCGGCGAGATCGCGGTCCGCATCATCCGCGCAGCCCGCGACGCCGGCCTTGCCTCCGTGGCGATCTACGCCGACCCCGACAAAGACGCGCCGTACACCGAAATGGCGGACGAGGCGATTGGGATCGGTGGCGAGACGTCGTCGCAAAGCTATCTGGATATCGACAAAGTGCTCAAGGCCTGCCGCGACAGCGGCGCGGACGCCGTCCACCCCGGCTACGGCTTCTTGGCAGAGAACGCCGAATTTGCCCGGCGCGTCATCGACGAGGGCCTGACCTGGATCGGCCCGCCGCCAAGGGCGATCGACGCGCTTGGCGACAAGGTCACCGCCCGGCGCATCGCTGAAGAGGTCGACGCACCGCTCGTGCCGGGCACGAAAGACCCGGTGGACAGCGCCGACGATGTGGTCGCTTTCGCCGACACCCACGGTCTGCCCGTGGCTATCAAGGCGGCGTACGGCGGTGGCGGCCGCGGCATGAAGGTCGCCCGCACCCGCGGCGAGATCCGCGAACTGTTCGAGTCCGCCACCCGCGAAGCCAAGGCAGCGTTCGGCCGCGGTGAGTGCTTCGTGGAGCGCTACCTCGACCGCGCCCGCCACGTGGAGGCGCAGGTGCTGGCGGATACTCACGGCAACGTCATCGTCGCCGGTACCCGTGACTGCTCCGTGCAGCGCAGGTTCCAAAAGCTCATTGAGGAAGCCCCCGCCCCGTACCTCACCGATGAGCAGCGCGAACGCATCCACTCTTCCGCCAAAGCGATTGCGAAGCGGGCAGGTTACGTGGGTGTTGGCACCGTCGAATACCTGGTTGGCTCCGACGGGCTGATCTCCTTCCTCGAGGTCAACACCCGCCTCCAGGTCGAGCACCCCGTCACCGAAGAAACCACCGGTGTGGACCTCGTCATCGAGCAGTTCCGCATCGCCGCCGGCGAGCCACTGCGTTTCGACGCCAACCTGGAACCCACCGGCCACGCCATCGAATTCCGCATCACCGCAGAAGACGCCGGCACCAACTTCATGCCCATGCCCGGCACCGCCACCACCTACATCGAACCGGCAGGCCCCGGCGTTCGCGTCGACTCCGGCATCCGCGCCGGCTCCACCATCGGCGGCCAGTTCGACTCGATGTTGGCCAAACTCATCGTCCGCGGCGAAACACGCGACCAGGCCATCGCCCGCGCCAAGCGCGCCCTCGCCGAATTCCGGGTCGAAGGCATGCCGACCATCATCCCCTTCCACCAGCGCATGCTTAACGACGACGCCTTCACCGGCGACGCCACCCAATTCGCCGTTTACACCCGCTGGATCGAAGAGGAATGGGACCCGGACGTCGCACCCTACGAGTCCGACGGCGCTGGCGAAGACGGTGAGCAGGACGAAGCGCGCCGCCGCACCGTCTCCGTCGGGGTCAACGGCCGATCGATCGAGATCACGCTGCCGGAGCCGTTGCTTCTCGGCGCAGTGGCGCAGCGCCGCCGCGACCGCAAGCGCCGCTCCCGTAATGGCGGATCCGGCGGCAAGGGGTCCGGCAAGGGCGCTGCCAGCGCAGACACCCTGACCGCTCCGATGCAGGGCACCGTGGTCAAGTCCGAGGTCGCCGAGGGCGCCCGGGTGGAAGCCGGCGACATCGTGGTCATCCTCGAGGCCATGAAGATGGAAAATCCGGTCAAGGCCCACAAGAGCGGTGTGGTGAAAAACCTCGCCGTGGAGGCCGGCAGCCACGTGGATAAGGGCGCGGCACTGCTCGACATCACCGACGAGTAGCCGCTAGCCTGCGGTTTCCGCGACATACCCGAATCTCACCCGGCGCGTCAAAATTGGGGGTTGACGCGCCGGGCTTTCCTGTTCTATGGTTACCCACATGAGTGGTAAACCCATATACCTACAGATAGCAGATGAGTTACGTGACCTCATCGGGGCAGGCACCCTCGCTCCCGGCGACCGGGTGCCGTCTACCAACGAGCTCTCCGCCTACCACTCTGTCAATCCCACCACCTCCGCCAAAGCACTCACCGAACTGTTCAACGAGGGTCTGCTGGAGAAACGCCGCGGGCTCGGCATGTTCGTCCTGGAGAGTGCACGTGAGCAGGTGCTACGTACTCGTCGCGAAGCATTTGCCCGCGATTTTGTCCAACCGTTTGTCCACGAGGCCAACCAACTCGGCATCACCACCGAGGAGCTGACCGCAATGATCGAAAAGGAGCGTGCTCAATGAACCCCGGCTTCTACGCGCTGGTCGGCCCGAACGCCGCCGGCAAAACCCACTACCTCCACACGCTCATGAGCCCTCACGCCGCGTTCGTTCCGGCTGGTGCGGATGCCAAGTTTGCAGGCACGACCGTGGACGATCACTTACGTGCAGTCGCAGCGATCTACCCGCACGTGAGGCTCGACTTTCCCAACGCCCGCATCAAAGATCTCTCCGTTGGGCAGCGCCGCCTACTCACCATTGAGGTGGCCCTAGCCATTGGCAAAGACCTGTTACTTCTCGACGAACCGTTTGATGGCATCGACACCACCACCCGCAAACAGGTCCGCCAGAGACTGATCGACTACATCGCGGAGAACCCGCAGCGCAGCGTGGTGATGGCATCGCATCGCCCCGAGGACTTCGTGGGTCTCGCCACCCATGTCATCCAGGTGTTTGATCGGGTGGTTTCGCGCCCAGTCCCACTCGACGACGCCCGCCTATGCTTTCCAACGGTCACCGGCCCCACCGCCGAGATCAAAGACCTTACCGCCCGCTTCCCCGTGGCTGAGACAGCGAGCCTCGGACCGATGACACGCGTCACTTTCGCCGAACCTCTCAGAGAGGACGACGTCCACCTGCCCATCGAGTACCCGGACGATGCCGAACTCATTGACCTCCTCGCAACGGAAAGGCCCGAACGATGAAACTCTTCCTCAGCCCCTTCAAACCAGCGATGTATTTGGGCATCTTTCTCGTCCTCTGCATTGCCGTACCCTTTGGACGATTGGAGTTTGGCGACGGCGGCCTGTGGACCATGGCGGGCGCTGCCACACTGTGGATACTCTTCGCAATCGGAGGATCGAACTGGCCAGCAATGAACCAGCTAGGCGCGAGCTTCAACCGATGGATGAATTCGGCAACGCTAACGGCTCTCGTGGCAGCGGTCATACTCACGCCACTTACCGCCGCGTCGGCGGTGTACCACCAAGCACATAGCCCGTACTACAAGCGGTACGACCCGTTCATTGTTACGAACGGACAACCGATGCCCTGGATCAACGGCAGCGGCGAACCGTATTTTGTTGAAGGTGCTGCGCAGGACCTGACATCCATCGTGTCAACTGTGCTACTCCACTTCGTCATCTTCCTCACGATGGCGCTGACCGGTGTAGCAATCGGCCTTGCGCGAGGCACCCGCATGCAGTGGTTCATGCTCGGCAGCATGTTCGTAGGTGGTTTCACCGGGCTCCTAGTGGGTCGCTACAGGGCGGACGTGAACCCCTTCGACCCCTACCTCTACGCCATCTTCGTAGCGGCGGCGGGGCCAGTAGTTTTGGCAGCCAGCGCAGTTGTGTTCGCCAGAACCCGCCGTTTCGTGCGCTAACGCTCCAACCACTCGGAGCGCAGCAGGCCGTGACGGGAGCAGGCAGCCTCCCACGCCATCGGGCTGATTTTTACCACCATGCGCCGCTGGCACAGCGGGCAGATGCGCGGGGCGTCGTAAGGCCTGGCCGGGTCGAGCGGCCAGGCGATCTCGCCGGACAGGACTGCGTCGGCGAGTTCCGTTGAATCCGGGGTTTTCATCAGGGCCCGGCTGACTACAGCGACTTGATGGTGTCGTACAGAACACCGTGGCCGGAGTTCTGCTTCTGCCCCACCGGGGTGATGTTCAGGCTCAGCCCTGGCTTCGCCCCGCCTCCCATCACCCGGTCGACGGCGTCGCGGTCCTTCTCCATCGGACGGCCGAACGTGGTCAGGTAATTCCCGCCAATAATGGCATTCGCGCCGCCCATGAGGCCGGCTTCGGTGCCGTCGTCGCCAAGCGCGAGCTCCGTGCCACCCGCGAAACGGAGCTGGGTGGACGGCATGGCCAGGCGGAACGCGGCGACGGCACGCAGCGCCTCACCTTGCGGCACCAAGGGGCGGTCGGCGAACGGGGTGCCTGGGCGCGGGTCGAGGAAGTTCATCGGCACTTCATGCGGCTGGATTTCGGCCAGCTGGGTGGCGAACTCGGCGCGCTGCTCGATGGTTTCGCCGAGCCCGATGATGCCGCCGCAGCAGGTTTCCATGCCCTCTGCCAGCACGTTCTCCAGCGTGTCCTTGCGCTCCTGCCAGGTGTGGGTGGTGACCACGTTGGGGAAGAACGACTCGGCGGTTTCGAAGTTGTGGTTGTAGCGCGACACACCCATCTTGGCCAGTTGGCGGGCCTGGTCGCGGGTGAGGATGCCAAGTGATGCGGAGATGGAAATGTCCACCTCTTCCTGGATCGCAGTGACGGCCTCGGCGACCTGGTCGAGCAGCTGCTGGGTCGGGCCCTTCACGGCGGCGACGATGCAGAACTCGGAAGCGCCCATCTTCTCGGACTGCTTGGCGGCCTCGACGAGCTCGGCGATGTCCAAGGTCACGGCGCGCACAGGTGATTCGAACAGGCCGGACTGGGAACAGAAGTGGCAGTCCTCGGGGCAGCCACCGGTCTTCAGGGAGATGATGCCTTCCAACGAGACATCGACACCGCAATGCTTGATGCGCACCTGGTGGGCGAGGTCCAACAGTTCAGGCAGGCGCTCGTCCTCGATGTTGAGGATCTGGACGAGTTCCTCCTTGTTCAGACCTTCGCCGTTTTCCAGGGCTTTTTCGCGGGCGATGTCAAGGATGTCGGTCATCTGCGGGCTCCGTTCGCGTCGTTCACGTGATGGTTGCGCAACAGTTTAGCGCGTAATTGAACGGCGTTCAGGAAAACCCAGATTAGCGGTACTCCACCAACAGCGGCGAGTGGTCCGACCAGCGCTCTTCCACCGTCGGCGCCTTCTCCACCCACGTGCGCTGCGCGCGTTCCAGCATGTTCGCGGTGGCCGCCTGGACGTCGATGCGCCAACCCGCGTCGTTGTTAAACGCCTGGCCGCGGAACGTCCACCAGGTGTACGGCGCGTCCTCCGGGTGCAGCCTGCGCGCAACATCGAACCACTTCGGAGCACCATTTGCTTGACGACGACCCCCCGACCGGTACTCCACCGCCCCAGCCCATTCCACCGCAGCCTTGTCCTCTACATCCTGGGCCTCCGCGTCCGGGAAGCAACCGAACACCGCATCCATGAACGCGCGCTCGTGCGGCAAGAAACCGGACTTCTTCCTGTTCGTTTTCCAATTCTTCAGGTCCTCGCGGCGGTGGCAGATGTTCCAATCCCCGCCGATGACCATGTCCGGGTACTCGCCCGCCCACTGCTCCAGCAGCGGCTCGAACTGATCCAGGAAACGATACTTCTCGTCCTGCTTGGCCGTCTCGGCTGCTCCTGAGGGGAGGTAGAGGGATGCGACACGGGTGTCGTCGTCAAGCGATGCTGCAATAAAGCGACCCGCATCCTCAAACTCAGGAATCCCGACCTCCACATCACGCAGCGGCGTGCGCGACAGGATGCCCACACCCGCACGACCCTTCGCACCAGGTGTTTCGGCCGGTGCCACCTCCAAGTGCCACCCATTTTCCAGCGCCGGGGCAAGCGCAGCACGCGTCTGATCAGCAGTGGCGCGCACCTCCTGCATCAGCACCACATCAGCCGGATTCTCGTTCAACCAGGCCAACATGCCCGGATTGTTCTCGTTGCGGACCTTCGTGGCGGCACGGATGCCGTTGACGTTGACGGATGCAATGGTAAGGCTCATGGGCCAAGACCTTACCTATCCCGAACCTCTCCCGGCCCTATCGCCAGACAGGGCTGCGCTGGGACGGTACTCTGGTGGGTTGAAGTCAGGAACCTTACAACAAAGGAGCATTATGGCGAAGATCATTTGGACTCGTACCGACGAAGCACCGCTGCTTGCGACGTACTCCCTCAAGCCAATCGTGGAGGCATTCGCTTCCCGTGCAGGCATCGAGGTCGACACCGCAGACATCTCGCTGGCAGGCCGCATCCTCGCACAGTTCCCAGATCGCCTCGGCGACAAGAAGGTCGACGACGCACTCGCACAGCTCGGTGAGCTGGCAAAGACCCCGGAAGCCAACATCATCAAGCTTCCGAACATTTCCGCTTCCCTCGTCCAGCTGAAGAAGGCCATCGCCGAACTGCAGGCCGCAGGCTTCGACATCCCGGACTACGAGGACGCGCAGGACAAGTACGACGCAGTCAAGGGCTCCGCTGTGAACCCGGTCCTGCGTGAGGGCAATTCCGACCGCCGCGCTCCGGAGGCCGTGAAGAACTACACCAAGAAGCACCCGCACTCCATGGGCGCTTGGTCGAAGGACTCCAAGACCAACGTTGCCACCATGGGCGCAGGCGATTTCCGCCACAACGAGAAGTCCGTCATCATGCCGGCCGAGGACACCCTGGCCATCAAGCTCGTCACCGCAGACGGCGAGCAGGTGCTCAAGGACGGCCTGAAGGTTGAAAAGGGCGAGGTCATCGACGGCACCTTCATGTCCGCGAAGGCTCTGGATGAGTTCCTGCTCGAGTCCGTGAAGAAGGCCAAGGAAGAGGGCGTGCTCTTCTCCGCGCACCTCAAGGCCACCATGATGAAGGTCTCCGACCCGATCATCTTCGGCCACGTCGTGCGCGCATTCTTCAAGGATGTCTACGACAAGTACGGCGCCGAGCTTCTCGACGCCGGCCTCAACGGCGAAAACGGCCTCGGCGCAATCTACGAGGGCCTTGCTGATCTGCCGAACGGCGAAGAGATCCGCGCAGCCTTCGACCAGGCCCTGCAGGACGGCCCGGCACTGGCACAGGTGAACTCCGCAAAGGGCATCACCAACCTCCACGTCCCGTCCGACGTGATCATCGACGCCTCCATGCCGGCCATGATCCGCACCTCCGGCCACATGTGGAACGCCGACGACCAGGAGCAGGACACCCTGGCCGTCATCCCGGATTCCTCCTACGCCGGCGTGTACCAGACGGTTATCGACGACTGCCGCGAAAACGGCGCCTACGACCCGACCACCATGGGCACCGTTCCGAACGTCGGCCTCATGGCGAAGAAGGCTGAGGAGTACGGCTCCCACGACAAGACCTTCAAGATCCCGGCTGACGGCAAGGCCCAGGTTGTCAACGCTGCTGGCGACGTGCTGATCGAGCACGACGTCGAAGCTGGCGATATCTGGCGCGCATGCCAGACCAAGGACGCCCCGATCCAAGACTGGGTCAAGCTGGCCGTCAACCGCGCACGCCTGTCCGGCATGAAGACCATCTTCTGGCTGGACGAGGAGCGCGCACACGACCGCAACCTCATCGAACTGGTGAAGAAGTACCTGGCCGACCACGACACCGACGGCCTGGACATCTCCATCGCCTCCCCGGTCGAGGCCACCAAGATCTCCGTCGAGCGCATCCGCCGCGGCGAGGACACCATCTCCGTGACCGGCAACGTGCTGCGTGACTACAACACGGACCTGTTCCCGATCCTCGAACTGGGTACCTCCGCGAAGATGCTCTCCGTCGTCCCGCTGATGGCTGGCGGCGGCCTGTTCGAGACCGGTGCCGGCGGCTCCGCCCCGAAGCACGTCCAGCAGGTTGAGGAAGAAAACCACCTGCGTTGGGACTCCCTCGGTGAGTACCTCGCACTGGCCGAGTCCTTCCGCCACGAGAAGAACACCAACGGCAACGAGAAGGCGGGCGTCCTTGCCGCCGCTCTGGACAAGGCAACCGAGAAGCTGCTGGATGAAGGCAAGTCCCCGTCCCGCAAGGTCAACGAAATCGACGACCGCGGCTCCCACTTCTGGCTCTCCCTGTACTGGGCAGAGGCACTGGCAGCCCAGACCGACGACGCCGAACTGGCTGAGGTCTTCGGCCCGATTGCGAAGGACCTGCGCGACAACGCCGAGACGATTGACTCTGAGCTGCTGAACGCCCAGGGCAACGCTGCCGACCTCGGCGGCTACTACTGGCCGGACGACGCCAAGACCTCCGCGGTCATGCGTCCGTCCGCAACCTTCAACAAGATCATCGACGCACTGGAGAAGTAAGCGCTCGGTTTGATCGGCCCCGGTCACTGTTTCCACACAGTGGCCGGGGCTTTTGCTGTTCGTCGCGTCAGGCCTGCCCTGGGTGCTTTCCTCCTGGTGCTGTCCTCCTAGGTGGTAACCACCAGATGGTAATCAACCGAGTGCCTGGACCGACGGTGCTCGTCCAACTCGGCTCATCACCATCCTCCGGTTACCATCCTCGGCGAAGGACGGGAACAGCGCCGGCCAGGAGCGGCGAAGGGCGGGAACAGCGCCGGCGAAGAGCGGGTGCGACTGCTCACCCCAAGGCTGCTCGACGGCCAGCGATGGTGGCGAGAACCTCTCGGACGAACTTCTCAGGATGCCGGCGTAGGAAATCCGGCGAGTAGCGCAGAAACACATATCCTCGGTTGGCGATCATCTTCTGTCGCTCGAACTCTTCCTGCCGCGCGCGTTCGGCGTTGGGTCCCTGGTATTTCACGTTGCCGTCGATCTCAATGAGTAACCAGCCATCGATGCAAAGGTCGGCGTAGCGTCCAGCCACTTCGTACTGTGTAAACAAGGGGCCGATCCCCGCACGGATCAGCAAGGCGCGCGCGAAAGATTCGTAGGGCGAACCGGAATCCGCGACGCTGTGCCGAATGCACTCCCGGACCACTGCAACACCTTTCAGTCTGCCAAGCTGGGATGCCTCCCGTTCAAGGAGTTCAAGCGTAAACCCACTGCGCCGGAGGTAGTCGGCAGCGACGAGCCCTTCGACGAAGCCGTAGTGGCGGGCGATATCAGCGAACGTTCGAAAACCATTGGTAACCCGGTGGCCGTCGCGCAACGAGATTTCGCTCTTGCGCAGCACCATGCGTCGAAACAGGATCCCTTCCCGGTTTCGTCGAGTAGGGGAGCTCCCCCTGGAAAGCAGACACAGTTCGACGGGCTCTTTTGTCGTACTGATCACCCAAATACCGTGCATGCGCGCGGCCGATCTGCCGACTAGCACTGCTTCCCTGCTCATCAGTGCAGCAGCCTCGACGCGCAGCCATTGACGTTCGTGGAACTTCAGCTCTTTCCAGCTCGTCTCCCGATACACAATACTTGTGTCGAGCACCCGATGCGGCCCTCGGAGTTTGTCGAGTGCTTTGTGGGAGAGCAGCCGTTTGTCCACAATCCCCCGCCGCAGTTCCTCCTTCCGCTCCTCCCATCGTTGCTGTTGTGCCTTGTGTTCTCTGTCAATCCCCATACCTATTCTGACGGCGGAAACTCGGCACCGGTTCCCTTTCGCCGCAGGAAATCTACCCTGCGTTGCGCAGTGCGGTGGCCAGCCCGTTCATGGTGACCTGGATCGTCTTCGGGACGAGGAAGGCCTCGTCGCCGGCGCGGTAACGGCGCAGCAGCTCAAGCTGGACGGCGTTGAGCGGCAACAGGTAGGGGTAACGACGTTTTAGGGATCGGGCCTGGCGCTGGTTCTCGGCAACAAGGTCCGCATGCGCAGTGATGCGGAAGTAGACCTGCTTGGTGCGCTCGAATTCATCGGCGATAAGGGAGTAGATGCGCTCGGCTACCTCGCGGTCCTCCACTAGGTCGGCGTAGAGGCGGGCCAGCGACAGCTCGGCCTTCGCCATGACTTGGGCCATGTTGGACAGCACGGAGCGGAAGAACGGCCAGTCACGGTAGAGTTCGCGCAGGTCATCCCAGCGGTCTTCGTCTTCCCCAGCCCAGCGCTCGACTGCGGTGCCGACGCCGAACCAGCCAGGCACATTGGTGCGCGACTGCGCCCAGGACAGCACCCAGGGGATGGCGCGCAGGTCGGAAATCGCGGTGGTCTGTTTGCGGGACGCCGGGCGGGAGCCGAGGTTGAGCTCGCCGATCTCGTGCAGCGGGGTGGATTGGGTGAAGTAGTCAATGAACCCGGGGTCGCCGATGAGCTCGTTGTACTTTTCGCCGGAGTAGGCGGCGAGCGTACGCATGATGTCGTAGGCGCGGGTCGGGTCGTCGATAGGTTCGGTATCCAGGAAGGATGCCTCCAGGGTGCCGGCGACGAAGGCTTCGAGGTGGCGGCGAGCGGTCTCTGGCGATCCGTACTTGGCGGAGATGATCTCGCCCTGCTCGGTGATGCGGATGGAGCCGTCGACGGCTCCCTTGGGTTGAGCGAGAATCGCATCGTACGTGGGCCCGCCGCCGCGACCGACTGCCCCGCCGCGGCCGTGCGCGAGTCGGAGGCGGATGCCGTGCCGGTTGCAGAGTTCAACCAGGGCGAGTTCGGCGTCGTAAAGCGCCCAGTTTGCTTGCAGGTAGCCGCCGTCCTTGTTGGAGTCGGAGTAGCCGAGCATGACCTCCTGGATGTCACCGCGGGCGCGCAGATGTTCGCGATAGAACGGCAGCGACCAGAGATCTTCGAGGATGCTGGCGCCGTGTGCGAGGTCCTCGATGGTTTCAAACAGCGGGACGACGTTGACGTCGCTCAGGCCGACCTCTTTGAGCAGGACCATGGGCTCCAAAATGTCGGAGACGGCACCGGTCATGGCGATAATGCACTGCGCGATCGCCCCCTGGCCCAAGTCTCGGACGGCGCGGGCGGCGGCGGTGAGGATGCCCATTTCCTTGCGGGTGTCGTCGCTAAGCAGTGCTTCGGCGCGCAGCAGCGGACGTGGGGTGCGCAGCTCCTCGACGAGTACCTCCACGCGGTCCTCTTCAGCGAGCGCGGCGTAGTTATCGCACACGCCGGCAACGCCCAGTACCTCGGCCACGACTTTCTCGAAGGACTCAGAGTTCTGCCGCAGGTCAAGCGTGTACAGGTGAAAACCGAAGGTGGTCACGGCAGAGCGTAGACGCGCCAGCCGGTCGTCCGCAATGATTGCGCCGCCGTGCGCACGCAGGGAGTCGTCGATCACGTCCAGGTCTGCAAGCAGCTCGCCGGGGTCCGCATACGGCGAGCCCGTGGTCACCGAGCCAGCGAGCAACTCGCGCGTAGCGACGACACGGTGGCGGATGCCAAAAATGGCCCGGCGGTAGGGCTCATCGACGCGGGACTCGGCGGTGTTGTTGGCGGCATCCGCAAGCCGGGAAAGCTCCTCCGAGCAGGTGGAATAGCGGTCTGAAAGCGACAGCTCGCGCTCCAACTCACCCAGCTCATCGATGTAGTAGCTGAGCACAGTATCGGCGGCTTGGCGGGTGGCATACGTGAGCGTTTCGGCATTCACGTACGGGTTGCCGTCGTGGTCGCCACCGATCCAGGAACCGGGGCGCATCACGGGGGTGAGGGCAAGGTCGCGGCCAAAGGTGTCGCGAAGTTCGTAGCGGATTGCGCGGTTGATCGCCGGGATCTGCTCGAGCAGGGAGAGCTTGTAATAGCGCAGGCCGACGTCAATCTCGTCCTCAAGACGCGGGCGGGCGATGCGGATCAGCGCGGTCTGCCACATCAGGGTCATGCGCAGCTCCATCTCGCGTTCGATGGCTGCCGGGTCGGCACCAGCGTGGAGTTCACTCAGCAAGCGCTTGATGTGGGTCTGGGTGTCGAAGACGGTGCGGCGACGGGTCTCAGTCGGGTGCGCGGTGAGCACCGGGGAGACCTGCGCCCCGGCGATGAGTTCGGCGACCTTGTCAGCGTCCACGCCGCTGTCTTTCAGGTGCGCGAAGCTGGTGCGCAGTGAGACCGGTGCGGCGGCCTTCTCGTCGTCAAGATCCTCAACCAAGTTAGCCAGCAGCGCGAAGTGGCTAAATGCGCGTGCGACGAGGTTCACTTTGGTGATGTCCATATCGCGGAAGACTGCGAGCAAGTCTTCCGGGGTGGCGTCCCCGTGGGCGATGTCGAAGGCGGTGCGGCGGGTGGATTCGACCAGGTCGAAGATCTCCTGCCCTTCCTGCTCAGCAAGCACGCGGCCGAGTACCCGGCCTAGGAGTCGGATGTCTTCACGGACGTGATCGGCAGGCTGAGCAGACACGGAGGCTTCCTTCAACTACGGCGCGACTAAGACGTCACGGGCGCGACGTGCTTAGTAAACGTAGCCAAGTTCTACTCCCCTGTCTCGGCATCGGAGGTCGAACGATCGCGAGCTGGGATATTTGCACTATTTTTATTCAGCCCCTCAACTCGCAAAATAGACCGCTTGGTACACAACTACAGACCAAGCGGGCTACATTGCAGCGCATGGGAAACTACGACAACTCCAACGCACAAGAATGGTCCTTTGGTACGCGCTCGATCCACGCGGGCCAGCAAGTCGACCAGGATTACGGCGCTCGTAACCAGCCGATTTACATGACCACCAGCTACGTGTTCGACGATGCACAGCACGCGGAGAACCGTTTCAACCTTTCGGATGCAGGCCCGATTTACACTCGCCTGACCAACCCGACGCAGCAGGCACTCGAAGACCGCCTCGCCTCGCTGGAGGGCGGCGTGGCGGCCACGGCGTTCGCCTCCGGCATGGCTGCGGAGACCGCTGCGATTCTTACTCTGGCGCAGGCTGGCGACCACGTTGTTACTTCCCCGCGCCTCTACGGCGGCACTGAGACGCTGTTCCAGCACACGTTGCCGAAGTTGGGCATTGAGTTCACCTTCGTGGAAAACCCGGACGACCCGGCAAGCTGGCAGGCTGCCGTCCAGCCGAACACGCGGGCGTTTTACGGCGAGACGTTCGGCAACCCGATCGCGGACGTGCTGGACATCCCGGCGCTTGCAGAGGTTGCGCATAACAACCAGGTGCCGTTGATCGTCGATAACACGATGGCCACTGCTGCCCTGGTCAAGCCGATTGAGTTGGGCGCGGACATCGTGGTCGTGTCCACGACGAAGTTCTACACCGGTAACGGCGCTGCGATTGGTGGTGCGATTATCGACGGCGGCAAGTTCGATTGGACCGTCCAGCGCGACGGCAAGGACGTCTTCCCCCTGTTCACCACCCCGGATCCGGCGTACCACGGTCTGAAGTACGCGGACCTGGGCGCCCCGGCGTTTGCGCTGCGTGCCCGCGCCGGTTTGCTGCGCGACACGGGTGCGGCGATCTCGCCGTTCAACGCGTGGGTTGCGCTGCAGGGTATTGATACGTTGGCGCTTCGCGTCGAGAAGCACAATGCAAACGCGCTGAAGGTGGCGGAGTTCCTCGCGGGCCATGACAAGGTGGCCAAGGTCAACTACGCAGGCCTGGACGATTCGCCGTACAAGGCGACGAAGGACAAGTTGGGTCTGAAGTACACCGGTTCGGTGCTGTCGTTCGACATCGCGGGCGATCAGGATGACAAGACGAACGCGTGGAAGTTCATCGACGCGCTGAAGCTGCACTCCAACCTGGCCAACATCGGCGACGTGCGCTCGCTGGTGGTGCACCCGGCGTCGACAACGCACTCCCAGTCGGACGCTGCGGGTCTTGCCCGCGCTGGTATTACGCAGGCCACGGTGCGTTTGTCTGTCGGCATCGAGGATGTCGAGGACATTATCGCGGACCTCGAGCGCGGTTTCGCGGCGGTCTAAATGCTGGCTCCTGAAGGGCAGCTCGCCACGGTCGCCATCGGCGATGTTGTCACTGAGGCCGGCGAGGTGATCGCGGATACGCGCATTGCTTATCGACGATGGGGCGCACTGCAAGGCGACCCCAACGGCGTCAACAACGTCATCCTCGTCGAACACGCCCTGACCGGCGACAGTGACGCCTCCGACTGGTGGTCCGAAGCCATCGGCCCCGGCAAAGCGCTAGACACCGACGAGTGGTGCGTGATCTGCACCAACGCACTCGGGTCGTGTTACGGCTCCACCGGCCCCGCGAGCGAGCACCCGGATGGTGGTGTGTGGGGCTCGCGCTTCCCCGCCATCACGATCCGCGACATGGTGCACGCCGAGCACGCCTTCCTTGACCGTCTCGGCATTGGGCGCGTCCACGCGGTCATCGGTGGATCCATGGGCGGCGCGCGCACTCTGGAGTGGACGCTGCTCTACCCCGAGCAAGCCGACTACGCGCTGGTGCTGGCCGTGTCTGCCCGAGCAAGCGCCTGGCAGATCGGTATCCAAACCGCGCAGATCACCTCGATCACCCAGGACCCAGCCTGGCAGGGTGGCGACTACCACGGCACCGGCCAGTCGCCGGATGCCGGGCTCGCCGCCGCGCGTCGCATCGCCCATCTGACCTACCGTGGCGAGCTGGAAATCGACGAGCGCTTCGGCACCTCCGCCCAAACCGGCGAAAACCCACTCGGGCCATTCCGCCAAGACGACCAGCGCTTCGCCGTCCAGTCCTACCTGGAACACCAGGGCAAGAAACTCACCGAGCGTTTCGACGCCGCCTGCTACGTCACCCTCACCGAAGCCCTCAACCGCCACGACATCGGCCGGGGCCGCGGCGGGCTGAACAAGGCGTTGGCATCCTCAACCGTGCCGACGATGATCGTCGGCGTCGACACCGACATTTTGTACCCCTACCACCAGCAGGAACACATCTCCCGAAACTTGGGCAACCTGCTAGCCATGTCGAAGTTGTCCTCCCCCGTCGGCCACGACGCCTTCCTCGTGGAGGCACGTCAGATGGACCGGATTCTGCGCAACTTCATCAAACTCACCCACGAAATCCCGCCCGCCCGCGAGATCGCGTCACGCTACGGCGACTACGCGATCTAGGAGTTAAGACCCCAGCGCGTCCACCGACCAGGACAGCCACATCATGGTGGCGCCAAGGGCGGTGGTGAACATGGCGTCGAAACGCTTGGAGCGCACCGCGACCAGACCAATAACCTTGGAGTCGCAGGTCAAGCGCACCAGCGTGAGCCACAGCAGCGCCGCGCCAAGGGTGAACGTGGCGCGACGCCAGTGCTCGGTAGCGGCGAAGATGCCGGAAATGACAAACCCGACAACAAACAGGGCAACCCCGACGCGCTGCGCCCACAATGGCAGGCGTGACGGGGCGTTGCCGCGGTCGTGAGGGTTATCCAGCGTCAACCCCGGTGGCAGCGAAGTCCCAGGGAGCTGGATGCGGGTGCTTCCCACGTTGTTACGCGTCCTGGTTTGCTTGCTGGTTCACGCCGGCTTGGCGCTCGGCGCTTTCGACGATGTTGCGCACCAGGAACGTGCGCGTCATCGGGCCGACACCGCCCGGGTTCGGGGAGACCCAACCGGCCTTCTCCCACACGTCGGGGTGCAGGTCGCCGACGGTTTTGCCGTCGACGCGGGAGACGCCGACGTCGAGAAGCGCCGCGCCTTCCTTGATCATGTCGGCGGTGATCATGTGTGGCTTGCCAGCGGCAGCGATGATCACGTCCGCGCGGCGAGTCTCCGCAGCGAGATCCTTGGTGCCGGTGTGGCACAGCACGGTGGTGGCGTTGACATCGCGAGAGGTCAGCATCAGGGAAATCGGGCGCCCCACGGTCACGCCGCGGCCGATGACGCACACGATCGCGCCGTTGAGGTCCACGCCGAAGCGCTCGAGCAGCTTGATGGAGCCGTTCGGGGTGCACGGCAGCGGCGCCGGCTCGTTGAGGACAAGTTTGCCCAGGTTCACCGGGTGGAGGCCGTCGGCGTCCTTGTCCGGGTCAATCAACTCCAGGATCCGGTTCTCATCCAGGTGCTTCGGCAGCGGCAACTGGACGATGTAGCCGGTGACGGAATCGTCGCGGTTGAGCTCGTCGATAACCGCCTCAAGCTCCTCTTGCGTGGTCTCCGCAGACAGGTGCTTCTGAATGGAGGCAATGCCGAGCTCTTCGCAGTCCTTGTGCTTCATACGCACGTAGTTCTGGCTAGCGGGATCTTCGCCGACAAGCACCGTCGCCAGACCCGGGGTCACCCCCTGTTCCTTCAGTCGCGCCACGCGCTCGCGCAGGTCCGCGAAAATCTCCTCGCGGTAGAGTTTTCCGTCCAGTTTGATCGCAGTCACGGCCCCAATCCTAGACTCTTGTGCGTGCTCCACATCATCTATGACAATCCGGCCATTGGCGGCAACGCTGGCGCGGCGATCCGCCTTGCGGCAAATACCGGCGCGCAGCTGCATTTCGTCGAGCCGCTCGGCTTCAATTTTGACGACAAACACCTCAAACGCGCAGGCCTGGACTACCACGATCTTGCAGACGTGGTCATCCACCCCAACATCGACGCCTGCTTCGACGCGTTGGAAGGCTCACGCATTTTCGCGTTCACCGCGCACACCGACCACCACTACCACGAGGTGCAATACCAGGACGGCGACGCGTTGCTGTTCGGCAACGAGGCCAACGGCATCCCGGAGGAGCACCTCGCCCACCCGCGGATTACGCGTCAGGTGCGGATTCCGATGCTGCCGTCGCGGCGCAGTATGAACCTGACGAACTCGGCGTCAGTCGCCATCTACGAGGCCTGGCGCCAGCTCGGGTTCCCCGGCGCTTTGTGACAGCGGCGGCAACTCGCGGGCGCGCAGCTTATCGACGAGCCCACGCGCCTGGTCCTCCTCCAAATCCCGACACGTCACGCTGAAGGCGCCGGGCACCAGGTCCAGGTCAATGCTGGCCAGGCCAAGTTTTCGCTGCAGCGGATCCTGGTTGAAGGTCAGTTCCTGAATGTGTGGGACGTCCACCATCTGGTACCAGCGGCCGATCCGCCCTGCCGTTGTCGTGACCGCGTCGGCGCGGACCTTGACCGTTTGACGTTTCCAGTCGAACGGCGAGATCCACCGGGCGCTGCGCGGGGAGCGGAAATCTACGTTGTCCAGATCGGTCAGTTCTGCGCCGGTAAGCGGACCGGCTGCATCGATCACGGCCATCGCCTGTTCCCACGTCCCCACTGGCAGAATCTTCGACGTGCCGGTTTGCTTGTTACGTTCCGAGCCATAACCCGCCGCCACGACAGAGACCGTCCACCATCCGAACGGGCGCCAGAACATTGGCTGGCGCAACTGCACCGCGTGGATACGCGAGCGAGGCATTGCTTGCCGACGACGATTCGCCAACCCATACGTCAAGTGGAACACCTCCCCGTCCTTCGTCGCGTTGAAGCGCCACGACTGGTCGATCGTGCGCCAAATGCGGGGCATGAAACCCACCACAACAGGGATGATCGCCGCGGCGGTCACATCCGTCCACAGTGGAATCGTCGACCACGCCAGTGTGAATACGGTCGACATTTGCAATGTGGTGCCGATCAGCGAGCGGCGAATCGGGATCGGCGGCACCAACATGTTCGGTGCGTATTCGGCCCCGGCGGCGGCGCTCTCAAGCGAACGCTTTACTGGCCCGTCAATGCGGGCCAGGATCTGCGCGCGGACCTCTTCTGCTTCCTCGCGCGGAAGGTATGTGATGTCCAAACCTGAACTGGCACTGCCTGCGGCCTCGATACGCACGGAGGCAAGCCCAAACAGTCGCGGTGCAAAGGATTCGACTACGTCAACAGCCTGCACACGGTCGTAGCGCGCGGTGCGGATTTGGTTGGTAAGCACACCGCGGCGGGTCTCCACTTCTTCGTCGCCTACCTTGAATCCGCTGCGACGCCACCACACCTGGGACACCGCGAAAATCACCACGAGCGCAGCCACAAGGCCTGCGGCTGCCCATGCAATGTCGGTGGGGCCGACGTTTTCGCGCTGCATCCACCGATAAATCGGCATGGTGAAGTTGAACAGGGCGAGTGTCGCTAGAGCCAGCATGAACGTCCACACACGCAACAGTGGCGTGAGCCTATGGACGTGGCGGTAGCCCTCCATGCCGGGAATCGTCGATACGCGTCCGCTTGTCACAGCCCACTCATCCGCTCACGAGCCTTCAGCGCAAGGCGATCCCGCAACGCATCCGCATCCGCCGCAAGCAGTCCCGGCAGATCCGAGTTGGACGAATTCGACGCCGTATGCACCGTCAGCTCCTTCAGCCCCAGGGCACGTGTGATCGGCCCCGACTGCACATCCACGAACTGAATGCGCCCGTACGGAATCACCGTGATCGTGTGGAACATCTTGCCGGTGCTCAGCACCAGTTCGACCTCGGTCTCCAGCCAGCCCATGTTGCGGACCTGGTACGGGATAAGGAAGAAGCGCCAGATGAAGATCACCGTGAAAATCCCCAGCGGGATCAGGAATCCCCAGCCCCACTCGCGGTAGGCCAAATACAGGCCACCGCACACGCCGATGGTCCACAGGGCATTCGACACCAGCATCGGCCACATCAACTTCGGCGACACTTTGTGCATCTCCTCGACCGAGGACGGCAAAGGCTGCACCGGGCTATGCACGCCGGTAGTGGGCTGGACTGCAGTGTTCGGACCTGCAGTGTTTGGTCCGGGGTGATGTTCAGGGCTTCCGCTGAGCGCTTCAGACATGGCGATCACGCTACCAGCAGCCCCAGATACGGCCTTGCTCATGACAGGGCTCATCGAAGCATTCATCGGAAGTCCCTCGATCCCCGGGAGAGCAGCTCCCCTACCTCCAACGGTTCGAACCGGTCCGCCACCACGGACACTGCCCCGGAAGCATTTTGCACAATCCCGCGTACGACGAGCGCTTTCGCAGTGCGGGCAAGGACGCGTTGCTTCTTCCACAACCCGACTGAGATAACCACGTTGACCAGCCCGGTTTCATCCTCCATTCCCAAAAATGTCACACCACCTGCAGTGACCGGATGTTGGCGGTGCGTCACCACTCCGGCGATGCGCACGCGAGTGCCGTCCTCCACGCCATGCAGCAGTTGTGCAACCGGAATAACGCCTCGCTCCTCCAGCGATTCGCGCACCATCTCTACTGGCATGAGCTCCGGGGTCACCCCTGTGGCTGCGATGTCAGCCACCATGAGTTCGAACGAGTTCATGCCAGGCAGCGCCGGCGCCGAGATCGCCGATAATCCGGGCAGCATGCCGTGGCGTTCCGTGGCAGCGATACCCGCTTGCCACAATGCTTGTCGACGAGACACCTCAAAGCAGTCCAACGCCCCCGCCCGCGCGAGCGCCTCGACGTGGTCGACGCTCAGGTCAGCCCGGCGCGATAGGTCCGCAATATCGGTAAACGGTGCCGCTGCTTCGATCCGGTCAGCGGCATCCGCACCTAAGCCACGGACGAGCCCGAGCCCCATCCGGATCGTTGAGGAATCAATGCAGCGCGCCTCGCGCCCCGACGCGTTGACCGACACTGGCAGTACCTCTACCCCGTGCCGGCGTGCGTCCTGTACCAGCGACTGTGGTGAGTAGAACCCCATCGGTTGCGCCCGCAGCAATCCCACGCAGAACTGCGCCGGGTAGTGGCATTTAAACCAGGCGGAGAAGTACACCAAAGAGGCGAACGACTGGGAGTGCGATTCCGGGAACCCGTATGCGGCGAACGCCACGATCTTCTGCCACAGCCGCTCTGCTACCTCTTCGCCGATCTGGTTAGTAGTCCAGCAGCCTTCGAAGAACCGCGCGCGCAACGCCGCCATTTTCGCCGGCGAGCGTTTCGATCCCATCGCGCGCCGAAGCGCATCCGCCTCACGGCCAGAAAACCCTGCCGCGTCGACGCAGATCTGCATGAGTTGCTCTTGGAACAGCGGGATCCCCAGTGTTTTGCCAAGGGATCGCTCGAGCACCGGATGGTCGTACACGACCGGCTCTAGCCCGTCGCGCCGCCGCAGGTACGGATGCACCGAACCACCCTGGATTGGACCAGGGCGGATCAAGGCCACCTGCACGACCAGGTCGAAAAACCTGCGCGGCTTCAACCTAGGCAGCGTGCCCATCTGTGCGCGCGATTCAACCTGGAACACGCCGACGGAATCGGCGCGGCAAAGCATGTCGTACACGGCGTCGTCGTCAAGCGAAAGCTCCCACAAATGCACCTTGCGGCCTGTGGTTTCCTCCACGAGATCCACCATGTGGTGCAGCGCTTCGAGCATGCCGAGCCCCAGCAGGTCGAACTTGACCAGGCCAGCGGAGGCACAGTCATCTTTATCCCATTGCACCACCGAGCGATCTGCCATGCGCGCCCATTCGACGGGGACGACGTCGGCGATGGGACGGTCACAAATCACCATGCCACCAGAGTGAATGCCCAGATGACGCGGCTGCCCCTTGAACTGCGCTGCAAGTTGCTCCACAGCCTCGGGCGGATCTGAAAGCCCCTTCGACCAACTATCCGCAGCGCCCTGTGCGTATCCGAGCGCACGCGCGGCATCACGGACCGCCCCTTTCGTGCGGTACGTAATCACGTTAGCTACCTGCGCCGCATTGTCGCGCCCATATGTGTCGTAGACGTACTGAATGACCTCCTCTCGCCGGCCTGACTCAATGTCTAGGTCAATATCCGGCGGGCCGTCGCGGTCAGGCGAGAGGAAACGCTCGAACAGGAGGCCTGCCTCGATCGGCTCGACATTCGTGATCCCGAGGGCGAAACACACCGCCGAGTTCGCCGCCGAACCACGTCCTTGGCACAAAATGTTCTGCTTCGCGCAGAAATCCACGAGGTCGTAAATGATCAGGAAGTAGCCGGGAAAGTTCAGCTCCTCAATCACGCTCAGTTCGTAGCGGATCTGCTTCATCGCCTGGTTGCGCACATCCGCACTCCGCGTCGCGTACCGGAACTGCGCGCTCGCCAACGTCAGATCCCGCAGATGATCCATCTCGTCTCGCCCGCTTGGCGTTGGGTAGCGCGGCAGTTCAGGCGCGACAAGATTCAGCGTGAACGCGCACTGCTTTGCCAACTCAACGCTGTAATCCAGCATGTGTTTGCATCCCGGCAGCATGCGTTCGAGCTGCTCGCCAGAGCGCAGCCAGTTCGCCCCCATCGGATGCAAGTCCCCGTATGCTTGTGCAAGTGCTTCTCTGCGAGCCAGCGCACGCTTCGCCGCAGCCAACCTCGCCTGCTCACGCGTGGCTGCCGCCGGCATCGCGGTGACGATGGCGGGGAGGTGATCAAAACGATCGAGCATTGCGTGCCGGTCAGCGTCTTCAGGAGTCATCGAAACTTCATATTCTCGCACCACATTGTCCTGGCCAAAGGTTTCGACCAGGTGGTCGATTTCATCGACCCACTGCCAGCCGGCGAGCACGACGCAGGTGCCGCCCAGCTGGTCGCCGATGAGCTCCAGCGGCGGATAGGCCACCTTGTCCTTTTCCCGGGTGGCCATGTGCGCGTCCGCCATCAGGTGGGAGAGTCGCTTGTACCCCTCCGGCCCGCGGGCGATCACGGGCAGGACGGTGTCACCCAACGTCAGCTCCGCCCCGAAGACGGTGTCCAGCCCGGCCGCGGCGGCCGCCTCCGCGAACTTCACCGCGCCGTAGAATCCGTCCCGGTCCAGCAGCCCCACCGCGCTCAGTCCCAGCTCAACGGCCCGGGCCACCAAGTCCTCCGGTTCGCTCGCCCCGCCGAGGAAGCTATACGAGCTGACGGTGTGCAGCTCGGCGAACGGTATCGTCGATAGGCATTGTTTTTGCGGCGGGGGCGCTGGCTCCGCCTTGCCGTACGCGGCGCCTGCGGGCGTGCCGGTGTGACCGACCGGCACCGGCTCCGGGCCGGGGCGGCCGGAGAGGATGCGTTCGAGCCGCGACCACGACAGTGGCGCTCCCCCGTTGAACCTCATAGCGGGAACGCTACCACCGTTCGAAACTGTGTGCTAGTTACTCCAAGGGGTGATGTATTCGTTCGGTTCCCACCCCTCGATCGCCGCAAGCAACTCTGCAGCCTGCGCACCGTCAATCTGCTCCCGAATGATGTCCGCATGCCCGGCATGGCGGGCGAACTCCTCCACCGCATGCACATAGATGTAGCGCAACTTAGCTACCTGCGGCTCATCCATGCCGTACCACGGGAACGGCCCCACCGGCAGTTCCGCCTCAAGGTCACCGCCGCGACACATCTCCATATAGTCAGCTCGCACGCTATCGAAGCGTTCCAAGATGCGATCCAGCGTCTCTTCGGCAGTCGGCGTAAAGCTGGCTGCAAAGTCGGCCTGTGAGTGTTCATACCCGGCAACACCGGCACCGAAAAGCGACCTCACCATGACAAACGTGACGTGTTTGAGCAGTCCGCTAATGCTCAGCGCACTGCGGAGTGGAGTGCGCCTCGCAGCATCGTCGTCAAGCCCAAACGCGCTAGCCCGCAGCGCATCTAACTGCACGTCAAGATAGTTACAAAGCGTGTCTAGCTCATTGTCTTTGCGCGGAAAATACATCGGTATTTCTTCCTGTTGATCACTTTCCAACCGGAACCCTAAGCCCCGTTGAGGACAGCTTTTGTCCGCAGTATGGAGAAGAATGACTGCATGGCAAATACGACGCAGCGCGTGCTCCAGCTTTTGGGACTATTGCAAGCGCGAACCACGTGGCAAGCAAGCGCCCTCGCCTCTGAGCTCGGCGTCACAGAGCGCACAGTGCGCCGCGATATCGCGCGGTTGCGCGATATGGGCTACCCGGTCAATTCCAGCAGCGGGATCGAGGGAGGCTACCAATTGGGCACTGGTCGCCATTTACCGCCCCTACTCCTCGACGACACCGAGGCCGTCGCGCTCGTCGCGAGTCTGCGCATGATGGCCCTGAACGGCACCGACAACGCTGGAACCGCCGCACTTCGTGCCTTGGCCAAAATTGATCACATCTTGCCGCCCCACCTGCGAGCCCTAGCATCAGCGGTTGATAACGCAACTACGGCGCTCCCCCATGAGCGCCCGACCGTCGAACTACAACTACTCACCCAACTCGCCACTTCACAGCGGGACCACACGCTCGTACGTTTCACCTACAGCAAGCCCAACGGCACATCATCCACGAGGGAAGTTGAACCAGCCCGGCTCATGACCCAAGGCGAGCTCTGGTACCTCCAAGCATTTGACAAAAGCAGAGACGACTGGCGCACTTTTCGCCTCGACCGAATAAGCAACGCACAGACAACATGCTGGGGTTTCACCCCGAAGGTTCCACCACCCCCGGACTTCAGCAGCGATATCGCAAAACGCTATCCCTGCGTCATCCGTGTGGAGCTGGAAAGCTCACCCGATCTGGTGGCCGAACGGATCCCCCCTCCCTATCGCACCGACCTAGAGGTAACCAAAAATGGATGTACTTTCGTCACCGGCGCACCAGATTGGGACGATCTTGCATGGCACCTTCTTTGGGTATGCCGCGACCTGGACTGCACGATGAAGTTGGATGCGAACGCAGAGTCAGACCACCTTCGAACGGCGTTGCACAACATCGGACAAGCTGCGCTTTTATTGGCCCAGGCATAGAAGCGCAAACTGCTTTGTTCTAAAAAATAGACTAAGCGGTACATAGGGTGCTAGATTCTCACCCGTCAAACTTTCCCAATAAACAAGGAGACATCATGCGTATCAAGCGCACCCTCGCAACCGTTGCTGCTGCAGCGCTCGCCACCACCGGCCTGGTCGCTTGCTCCAACGAGTCCAACGACGCCACCGAGACCACCGCCGCAAACGGCGAGAACGTCACCGTCAAGATCGGTACCACCGAGGCCGACCAGGAGGCCTGGACTGTATTCAAGCAGCTCGCAGCTGACAACGGCATCGAGCTCGACATCGTGCAGTTCTCCGACTACTCCCCGGTCAACGAGGCGCTCGCACAGGGAGAGCTGGACGTGAACAAGTTCCAGCACATTAAGTACCTCGCCGAGTACAACGCTGCTTCCGGCAACGACCTCAAGGTTGTCGGCTCCACCGAGATCGTCCCGCTCGCACTGTTCTGGAAGGACCACGACTCGCTCGACGGCATCGAGGGCCAGTCCGTCGCTATCCCGAACGACCCGTCCAACCAGGGCCGCGCCATCAACGTGCTGGTTCAGGCCGGTCTGCTTACCCTCAACGACAACGTCGCTGACCCGCTGACCCCGACCCCGGCCGAGATCAACAAGGACGAGTCCAAGGTCACCGTCACCCCGGTCGACGCATCCCAGACGCCGAATGCCTACAACGAGGGCAAGCCGGCCATCATCAACAACACCTGGCTGGACCGCGCAGGCATCGAGCCGAGCCTGGCCGTGTTCGAGGACGATCCGGAGTCCAAGGAAGCAGAGCCGTACATCAACGTGTTCGCTGCTCGTTCCGAGGACATTTCCGATGAAACGCTGAACAAGCTGGTCGAGCTGTGGCAGACCCCGGAGGTTGCTGAAGCTACCGCCAAGGACTCCAAGGGCACCTCGGTTCCGGTCTACCGCGACCAGAAGGAACTCAACGACATCCTTGACCGTCTGCAGAACAAGTAAGCACAAGAAGTAATTCTGCAGAACAAGTAAGCACAAGAAGTAATAAGGAGCGCGTAGTTCATGCGTACCAAGCGTTTTCTCGCAGCGGCGGCAGCCTCTGTCATCGCCGCAACCTCTTTGGTGGCGTGCTCGTCGGAAACGGAGTCGTCGACAAGCAGTGCTGATGGCGACGCTGTGACCGTCAAGATCGGCACCACCGACGCAGACCAGAAGGCCTGGAGTGTCTTCGCGGACGAAGCCCAGAAGGCCGGCATCGAGCTCGATATCGTGCGTTTCTCCGAGTACCCGCAGGTCAACCCAGCACAGACCGAAGGTCAGATCGAGATTTCGAAGTTCCAGACCATCAACTACCAGGCCCAGTACAACGCCACCGCTGGCAAGGACCTGCGCATCATTGGTTCTGGCGAGATCAACGTGCTTGGCCTGTACTGGAAGGACCACGACTCGCTCGACGGCATCGAG